>NZ_JACLZK010000001.1:1017132-1356177 GCF_014253065.1 Campylobacter massiliensis
GACGACCAAAAACGGCACTCATCTCATCATCGCAAACGGCTCCGACCCGCGAAATATCGTGCGAGCAGCGCAGGGCAGCGAGGTCGGGACGCTATTTTTGGCGGGCAAAAACAGGATAAATTCGCGTAAATATTGGCTCGCCTATTCGGCCGCAGATAACGGCTCCGTCGCGATCGACGCAGGCGCGGCGAAGGCGCTAAAAGAGGGCAAAAGCCTGCTAGCAGTCGGCATTGCCGAGGTCGTGGGTGAGTTTGAGCGCGGCGAAACGCTCGCTATCAAAGACGCAAACGGTCTGGCGCTAGCCCGCGGCATAACAAACTACTCATCGGCCGAGCTAGCTCTCATAAAAGGGCGCAAGAGCGAGGAGATCGAGGCGGTTCTGGGCTACAAATACGAGGACGAGGCGCTGCACATCGACAACATCGCGCTGATTTAGGTCAAATTTGGCGATTATTTGCGGCGAAATTTGGTCGTATCGGCGTCAAATTTGCGCTAAATTTAGAGCAAATTTTGTTGCATGGCGGGTGAAATTTGAGCGGACGTGGCGGCTAAATTTGATCAAATTTAGCCGCTCAAGCCAACCGCGCGGTCGCCGCTAAGTTTGACGGTTGATTTTTGAGCGCGCTTTAAAATATGGATAAATTTAAGGAAAATGATGAACGAAAAAGAAGCGGCGAAAACCAAATTCGGGCGTGACTCTGCGGCGCGTAAAAGCTTGTTTGAGAGAGCGATTTTAGCAGGCTGGGCGCCGTTTTCGCTCGGGGTCTTATTTTTTGCGGCACTTGGGATCTGGGCGTTAAATTTGAGCCCTGACGAGATCTTAGAGCTTAAATTTTGGCTGCCTTTTATCTACGGCGTGCGTGTTTTTGCACCGTTTTTAGACGACTTTACAAACAACGGCGCGAGCCTAAACGTGATTGCTTTTTACGCCTGCGCTGCGCCGTTTTGGATCTGTTTTTTCGCCGCCGTTTTTTGCCTAAACTACGGCCGTGCGGACGTCGGAGGCGTAAATTTGATCGTCGTGGCCGCGAAATTCCTTGTGCTTGGCGGATTTTGCTTTCTCGCGCTTAGCGGGCTGCTCTTTGCGCCGGAGGGGATGGGCGGCAGATGGGGCATTTACGTGCGATTTGACGACTACGCCCTCGCAAACGACAGCGCGCTTTACAACCTGGCCGCCGGGCTGGGTATCGGCTTCGTGTTTGCGAGCTTTGCACACGTGGCGTGCGATTTGATTTATAGATTACGAGGCGGCCAGCGGGAGTGAGCCGCTTTACTCGCTACCGTTTTTCTATCGCGCCCGGATTTTCGGTGCTAAATTTAAGCGATATAAACCCGACTGCGCCCGAAACTACCGAACCTAGCAAGATAGCAAGCTTGTCGGTGTAGGCAAATACGTCCGTGTCGTCGTAGGCTAAGCCGTTAACAAAAAGGCTCATCGTAAATCCTACGCCGCAAAGCACGGCGATGCCGTAAAGCTGGATGAAATTTGAGCCTTCTGGCAGCTTGGCTAGCTTAAATTTGATCGCTAAAAAGCTAAAAGAAAATACTCCGATCTGCTTGCCGACGAAAAGCCCCAGCGCCGTGCCTAGCGCGACCGGAGACAAAATCTCGTCCAGTCCGACGCCTCGCAACGAGATGCCTGCGTTTACGAAGGCAAATATCGGTAGCACGCCAAACGCCACCCAGCCGTGCAGGTCGTGCTCGATGCTTTTTAGCATAGATTTGCCGGGCTCGTCTTTAAAGCTAAGCGGTATGAAAAAGGCCGCCACGACGCCGGCAAGCGTGGCGTGAACGCCTGATTTTAGCACCACTACCCACATTACCGCGCCTACGATCAGATACGCCGCCTTGCTCTTTACGCCGAGTCTGTTTAATGCGAAAAGCGCGGCTAGGCAAACGCTCGCGACCGCAAGCATTTGGGCGCTAAGCTCGCTCGTGTAAAATAGCGCGATAATCACGATCGCGCAAAGGTCGTCGACGATGGCTAGCGTCATGAGGAAAATTTTTAAACTAGTCGGTACGCGAGGCCCAAGTAGGCTCAAAATCCCCAGAGCAAACGCGATGTCCGTCGCCGTCGGTATCGCCCAACCGCCAAGCGCGAAGGAGTCGTGTTTCGTAAAAAGATAAAAGATAACCGCGGGCACTATCAGGCCGCCTGCCGCGCCGATCGCTGGCAGCGCGATTTTCGACGGATTTTTTAGCTCGCCCTCCAGAACCTCGCGCTTTAGCTCGAGTCCGATGAGAAAGAAAAATACCGCCATCAACCCGTCGTTCACCCACAAGATTAGGGGCTTGCTTAGTCCGTATTCGCCGAAGCTCACGGTAAATTTGGTCTTTAAAAATTCGTTGTAAAAATCGCTCAAAAACGTGTTTTGACACAGTAGCGCCGCGACCGTAGCGATCATCAGCAAAATCCCGCCGCTGGCTTCGTGTTTTAAAAACTCTTTTATCCCGCCCATTCTGCCTTCTTTTCGTAATTTTGGCGATTATAGCGTATTTTTACGCTCGCATAAAATTCGGGCGAATTTGGCTATAATCAAGTCAAATTTAAAGCTAAAATTTGGTAGACGCATCGCTAAATTTTGCTTTGTCGCGCTACTCTTTGCACCCAAGAGAGGGCGCTTTATAAATTAAGGAGCGAAAATGAATGAAATTTTAGATATCTGTAAGCGCGCAAAGGCCGCTTGCGGCGATCTTTTGAGACTTGGTAGCAAGGCTAAATTTGAAATTTTAAACGCCGTAGCGGACGAGCTACTGACGCAAAAAGAGGCTATAAAAGCGGCGAACGCCAAAGACCTTGCAAACGGCGAGAAATCGGGGCTTAGTGCGGCGCTGCTAGACCGCTTAAGACTAACCGACGCTCGTATCGAGGCTATGGCGCAGGGCGTGCGCGAGGTGGCGGGCTTCGCCGAAGTCGTGGGCGAAAATCTAGGCGGCTGGAGCCATCCAAACGGCATGCAAATCAGCCGAGTGCGCGTGCCGCTGGGGGTGCTTGGCATCATCTACGAGAGCCGTCCAAACGTCAGCATCGACGCGGCGGCTTTGGCGCTAAAAAGCGGCAACGCGGCGATCCTGCGAGGAAGCGCCAGCGCGCTAAATTCAAACATTTTTTTAGTAAATTTATTTAACGAAGCGGGGGCTAAATTTGGCCTTCCAAAAGGCGCCGTGCAGCTCGTGGAGAGCGCCGAACGCGAAGTAGTGGCGAAAATGGCGAAAATGAGCGAGTATATCGACGTTTTGATACCGCGCGGCGGCAAGAGCTTAAAAGACTTTATAGCGCAAAACGCGACCGTGCCGATCATCATGACGGGCGCGGGGGTCTGCCACATATTCGTCGATGAGAGTGCAAATTTAAAGCAGGCCGCAAAGATAATCAAAAATGCCAAAACCCAGCGCCCAAGCGTCTGTAACGCCGTTGAGTGCGTGCTTTTACATGAGCGCGTGGCGGGCGAAATTTTGCCTGAGCTGCTGCGCGAAATGCCCGAAGTCGAGTTTCGCGTGAGCGAGCAGCTGCTAGATGCGTGCAAGTCGGAGTTGCGCGGTTTGGCAAACGTTAATCTTGCAGGCGAGGGCGACTTTGGCGCCGAGTTTTTGGATCTCGTTTTGTCCGTACGCGCCGTGCGGGATACGAACGAGGCGATCAGCTTTATAAATGCGCATTCCAGCGGGCATTCGGACGCGATTTTGAGCGAAAACTACGCAAACGTCGAGCGATTTTTAAACGAGGTCGGTAGCGCGGTCGTCTACGCCAACGCCTCGACGCGTTTTAGCGACGGTAGCGAGTTTGGATTTGGCGGCGAGATCGGCATCAGCACGCAAAAACTGCACGCCAGAGGACCGATGGGGGTGAGGGAGCTTACGACTTACAAATATATCGTCCGCGGAGATTATCAAACGCGTTAGTGGCTTGTCTTTTGAGCGCTTTTGAGAGAGATTTGAAATTTTAAGTCTGCGGCAGACTATCTTTGCTTCGCTTTGCTCGCAACTGCAAGCAGAGGTCTAGCCTCGACTTAAAATTTCTACACAACTCTCAAAATCATCTCACGATACTTCGCCTTATCGTTTCGCGTTCAAATTTGGTGTCAAATTTAAAGCCGAATTAGTATTTTTTCGGTGCGACAAAATATCGAGATTTGCGACATCGACGGGGACTTTTTTGGCGATGAAATTTGACCCGTCGCAAGTCGGCGCACAGGCACGCAAAGGCGAAATTTATGCTAAAATCGGCGTAAATTTAAAGGAAACCGATGAAAAAACTAAAATTTATCTTTGCTCTTGCCGCGGCGTTTATTTTTAGCGGTTGCTACGAGACGACGCTGCTTACTCGCGTGCCGATCTCTGCGCTTGTTTCGGACAAAGGCGCGGACGTGAAATCCACGCTCGTGCTAACGGACGTAACACCGCAGACGCACGACGAAAAAGTAGTAACGGATAACGTGCGTGTTTTTGTTCCCGACGCAAAATTTAAGGATTTCCCGACCGGGCAGAGCGCCTACGAGATGAGCGTGAGGGCCGGCAAGGGCGAAAAAGGCGGCAAAAATTCGGACAAACTCGCCGTACGCATCTATCTGGACGAGTACGGCGGCATCTACGGCAAGCTTAGCAAAAACATACTCGAGCAGTATGCGGGCGCGGCGAAACAGGGTGAAGCGCCGACGCTAAAAGCGGCGATCAAATTTGAAAACAACACGAACGGCGTTTATGAGCTGGTCGTCGGCAACGAGTTTAAGGCGAGCGACGAGGCGCAGACGGGCGGCGTTTATACCTTGGCGCCTGGGCAGGTTACGGGCGCGATCTGGGCGGATAGCGCGGCGGTACGCGACGCGGTCGCGGGCAAAGCGGTCAAAATCGGAACTTTAAAAAAGGCGGCAAAATGAAAAATCCTAAAATCGGCTTTATCGGCGGCGGAAATATGGGCGGCGCGATGATCGAAAATTTGGCGCAAAGGCTGGGCGGCAAGAGTGTGTTCGTCTATGCTAGGAGTAAAACGGCGGCACTGCGCGAAAAATGCGGCGTAAACGCCTGCAAGAGCGAAGCTGCGGTCGCTTCGGCGGCCGATATCACGGTGTTAGCGACCAAGCCCGCGGCGTATGAGGGTATATTAAATTTGATAAAAGACGCGGCTCGGGGCAAGGTTATAGTCACGCTTGCGCCGAGCTTTAGCCTAGAGCAAAGCGCGCAAATTTTGGGCACGCAGGCCAAGGTCGCGCGCGCGATGCCAAACACTCCCGCGGCTATCGCAGAGGGCGTAAGCGCGCTGTGTTTTAACGAAAATTTAAGCGCGGACGAGCGAGCGGCGGTGCGAGAGATTTTTGAAAATTTCGGCGCCGTTTATGAGCTCGAGGAGGCTAAATTTGCCGCATTTACCGGCATCGCGGGTAGCCTGCCGGCCTATGTTTTTATGTTTATCGAGGCGGCGGCGGACGCGGGAGTGCTTGAGGGGCTTCCTAGAGCGCTGGCGTACGAAGCCGTCGCGGCTAGCGTCGCGGGCTCGGCGCGACTAATGCTAAAAAGCGGTAAACATCCCGCAGCTCTAAAGGACGAAATCTGCTCGCCCGGCGGTACGACGATAGAAGCGGTCAAAGCGCTGGAAAACGGCGGATTTCGCGCGGCGGTGATAGATGCGGTGGGCGCGTGCGTGAAAAAGGCGCGTGCTAAGTAAATTTACTGCTTTAGCCGACGCTTAAAAACGATTTTTAGAGTTTAAAGGCGTGGAATTTTGCTTATAGACGCGACCTGTTCTAGATTACGAGTTAAATTTAAAAATTCTAATCAAAATTTTAATTTTCGTAAAATTTAAAATTTAACTTATATCTCGGTCCTGTCGATATTTGAGCCGATTTTGTATCCGAAATTTATATCATTTAAAAAATTAAATCCGAAATTTTGATATAAATTTATTTTATCTTAAACTTTTTTTGCATAAAATCACCGCCAAATTTTACTCGAAAGGTACGCTATGAAAAACGATATGTGCGACATGTGTTGTTGCGAAATGAAAAGCTAGGGCGCTAGGCACGAATATCTTTTTAAGTGCTTAGCAGGTCGCTAAACATTTAAAAAGATATTTTCAACTCCGCGCTCGCGGGCCTTTTTAGATGAATAGCCAACGATAAATTTAAAAAGGACAAAAAATGAAAAAACTACTAAAATCTTCTCTGCTTGCTTTGGCGAGCCTCGCTCTTTTAACCGGTGCAAATGCAAAAACTCTCGAAAACGGCGTTTTGAAAATCGCGACCGAAGGCACGTATTCGCCCTACTCATACCATGACAAAAACGACGCGCTAACGGGCTACGACGTCGAAGTAGCGCGCGAAGTCGCTAAGAAGTTAAATTTAAAAGCGGAATTCATCGAAGCCCCGTGGGACGCGATGCTGGCGGCATTTGATGCGGGCAAGGCCGACATAGTGTTTAATCAGGTAAGTATCACGGACGAGCGCAAGAAAAAATACGACTATACCGCTCCATACACCGTCGCCTACGCCGCGCTAGTCACTCACAAAGACAATAACGAAATCAAAAGCTTCGAGGATCTAAAAGGCAAGAAAAGCGCGCATTCTGCAACTAGCAACTGGGCCGGTATCGCGCAAAAATACGGCGCGCAGATCGTCACCGTAGACGGCTTTAGCAAGGGCGTGGAGCTCATCATCAGCCGCCGTGCGGATGCGACGATAAACGACAGCGTGACCTTCTACGATTATATAAATCAGCGTCCAAACGCCCCGTTAAAAATAGCCGCTAGCGGCAGTGAGCCGATCTACTCCGCAGCCATCGTAAAAAAGGGCAACGAAGAGCTCGTAAACGACGTAAACAAGGCCCTTGGCGAACTAAAAAGCGAAGGCAAGCTAAAAGAAATTTCGGTAAAATACTTCGGTAAAGATATCTCGGAGTAAATTTTACCCGCATAAAAGCAGCTAAATTTAAAGGATAAAAGATGATTTCAAAACTACTAAAATTTTTGGCTCTGGGCGCGTTTTTGACGCTAAATTTAAACGCCAAAACCATAAAAGAGGGCGTTTTAACGATCGCTACGGAAGGCACTTATGCGCCGTTTTCATACTACGACGATAAAAACGAGCTAAAGGGCTACGACGTCGATATCGCCCGCGAAGTCGCTAAGAAGCTAAATTTAAAGATCGAGTTCTTAACCGCTCCGTGGGACGCGATGCTCGCGGCATTTGATGCAGGTAAGGCCGATGCGGTATTTAATCAAGTAAGCGTTACCGATGAGCGCAAGAAAAAATACGACTACGCACAGCCCTATACCGTCGTGCACGGCGCCATCATCACGCACAAAGATAACGACGATATCAAAAGCTTTGATGATCTAAAAGGTAAGAAAAACGCAGACTCCGCTACCAGCAACTGGGCGAAGGTGGCCGCTAGCTACGGAGCGCAAAACGTCACGGTCGATAGCTTTAGCAAGAGCATGGAGCTTCTCGTTAGCAAGCGCGTAGATACCGTCGTGCGCGATAATATCGTATTTTACGACTTCATCAAGCAGCGCCCGGGAGCTCCGGTTAAAATAGCCGCCGAGGGAAGCGATACCGACTATACCGCGCCTATCGTGCAAAAGGGCAATATGGAACTTGCCGATCAGATCAGCAAGGCGATAGAGGAGCTAAAAAACGAAGGCAAGCTGGCTGAAATTTCGATCAGGTATTTCGGCAAAGATGTCTCGCGGTAGATGGCGATGAACGAATTTGACCGTATAAGCGAGCTTTTGCTAAGCTCGCTACAACCTATGGCGCTGGCGATGATAAAAGTGACGCTGCCTCTTACGGCGATCTCCTTTTCGCTGGGACTTCTTATCGCGGTGCTAACGGCGATCGCGCGCATAGCAAATATCAAAATTTTAAAGCAACTTAGCGAGTTTTATATCTGGATATTTCGCGGCACGCCGCTTTTGGTGCAGCTTTTTATCGTATATTTCGGTCTGCCGATCGTGGGCGTTACGCTTGATGTCTGGAGCGCGGCTATTATCACCTTTAGCCTAAATATCGGCGCTTACGCTTCCGAGGCCGTCAGAGCGGCCGTACTTTCGGTGCCTAAAGGTCAGTGGGAGGCCGCCACGGCGCTTGGTATGAGCTACGCGCAAATTTTACGCCGTATCATCGCTCCGCAAGCCGCGCGTATCTCACTGCCTCCACTTTCAAATATCTTTATCAGCACGCTAAAAGACACCTCGCTTGCAGCTTCTATCACGATGGTCGATATGTTTATGGTCGCTCAGCGCATCGCCGCGCGCACCTTCGATCCGCTTACGCTTTACGTGCTCGCCGCGCTTTTTTACTTGATAGTCTGCACCTTTTTGACGTTTCTGCAAGCTAGGCTCGAGAAAAGATTTTCAAGGTACGTGTGATGATAAAATTTAAAAATTTGACTAAGAAATTCGGCGATAATGTCGTTTTAAACGGCTTAAATTTAGAATTTAAAGACGGGCAGACTACGGTTATTTTAGGAAGCTCGGGCTCTGGTAAATCAACCCTGCTGCGTTGCATAAATTTACTCGAGATCCCGGACAGCGGCGAGCTTGAGCTTGGAAGCCATAAGATAAATTTCGCCGGTAAAATTTCGCAAAAAGATATGTTGCCCTTTCGCGAGCACACGGGGATGGTCTTTCAGAGCTTTAATCTATTTCCGCATCTAACGGCTCTACAAAACGTAACCGAAGGCCCCGTGCAGGTGCTGAAAATCCCGAAAGAGCAGGCAGAAATTGAGGCTCTGGCTCTACTTGAAAAGGTCGGGCTAAAGGGCAAGGAGCACGAGTATCCAAGCAGGCTCTCGGGCGGTCAATCCCAGCGAGTGGCGATAGCGCGAGCGCTTGCGATGAAGCCGTATTTTTTGCTTTTGGACGAGCCTACGAGCGCGCTTGATCCGGAGCTTGAGGCCGAGGTTTTGAAAGTCATCGGCGGCCTTAGCAAGGAGCGCGACTCGCTGATCATCGTCACGCACAATATGAACTTCGCTCGCAAAGTCGCGGATAGAATTTTATTTTTAGAGTGCGGCAATATCGAATTTGACGGTACGGCGGAGGAGTTTTTCGGTAGCGATTCGCCGCGCATAGTTAAATTTATCTCGGCGATGGATTTTTAAATTTAAAAGGAAAAAAATGAAAATAGATACGCTAATCGTAAAAGGTATCGAAGCTAAAAACAACCCTCACGGCGCGGTCGTTCCGCCTATTTATCTAGCCACGACGTTTGCGCAAGACGGCTTGGACGACTTTCAAAAGTATGCTTATTCTCGTAGCGCAAATCCGACGCGAAATGCATTTGAGGAGCTTTTCGCCAAATTTGAAGACAGCAAATACGCCTTTGCTTTGGCTTCGGGCATGGCGGCGACCTCGGCGGTTTTTAATCTGCTAAAAAGCGGCGACAAAGTGCTTTTAAATAGCAATGTTTACGGCGGCACTTACCGCTACGCAAACGGTATTTTTGCAAATTTCGGGATCAAATTCGAACTCGTCGACGATCTAAATAAAATCTCTCGTTTGGATGAGGACGTTAAGATGATATTTATCGAGACGCCGTCAAATCCGCTACTGCGAGTAACGGATATCGCCAGACTAGCCGAGCTGGCTCGTAAAAACGGCGCGCTTGTCGTCGTCGATAATACTTTTTTGACGCCGTATTATCAAAAAGCGCTAAAATTCGGTGCCGATATCGTCGTTTATAGCGCGACGAAATACATCGGCGGGCATGCAGACGTAATCGCCGGAGTCGTAACGACCGATAACGATGCGCTAGCAGAGCGTATAGCTTTCATGAAAAATACTCTAGGCGCGACGCTAAGCCCCGCAGATGCTTATAATCTAATAAGAGGCCTCAAAACTCTTAGCGTGAGATTTGATAGACAAAGCGAAAATACGCTAAAAATCGTAGAATTTTTAGAAAAAAACTCGGCCGTTAAAACCGTGTATTACGCAGGTTCATTTTCGGCCGAGGAAAAACGCATCCAAAACGCCCAAGCTAGCGGTATCGGCGCGCTAATCTCGCTGGAGCTAAAGGATGGCTACGACTATAAAATTTTTGCTAAAAGTCTAGAACTTTTTGACCTGGCCGTTAGTCTTGGCGGCGTAGAGAGTCTAATCTGCCATCCGGCCTCAATGACTCATGAATCTTATTCGCAGGATTTACAAGCTAAAATCGGCATTACTCAAGGTTTGCTACGCCTTGCCGTCGGTATAGAAAATTCGGATGATTTGATCGCGGATATAGCTCAGGCGATAAAGAAGGCTAAAATTTAACTTTGCTTGCTATCTTGGCGCCCTTTCTCGCTCGGGCTAAATTTATCAAATTTAGCCTTGGGCTAGGCGGGCAAAATGGGCGCGCCTAGTTTGCTAAAGCGGCACCCGGCTCCAAGGCGGGCGAATTTATAAATTGTCGCCAAATCAGTCCGTGGCTATTTTGCTTTAAACAAACTAGCAAAAATCCCGACGCCTAAAACACCCAAGATAACCCACAAACTAGCCTGCGCCGAAATCTTAAGTCCGTGATGAAAGATATGCGCGGAAGCGTTTAGGTTGGGGAGATTTTCAAATTTTAGCGATTTTATTTAAGCTGATGTCGTTTGGGCGGCCGGGTTTAATTGAGCCGAGTAAAATCAAAATTTGGCGCTAATTTTGTATGTCGAATTCGTAAGATACGGCTCAAAAACTCAAGGCTAAATTTGACTTCGCAACACCGAGGCAAAGCAGGTTCGCTCTGCCTCGGGGCAAATATTTAGCGCGGTTTAAAACGGCTTATACACCATCATCCAGATGATGATAACCATCGCGATAGTCGGCACTTCGTTGTAAGCGCGAAAGAACATGCCGCTCTTGTTACAGCGTTTCTCGCGCAGCTGCACCATATAGCGGCCAAGATCTAGATGAAACGCCGCGAGAATAACGACGACGGTGAGCTTGACGTGCACGTAGCCGCTACGCAAAAGCTCAGGCATCGCGACGATGATCAAAATACCCGTCAAAAACGTGCCGATCAGCGCGACCCAACCGATGTAGTGGTACATCTTATACTCCTGCACCTCAACCACGCGCACGAAGTCTGGCTTGTCCATATTCTCCGCGTGATAGACGTAGAGGCGCGGCTGATAGAACAAAAACGCCATCCACGAGATGAAACACAAGTAGTGGAAATACTTGATGAGGTTGTAATACTCTGCCATTTTTTCTCCTTTTAGTTTTTATTTTAACGGCTTGTCTTTTTGCCCTATACTTCGTTACTTTTAAATTCGGCTCGGTCATTACCGACCAGGTAACTCCCGTCGCCAAATTTAAAAGCGCCTCGTCTAGAACAAAAATACTTCGCCTTATCGTTTTACGCTTAAATTTGAAGTTAAATTTTCAAATTTGAGTCGCCCAAACCCGCACCTTGAAAGTGCTAAATTCGGTCGGCAAATTTAAATTTTGTCGCTCAAAAGGGCGCTTTCGTAAAGAGTTGAATTTAACTGTATCAAATTTAACCGACCCTCACCCTAGCAAAATTTCCTTCCTAGCTTCAAATTCCTCTTTGCTTATCGCGCCGCTCTCGTACAGCTCGTAGAGGCGTCTAAGCCGCTCCTCGAGGTCTTGCGCGCGCAGTTTGTCTTTTAGCGCTTCTTTTTTCTGATTTTTCTCGACCACCGCGCCGGTTAAGCGCAGATCAAAGAGCCACCACGCGCCCCAAAGCGCCCAAAATACGCAACCCACGATCGCCCAAGCTAGGCTATATCCGATGAAAAACAGCGCCATCATCGCAAAGCCGCTCACGAATTTGCCCAGATAAAATCTATGCCCGCCAAACCAGCCCGTAAGCAACCAAAGCGCGTAGGCTATATAAACGTTATCGCCCATTTTTAGCCCCTTTTCGTCCCGCGGCGAAGCTCTGCCAGAGTATGAGTACGACTCCGACGTCGATCATAACGTCTGCGAGGTTAAAGATCGCAAACTCAAACCACTTGTGCCAGTAGACGTAGTCCACGACGCCGCCGTGAACGAAACGGTCGAGTAAATTTGAACTGCCCGCGCCCAGGATTATACCCGCTCCTAGCGCGTGCTCCTCTAAGATTTCCTTTTTTTGGGCGTCTTGGGTCAAATTTGACTCCGCCTTCGCCGCGGCCCGCGCGTCAAATTTACGCTTAAGCCGCCAGAGCAGATAGCCGCAAACGCCCGCAATCAGCGCTAGCTGGATAAATTTGAGCCATTCGCCAAGAAAAGCAAACATCGAAAATGCCACGCCTCGGTTGTAAGCAAGCACTAGCGAAAAATACTCGCCCTGCCACGAAAAACCGCCCAAAAATATCTGCTTGACCGCCTGATCGAGTGCGAAAACGACGAAAAACGCCGCAAAAAAAACGCCTAAAATTTTAGCCATTTAGCGCTTTTACGAAAAATTTTTCGACCTCGTCCATTCGGGTTTTTAGCGCGTCGGCGCACTTGCCTTCAATCAAAAGCCTGATGAGGTTTTCGGTGCCCGAGTAGCGAAATAGCGAGCGGATGCCCCCTTTTGCGAGGCTTGCTTCAAGCTCTTTTAGCCCTGCGATGCTTTCAAGCGGCTTTTTCTCTGTTATCTTTAAATTTAGCAAAATTTGCGGATACGGTTTTATTTCGCTTAAAATTTCGCTCGCTTTTTTGCCTTTTTTTAGCACCAGTGCCGCAAACTGCAGTGCCGCCACGAGCCCGTCGCCCGTTTTTGCGTAGTCGCTAAATATGATGTGACCGCTTTGTTCGCCACCAAAATTCGTGCCGTTTTCTTTCATCTTTTCAAGCACGTATTTGTCGCCGACATTTGCGCGCAGGAGTTTGATTTTGTGGGATTTTAGATAGTCTTCGAGTGCCGCGTTACTCATCACCGTAGCCACGACCGCACCGCCTTTTAGGGCTTTGTTTTCTTGTAAAAATGCCGCCATGACGCCTAGCAAACTATCGCCGTTTGCCACCTCGCCGCACTCATCGACGACCACGAGTCTGTCGGCGTCGCCGTCAAGCGCAAAGCCCAGATCGGCCCTTAATCGCACGACCTCGGAGGCTAAATTTTGCGGATAGAGCGCGCCACAGTTTAGGTTTATGTTGCTGCCGTTTGGCTCGTCGTTGATGACGATGGTTTCGGCGCCAAGCTCGCTAAAGATAGTCGGAGCGACCTTATACGCCGCGCCGTTTGCGACGTCTAAAACTACGCGCAGTCCGTGTAGGCTTAGGTTTTTAGGAAATGAGTTTTTGATCTGCACGATATAGCGGCCGATGACGTCGTCAATGCGCTTTGCGGCGCCGATTTCTAGCATCTGTTTTTGCGATCTTTCTATGAGCGCGTCGTCAAAATAAATCTTTTCTATCTGCGCTTCGGCCTCTTCGCTCAGTTTATTGCCTTCGCTGTCGAAAAATTTGATACCGTTGTCGTAGTACGGGTTGTGCGAGGCGCTGATCATAATGCCCGCGTCGCAGCGCATATCTTCGGTCAAAAACGCGATCGCAGGGGTTGGCATCGGGCCGATCTGGCGGACGTTGTAGCCCACGGCCGTGAGCCCCGCGACGATGGCGGTCTCGATCATGTAGCCGCTTTTGCGTGTGTCTTTGCCTAGTAAAATAGTGTTCGTATGCGACGCAAACTGTCTAAAATATATCCCCGCAGCCATAGCAAGTCGCATGGACGTTGAGGCGGAGAGTTTTTCGCCTGCTTTGCCGCGGACGCCGTCGGTACCGAATAGTTTCATCGTTTTTCCTTTTATGACTTAATATCGGCTTGTCTTTTGAGCGTCTTTATAGAAACCCCGCCTGTGGCGTCGCTACGCTGGTTTTGAATGAGTTTAAAATTTTCGCCTTGCGGCGGACTACTTTTGCTTCGCTTTGCTCGCAACTGCAAGCAGAGGTCTAGCCTTGGGACGAAAATTTCCGCACAATATTCAAATCCATCTCAAAATACTGCACCGCAGAATTTGCCAGACAGCTTTTTGCTTGGCAAATTCCATAAATTTATTAAATTTCCGACCTATTCTATCAAAAAATATCCAAATTTAAGTTGTAAATTTCCTCGCTTTAAATTTTACTTAAATTAAGCGGATTTTAAAACTGATTTTTATATAATCACGGACTAAAATTATGACAAAAGGGACATTATGGCAAACCATAAATCTTCTGAAAAAAGAGCCAGACAGACTATCAAAAGGACTGAAAGAAACAGATTTTACCGCACTAGGCTTAAAAATATCACTAAAGCCGTGCGCGTAGCCGTTGAGGCAGGCGATAAAGAAGCCGCACTAAACGCGTTTAAAGTGGCAAATAAAGATTTCCACAGCTTCGTTAGCAAAGGCTTTTTGAAAAAACAAACAGCTTCTCGCCGCGTAGGACGCCTCGCAAAACTCGTAAACAAACTATCTGCTTAATCTAAATTTTAATGTTAGCCGACAAACTGCAGCCTTTTTTGGATCGCTACGACGAACTTTCTCGTCTGCTTAGCGATCCGTCTATCACAAACGATATCACAAATATGACCAAGCTCTCGAAAGAGCAATCAAATTTAGAAGATATCGCCTCGGCTGCAAAGTCCTATCTGCAAACTCTCGCAGACATCGAGGAGAACAAAGCTCTACTCGATGACGCCGAGCTTGGCGAACTAGCAAAAGACGAACTCAAAAATCTCGAATCTCAAAAAGAAAATCTCGAAGAAGAGATCAAAATTTTACTCCTTCCAAAAGATCCCAACGACGATAAAAACGTATTTTTAGAGATCCGTGCGGGTACGGGCGGAGACGAAGCGGCGCTTTTTGCGGGCGATTTGTTTAATGCTTATGCGAGATATGCCGAGCTTCGCGGGTATAAATTCGAGATCGTGAGCCAAAGCGAAGGCAACACGGGCGGCTTTAAAGAGATTATCTTGCTGATAAAGGGCAAGGGGGCGTACTCGAGGCTCAAATTTGAGGGCGGCACCCACCGCGTACAGCGCGTACCCGAGACCGAAAGCCAGGGTCGCGTACACACCTCTGCAGTCACCGTCGCTATCATGCCCGAGGTTGAAGATAGCGAGATCGAGATAAATCCAAGCGACCTTCGCATCGACGTTATGCGCAGCTCGGGCCACGGTGGACAGTCGGTAAATACGACCGACTCGGCGGTGCGAATCACTCACATCCCCACAGGCATCGTCGTCACGAATCAAGACGGCAAAAGCCAGCACAAAAACAAAGAAGCCGCGATGAAGGTGCTAAAAGCTCGCCTTTACGAGATACAAGAAGAAGAGCGCCTAGCCAAAGAAACCAGCGAGCGCAAAAGCCAAGTCGGCACTGGCGACCGCTCGGGACGTATCCGCACATACAATTTCCCACAAAACCGCATCAGCGACCATCGCATAAATTTGACGCTTTACCGCCTCGACGCGATAATGGCGGCAGGGCTTTTCGACGAGATCATCGAGCCGCTGATTGCGCATTATCAAGCCGAAGCTATCTCGGACGCAGATCTGTAAATTTTAAAATTCGCTCAAATTTTGGCATTTTTAACGCGATATTTTGTTAAATTTGGATGCAAATTTTACTGCAGACGGAGTCGTCATGCAGGTTAAATTTGAGAATAACTTATCTTTGCGTTTTATGTAAAATCTCTGAAAAATAGTAGCAAATTTGGATCTTCTTTTTAAAATTTAGCGTTAAAAAATATCAAATAAAAACCAAGTTAAAGTATATAAACCGATAAATTTTTAGCCGCCGATAACACGTAAAATTTTCAAATTTATTCGACTAAAATTTATCAAATTTACAGCCTGCTACACCGTCAATACGCAAAACAAAAACCGTCCGTCAAATCCAAATCTAGCGCTCGAAATCGAGTTCTGTAAAGATGGCAAAGCCCGTAAAATTCTCAAATTTATAACCATAGACAAGGCGTCTAATTTATTGCAAGCGGCTTTGTAAAATTTGAATGAAGCTTTTACAGCGAATTATCCAAATTTAATAACTAGAAATAATCTAAAATTTACATCGCATCGGCGTATCCGTCATATACAAAATCCGTCTTTATGCAGCCAAGAGAGCTCACTTCGCTAGTTCAAGTATATTGCACGCGCGTTTGGAGCCAAGCTCGCAGGCCTTTTTGAGTCGCTCGCCCGATGGTTCAAAGCTCTGCGGAGCGACGTCGCCCTTTAGATAAAACACCGACTCCTCGTAGCAGCTCTCCGCGCTCCCTGCGGCGCAGGCGTCTTTGTAGATCGCAAGGGCCTTTGCGCCGTCTTTGTAGCCCGTTAGCCCTTTGGCGTAAAACTCCGCGGAAAGGTAGCAAGCCAGCGCGTCGCCGCCCGAGCAGCTTTTTTCTAGCGCGGCGAGCGTTTTTTCGCAGCTTGCAGCGTCGCCTTTGTTTATGCAGGCATTTAGCCCGGCCTCGTCTATCGCGGCGTTTGCGAGTGCGACCGCGGCGGCAAATATCCAAATTTTCCTCATTTTTTCTCTAGTTCCTTTAAGTTTTTAAATCTATAAATCCCGTTTTTCACTCGCTCGAAAATTTTGCGGCTCTCAAGCAGTTTTATCGTCTGCGTGACGGTGGGCTTGCTGGCGTCCGTCCGCTCGCAGATATCTGAAATTTTAACGGTTATGAAGCCGTTTTCGTCCGCATTTTGGGCTAAAAACAAGATGATCTCCATCTTTTTCTCGCCCAAAATTTGACCGAAAATCTCCCTCTCTAGCTCCGTCATCGCGCTAAATTTACTTGTATTCTAGCAGTTTAAAGTATTTTTTCGCGACGGGATCGAGCGAGAAAATGTCGTAATCCCCGGACTTTTCTATATCCGCGCTCTGGGGGAATTTGCCCTCGTCTATATAAAACGCCCCCTCCAGCCGCACTTCGCCACCCGCGCATTTAGCCGTTTCGTCCCAGAGGTACTCCCATTTGTATTTTTCACCCTCTTGCGAGCTAAGCGCTTGCAAAAGCAAAAAATTCTCGCGCCCGTCCTTTGCCTTGTAGATCATCGTTAGGTCGCCCGATTTTACGCCTGCGTTCGTACCGCCGTCAAAGTCGTTAGAGTCGTAGTTTTGGCCGCTGTATTCGATGCGCGCGCCGCCTGCTAGTTTGTAGGTTTCCGATATATAGTTTCCGTATTGCCCGTCTTCGCGATTCGGCGCTTCTTTCGCGAGCGCTTCTAAGCTGTTTTTATTGGCGCAGTAGCTCAATTTTAGCTTCACGATCTCGTCCTTGTTTGCCTTTAAAAACGCCCCCAGCTCCGTAACCGACTTTACGTCCGAGATGAAAATGTTCGCGCTTTTTATCTCTTTGGCACCCAAAAACGCGGCAAGCGCAAGCGATAAAACGATGATTTTTTTCATTTTTTGCTCCTTAAAATGATCCTAATTTTACTAAATTTTAGCTTATTTTACGGCTCTTGCGATACAATACGCCAAATTTAACAAAGGATAAAATTTGAAACTAATCAGCTGGAACGTAAACGGACTGCGAGCCGTCGCCGCTAAAGACGGCTTTGCTTGGCTAGAGGAACAAAAGCCCGATTTTTTGGGTCTTCAGGAGATCAAGGTGCGCGAGAGCGACGTGCCTGCGGAGATTTACAAGCTCGGATTTAACGAGATCAGCGTAAATTCAGCGGCAAGGGCGGGGTACTCGGGCGTTATGAGTCTGGCCAAATTTGCCTCCAGAGCGCAAAAGGCGGCGTTTTTCGACGACGACGAGGGACGGGTTTTGGAGCATAGATTCGGCAACGTCGCGCTTTTTAACATCTACTTTCCAAACGGCCAAAAAGACGAGACGCGCCTAGCCTACAAGATGAACTTTTACGCTAAATTTTTGGCGTATATAGAGGAGCTCGTAAAGCAGGGCAGAGACGTGATATTTTGCGGCGACGTAAACACCGCGCACCGCGAAATCGACCTCAAAAACCCAAAAGCAAACGCCAAAACCTCGGGCTTTTTGCCTATCGAGCGCGCGTGGCTGGACGAGGTCGTCTCGCGCGGTTTTATCGACACCTTTCGGCACGTGCGCGGCGACGCGGCGGACGCGTATTCGTGGTGGAGCTACCGCTTTAACGCTCGCGCCAAAAACGTCGGCTGGAGGATCGATTATTTTTTCATTTCGGCAAGCCTCAAAGACCGCCTAAAAGACGCATTTATCCTAAGCGATATCACGGGCTCTGATCACTGCCCCGTCGGTATCGAGATCGATCTGAACGGACTTTGCTAAAAGAAATCTTGCTTTATTTCGCGGCAGCGTTTTTTGAGATTTTGGGCTGCTTTAGCTTTTGGGCGTATTTTAGGCTGGGCAAAAGCGCGCTGTTTTTGGGGCTTGGCGCCACGTCGCTCGCGGCGTTTGCTTATATTTTGACGCGGGCAAATTTAGATTTCGCCGGACGCGCCTATGCCGTCTACGGCGGCATTTATATCGTCTCATCGCTGCTTTGGCTGCATTTTGTAGAAAAGCAAGCCTTTACCAAATGGGACTTAATCGGCGGCGCGATTTGCCTGCTTGGCGCTTTCGTGGTGCTTTACGGCGGCAGGGGTTAAATTTGATCTAAATTTTACGCTTGTTTTTATGCTGCGAGCGAGATTTTGGGTTAAATTTGATTCGCTGCATTTTTATTTACAATTTGGCTTAAGAGCAGCATTTTGATTTCTAAATTTTAGCGTAAATCATTAAATTTAACTCAAAAACCCGTGATCTAAAAGGTGCGTGATTAGGATTTTAAAACCAAGAGCGATGAGGATCGCACCGCCTAAAATCAGCGCCTTTTGCTCCAAAAACTCTCCTGCGAATTTACCGACGTAAAACGCAGCGACGCTAAGCACGAAGCAAACTATCCCGATCACGGCGGCGCTAAACCAGATATCCGCAGCCGTAAAGCTAAGCGTCACGCCAACGGCTAGCGCGTCGATGCTGGTGGCAAACCCGCCTGAGAGCAGCATCTTCGTATCAAGGCTCACGGCCTGCGCGGGCTCGTTTCTACAGGCCTCGCGGATCATTTTTACGCCCAAAAAGCCCAAAATAGCAAACGCGATGAAATGATCGATCTGCGCGATAAATCTCGCAAACGCCGCACCCAAAAAATAGCCCGCAAGCGGCATCGCAGCCTGAAAAAATCCAAAAATAAACGAGATAAATAAAATCTTTGATAGCGCGAGATTGCGGTATTTCGCGCCGTTTGCGATGCTAAGCGCCGCCGCGTCCATAGCAAGCGCGATAGAGAGAAGTAAAAGCTCCATTTTGCCCTTTCAAAAAGGCTAATTTTAACTCAAAATTTGCCTCTTGCGGTTAATCTCGCTCAAATTTGCGGCTAAATTTGACGTCTGAAATTTGGAGCCAAACGGACGAGCGCACCATATAAATTTGCGCTTAAATTTAGCCCTTAAATCACAGCTCAAATTTGAGATTTAAATTTGCAAATTTAACCCTCCGCGCCGTAAAGATGCGGGTAAATTCGCTACCCAAAGGCTAAAATTTACTCGTTTAAAAGCTGAAATTTAATATCATAACCGCCGAATTTTACTTTAAGGAAAAAGCGATGAAGAAAAGTTTGATCTTATGCGCGGTTTTGCTCGCCGCTTCGGCTCAGGCCGCAGGCTGGCAAGAGACTTTAAACCAAGGCGCGCAGATACTGGGCACGGCAAACTCGGGCGACTACAAAAGCGCGGTTAGTTCGGCTCTAAACGCGGCCGTTAAGGAGCTGTCAAACGGGGGATTTCTAAACAACGCTACGGCTAAAATCCCGCTACCAAAGAGCCTAGAAACTGCGGCAAATTTGGCTAAAAAAGTAGGCGGCGAAAAGTGGGCGAACGAGCTCGTGACCTCGATAAATAACGCCGCGAGCGCAGCTGTGCCGGGAGCTGCGGACGTATTTTCGGGCGTGATAAAAAACATGAGCGACGCGGACGTGAAAAAGGTGCTAGAAGGCGGCAAGGATAGCTTTACGAAGTTTTTGCAACAAAACTCGAGTCAGAAGCTGCAAGCCGTATTTAAGCCGATCATTACCAAGATGATGAGCGACAATACCTTCGCAACCGCATATAACGGGCTAAATTCGTTCGTCGCGGGCAGCGCGCTGGCAAAATCAGACGCCGCAAAACAGCTAAAAGGCATCACTACTAGCATGGGTGCCGGCGAATACATCCCGCAAGAGGATGAGGATCTAAACGACTACATCACGCGCAAGACGCTAGACGGGCTCTTTAACGTGATGAGCGAGAAAGAAAGCTCGCTACGAGGCGGCGCGGTCGAGCAGGGCACGAAGATCCTGCAGGGAATTTTTAAGTAAAATCATAAGGGAGAATAGTGAAAAATAGTTTAGAATTTCGCGCCGACGTAGGCATGATATTTGTTGCGATAGTCTTTGGTCTAGGCTATCTGCCTACCTCGCTCGCGCTTGCGACTAACGGAGTTTTCGGCGTTTTATTTTGGAGATTTTTGCTTGCGGCGATCATAGCCGGGGCGATTTTTTACAAAAAGCTAAAAAACGTAAGCGCGCTGGATATAAAACCTGGCATGATATTGGGCTTGTTTTTGTTCGCGGGATTTGTGAGCCAGACTTTCGCGTTTAAGTATGCCGACACCTCGTCCGTAGCCTTTATCATCGGGCTAAACGTGGCTTTGGTGCCTTTTATCGCGGCGGGGCTTTTTAGACATAAAATTTACTCCTATGCGTATGTGGGCGTGGCGTTTGCGGTGGCGGGGCTTTATATGATAGGCGATACGAAGGTCGGCTTTGGCCTGGGCGAGATTTTGGCTCTGGTTTGCGCCTGCGCTTACTCTTTTCACATCGTTCTCACCAACCGCTTGGTGCAAAAATGCGACCTCGTAAGTATGGTTTATTTTGAAATTTTGACCCTAATCGCGCTTTGTTTCGCGGCTATTTTGGTTTTTGAGGACGCTAAAATCGCTCCCGTCGTGGACAGGGCGTTCGTCATAGCGATGGTAGTCGTGGGCGTGCTGGGTACGGCGTTTGCGTTTTTCGCGCAGGCCTTGATGCAAAAATTTACCACGCCGGTTAAAACGGCGATATTTTTCACTCTCGAGCCCGTAACCGCAGGAGCGATGGGCTATTTCGTCGGCGCGGAGGACATCAGCGCATACAGGCTTTGCGGCGCGGCGCTCATCTTGGTCGGAGTTTTGATCAGCGAGATAGGCAGCTACCTGCGCGCTAAAAAGGAAAATTTAGCCTAAATTTCGGCGGATTTTGCTTGGCGTTTCGCTCAAAGCGCCGGCCCTCCGTAAAATCAAATTTATCAAATCGCTGCCAAATTTACTCTCGCGGCGATTTTATCCATTTTAAATTTATCGCCCTTTTTGCCAGCTAGCAAGAGGGCGGCGACTCTCAAATTTGACGCGATAAAGCCCGATTTTAGAGAAATTGCGTTAAATTTGCCCCTTAAATTTAGCTAAAGAAATCAGATGAAAAAATCAACCGAATTTAAGGCCGACCTCGCACTGTTCGTGATCGCAGTGGTCTGGGGCGTGACGTTTTTGCCGATGGCGCAGACGCTAAAGACCAACGGCGTTTTTACGCTTTTGTTTTGGCGATTTTTGATCGCGGCCGTTTTGATGGCGCTCATAAGCCTCAAATTTACGCGCAAGATCGATCCCAATTCGCTAAGATTCGGCGCATTTTTAGGCGCGCTTTTGTTCGCGGCCTTTACGCTTCAGACCTTTGCTCTAAAATACGCCCCAAGCTCCACCGTCGCCTTTATCACGGGACTAAACGCGGTTTTTACGCCCTTTATCGCGCTTGCGTTTTTCGGGCAAAAGGTCGTCGTTTACGCCTTTATCGGCGCGTTTTTGTCGGCGGCGGGGCTTTATTTGCTAACGGGTAGCGAGCTGGGTTTTGGCGTCGGCGAGGGACTTAGCGTCGTTTGCGCGCTAGGTTTTGCGCTGCATATTATTTTCACGGGCGTTTTGGTGCGCAGGTGCGAGCTGTACTGGATGGTGAGCGCGCAGTTTGCGGCCGTGGCGGTGCTTTGTTTCGTGGCGGCGCAGATTTTTGAGCCTCGCGGCGTCGTGCCCGTTTTTGACGAAGCGTTTTTCGTCGCGGTTGCTGTGACGTCGGTGTTTGCGACGGTTTTGGCGTTTTTCGTGCAAACCGCGGCGCAGCGCTACACGACGCCCGTTAAAACCTCGCTCATATTTACCTTTGAGCCCGTGAGCGCAGGGATAGTGGGGTATTTCGTCGGCGGCGAGATACTAAGCGGCGTGCAGATAGCAGGAGCCGGGCTCATACTCTTTGGCATCGTCGTTAGCGAAGTCGGCAGCTACTATAAAAATAAAAGATCGCGAGAAAATTTGAGCTAACTGCTTTTGTGTGCTTAAATACGGGGCGGCCGAATTTTGCGGTTAAATTTAAGGTTTTAACGGCGAGTTTAGGTGCCGAATTTTGCTCAAATTCGGGCGTATCGAAAGCAAAATTTGACGCGCACGGCCCAAACTTACGTTTAAATTTAAAAATTTCGGCGTAAATTTGACCGCGCAAAGGAAGGGAAAAAATGAACGAGGATGAAAATTTAGCGGCGCCAAAGCGGATGGAGCTTGACGCCGAAGAGAAAATTTTGTGCGAATTCGAACTCGCGCATACCATCTACAAAGAGGTTAGGATGGCGCTTTGTCTTTTGATACTGCTTTTATACGCGGGCGACAAGGGCTTTGACGTAGGCGTCTTTTGGGTCGCCATGACGGCCGGCTGCGCATTTTTATTTTGCCTTTTTGCGCGCCAAAGCATAAAAACCGCCAAGGCCAAAAAGCTTTACGTCACTAACAAGCGCTTTATAACCAAACGCGGCGATACGGCCGATATCGGCGACGTGTATTTTAGGTATTTTGACTCTGGCTATTCGTGGGTATCGTTTAAAGTCGAGCTTTGTTTTTATGAAAATAAAAAATTTCTCTTTTACTGCGTGGTGGACGAGGAGAGCGACGAGTATAAAAATTTGATAAATTCTCTATACCGGATTTCAAAAAACGACCGTCTCATGCAAAAGCACCTAGGCTACTACGTAAAGCAAAAGCTAATCAATCCGTAAATTTAGCCGAATTTACAAGCATTTGTGCTCTTTGGTTCGCTTAGCAAACGCTGATCGCGTTGGTCATGCATCAAATTTTAAAGCGTTACCGCCGCAAAGCTTGCTTTAAACAAATCATAGCTTGGTGTCAAAGATTTTACTCGCAGATAAATTTAAAATTTGCTTTTGGCGCAGATTTGAACTTGGCCTGCGATGCGTATTTTCGTGATTGTGCTTTTTGCCGTTACGGGCCGGGCGCAAATTTGATGCTGGAAGCCGCAAAACAAAAGCCTTTTTGTGGTTTCGGGATCAAATTTGCAAGTAAAATTTTAAGAGGCTAAATTTGTCAAATTTAGCTTAAATTCGGCAGAGCCGCCAACGAAGTGCGGCAAAATTTGGAAATCTAAATCAAATCCCGGCCTTCAAGCGGCAAATTCAGCGCAAAATCCAAACGCAGCGAAGTAAAAATCGATGCTAAATTTAGGCAACTCGCAAATTAAACAAAAATCAAAAACGCTCGCCTTACCGCCTTTTTACCGCTGTAAATATAAAAAAACAAACCGAAGCGATGAGGATGATACTCGCGCCGCTGGTTAAATTCGCCTCAAAGCTCAGCCACAGCCCGCTCACGCAAAACGCGGCCGAGATGAGCGCGGCATTTAGCATCATCGTGCCCAGGCGGCTTGATATCGCGCCCGCGATATATGGCGGGATCGTGAGCAGCGCGATAACGAGTATAAGCCCGACCGCGCGTATCGTCATCACGACGCTTAGCGCCATCATGCACGTTAGCGCGTAGTATAGCAGCGTCGTGCGCACGCCGCGCAGCCTAGCAAACTCCGCGTCAAAGCTAAGCGCCTCAAACTGGCGGTAAAACAGCGCGATGGACGCGAGGATGACGCAGTTTGCGATCGCCATGAAAACAAGATCGCCCTGCGGCACGGCCAAAATCGAGCCGAAAAGATAGCTCATGAGATCGACGTTGTAGCCCGGCGCTAGGTCGGTGAGGATAATGCCAAACGCCATACCAAACGCCCACAGTGCACCGATAACCGAGTCCATCTTGCTTTTATCTTTGAGCGTGATCGTGGCGATGAGCAGCGCCAAAAATAGCGAAAACAGACTCGCGCCCAGCAGCGGCTCGAGCGAAAAATAAAACGCGATGCCAAGCCCGCCGTATGCGCCGTGAGCGATGCCGCCCGCGATGAAAACCATGCGGTTTATGACCGTGAGCGTGCCGATCACGCCGCAAGCTATGCTAACGAGGATGCCCGCCAGCAGGGCGTTTTGCATAAAATTTAAGCTAAGAGCTTCTAGCATTTGTTTCCTTTTTTACTTTTTTTCGGCGTTTTTTGGCGTTGCTCGCCGAGACCTGCACCTTTAAGGTGCTAAATTTGAGTTAGTCAAATTTGGTTAGATTCTTTTCGTAAAAAACAACCGTCTAAGGTTGTTTTTACTTTATTGTAAAGGGGGTGGGGGCTTGAATTGCGAAGTCGCTCCCCACCCTTTAATCCCCCTCCCCCTACGACGCTTTTAAGGTGGCGACATAGCTTTGCTGACGTAAAGCGTCGCGAATTTAAATTTCGCATTTTCAGGGTGCAGGTTTCGGCAACTCAAATTTGAACGCAAAAAGTTAAGGCGAAGTATTTTGAGATGGATTTGAATGTTGTGAAGCAAAAATGAGCAAGGCTAACCAAATAGGTTGCCGCAGCGATATTTTTGCAAACTCATTCAAAGATGCTCAAAAGACAAGCCGCCGCTAAATTTAGTGACGTCCGCATCCGCACTCTTTTAGCGCCACCTCCACATCGCAAAAATGCCTATGATCTCTCGCCAAATGCTCGATAAAATCCTGCTTCGAGCCCTGCGCGATCTCGTGCATGAAAAGATCATGATTGACGTAGGCGACCTTGGTGGCGAAATTTAGCGTCAAATTTACGTCGTGGCTGATGAGCACGACGCCCGTTCCTTCAGCGTTGATCTGTTTTAGCAGCTTATAGATGCCCGCTTGACCCTTCGTGTCGATACTGGCGGTGGGTTCGTCTAGCATCAAAATTTTTGCCTTTGCGCAAAGCGCACGCGCGATATAGACGCGTTGGCGTTGTCCGCCGCTTAGCTCGCCGATCTTTCGCCTCGTAAATTCGCCCATCCCGACGCGCTCCAGCGCCGCCTCAGCCTCTATCTTGTCGTCCTTGCCGTAAAATCCAAACAGCTTTTTATCTATCCGCCCCATCAAAACGACCTCGAGCACGCGCATCGGGAAGCTTTGATTTATCGGGATATTTTGCGGGACGTAGCCCACGGCCTTGCTCACGCTAGCAGGCTCCTGACCGAACACCTCGATCGTCCCGCCGCTTGGCTTGTTTAGCCCTAGCATCAGCTTTAAAAGCGTGCTTTTACCGCCGCCGTTTGGGCCTATGATAGCTAGAAAATCCTTGCAGTCGTATTCTAAATTTATGCCCTCAAACACGAGGTTTTCATCGTAACCGAAGCTCAAATTTCGCACCGAAATGTCGCTCATAAAACGCTCACTTTACCCGAAATATAAAACATAAAAACGCCAAGCCCCAGCATCACAAAAAGCGCGGCAAACTCGCAGCAAGTCCGCAGCGCGCGAAATCTTACCGCGCCCTTTAGCTTAAAGCCGCAAACGGCCGCCAGAAATATCACCGCGCCCATGCCAAGGCCCATAAACAGGCCGCTAGCAAGCCCCGCCGCGTAGCTGTTTAGGCTAAATGCCAGCACGAAAACCAGCAGCGTACCTGGACACGGCACGAGCGATCCTGCTAGCACCACGAGCCACTCGCTAGCGGTTTTTGGCGCCTCGGTAGAAGCCCTACAGGCCGCGCAGCCGCATTCGCTCTCGTGAGCTACGGGGTTAAATTTGACGGAATTTGCGCTCAAATTTGACGAGGGGGCTAAATTTGAACCAAAAACTTTGCTCGCTCGGTTTGCGCCCTTTTCGCCTGAAACAGGCGCGGCGGCAAAGCTAAATTTAGGCTTTAGAGCCGTCTTTTTAATCTTAGCGTAGATCATATAAAGACTCACGCAAACGATCGTTACGGCCGAGATTTTTGTCATCGCGCCCGCCATGTCGCTAACCTTGTTCGTCAAAAATGCATTCAAAAAAACATAGCTAAAAAGCACGAGCAAAAACGCTCCCGCCACGTGCGCGAACCCGACCTTCATCGCAAAAGCCAGCGCGCGCGAGTAGCTGCCGCCGTTTGCGACGAAGTAGCTAGCCGTGAGCATCTTAGCATGCCCGGGACCTGCTGCGTGCAAAAAGCCGTAAAAGAAGCTAACCGCGGCTAGCAGGGCGAAATTTAGCGCGTTTAGTTCGGCGCTATTTATCTTGATGAGCTCTTTTAGGCGCTCCAAAAAATTTAGGCTCATGCCCGAAACCGAGTCAAATTTGGCTTTATCCTCAGCGTCGATTTGCTCTAAATTTTGCTTATTTTGCGCCTTAACGAGCGAGCTAAGTTCGGGCTTTGCGGGCTCTATTTTAGGCGCTTTTGAGGTCATTTCAAAAAACGCCGCGCTCAAATTTACGTTTGGCACGAGATAAATTTTATCGGTGAGAGCGTAGGGCTCGGGCGAGCTTATTTTAAAGTTAAAAAATCCCTCGTGGTCAAAAACCTCGACCGTGACGACGCGGCCGTCTTTGACCGCCAAATTTAGCTCTAAAATATACTCGAAATTTAGCCTACCCTCATCCAGATAAACCCGCTGCGAGAGCGTTTTGGCGTGCAAATTTACGGTCTCGCCCGCGCCGTCGTAGTAGCCCACGCTAGTTAGGTAGCCGCGCGGCACGATGTAGTCGAGCAGGGATTTTTGCACTTTCCACGCTTCGTTTTTGCTAAGCGCTTTGTCGGCGTTTTCGTCGTAGCTTTGTAGCGTGAGTTCGGTGAAATTTTCAGAAAATGTCCAGGTTACGGCGACCGTTTTGATCGTCTCGCCTTGCAGGTTAAATTTAATGTCGGCATGCGCGGTCGGAGTGTAAAGCGCGCAGAGCGCACAGGCATGCGCAAAGCTAAAAAAGGACGCAAGAAGCGCTAAAACGGCGAGTATGCGTCCAAATTTCATTTATAGGCTCTTTGCGAAAATTTGCGCCGTTTTGCGTAGCTCGGCGTCCCAATCAAGCGGCAGTTGATCGATCTCTACGACGCTAGCGCCGCTTTCTTTGGCGACGGTTTGCGCGGCTTTTTTAGAAAACTGCGGAGCGACGAAAATCACCTTCACGCCGTGCTCTTTAGCCTCCTCGATGAGCTCTTTTAGCTGGGTGGGTTTTGGCTCCTTGCCCTCTACTTCGATCGCGATTTGCTCTAGATCGTAGCGCTTAGCAAAGTAGCCCCAAGACGGGTGATAGACGATAAATTCGCGGTTTTTGACGTTTGCTAGAGTGCTTTTGATAAAGCCGTCAAGCTCGTCGAGCTTAGCTTCAAATTTGGCCAAATTCGCCTCAAAAAGCGCCTTGTTCTCGGGATATTTTTCAATTAGCGCGTCGGCGATATTTTTAGCTTGGATTTTTACGGAAACGGGATCTAGCCAGATATGCGGGTCAAATTCGCCGTGGTGATGCTCGTGATCGTGGTGATCGTGGCCTGCGTGTTCGTGCTTATGCTCGTGGGCTGCGTGTTCGTGTTTGGCATCATGGTTATGATCGTGTTCGCCGTGTTCGTGGTGGCCTTCAAATTTGATCTTTTCCACGCCCGCGTCGGTTTTTACGATTTTGAGATTTGGATAGGATTTTTGAAATTTCGGCAACCAAGCCTCCTCAAACTCGATCCCGATAGCAAAATAAAGGTCGCTTTTTTCAAGCGCGGTCATTTGTTTAGGCTTTGGTTCGTACGTGTGCGGATCGGCTCCTTTGCCCACCATCACGTTTACCTCGACCGCGTCGCCCGCGATTTGCTTGACGAAATACTCCTGCGGCAAAATACTGACGCTAACTTGCCCTTTGGCGTAAAGCGCGACTAAGCCCAAACATAAAAACGCGAAAATTTTTCTCATTTTTATCCTTTCCGTGTTAAAATTTGGGCGAAATTATATCAAAAGCAACTTAGTTGCAAATTAATTTTTCTCAAGGTATAATACCCTAAAATTCTTAACGCGGAGGAAAAATATGGGCGAAAATTTGGAAGAAAAAGCTGGTTTTGAGGAGCTTTTAACGAAAAATGATATCAAAATCACTCCGCTTAGACTAGAGATTTTACACATTTTACACGCTGCCGCCGCGCCGCTTAGCTATGATGAGATTTTGTCCCAAATAGGCGCAAACAAAACCACGTTTTACCGCTGTATGGACCTTTTTGAAGCTAAGGGCATCGTGCTAAAAAGCGAAAATAACCGAAAAAATTTCTACGAGCTTGAAAGCGGTGCAAAGGCGTATTTCGTCTGCGACGTCTGCCATAAGATGACTAATATCGACATGCCGCGCCTAAAACAAAATCACGTCAAAAGCGTCGTGGTTAAGGGCGTTTGCGACGACTGCTTTTAAAATTTGCGCTTTAAATTTGGCGATAAATTCCGAACTCAAATTTGCTTACCAACATTAAATTTAAAAAACGGCTTAGCGAGCAAATTTCACCGCAAATTTATAAAAACGCGCTCTGCTAAATTTAAAGCGGTTGCTGCGTCAAATTTAAAACTAATCCTCGTAAAGCTTTGCAATCTCCGGCGGTATCGCGATCGGACGACCGCGCGCGAGGTCGAAAAATACATAAGTCGTCACCGCGCTGGCAACCGGCGCTCCATCCTTGCTAAACTCGTAAAAACGCTTTGAGCAGCTTCTTTTTTCGGGCTGCGTCCAGGTTTTCACGCGCACCTTATCGCCCAAAAATAGCTGCCCCAGATAGTCTATCTCGTGCCTGCGCACCATCCACGTGCGGTTTTGCGCGAGATTTGTCTCGATGAGGTCGCCCACGGCGTTTGAGTGTGCGTTGGCCGCTTCTTGCATCCAGATGACGTAGTGAGCGTTGTTTGCGTGATGATTCACGTCGATGGCGTCCTCGCCCACGGTAAATTCGTAGTAAAAAATTTTCATTTTCGCTCCTAAAAACGCTAAAATTGTAGCAAAAATTTAAAGGCAAACAAAATGAAAGAGATGTGGGACAAAAAGGCGTCAAGCTATACGAGATTTACGGGAGAGCCTAGCGTTTTTCAAAGACGGCTATACGATAAGATCGAGGAGTTCGGCGTCAAATTTGACGGCAAAAGCGTCGTGGATATCGGCTGCGGCACAGGCGTACATACGCTGCTTTTGGCGCAAATTTGTCGCGAGATAACCGGCATGGATATTTCAGGCGAGATGATAAAAGTCATGCTAGAAGACGCTGCTAAATTTAATATTTCAAATTTAACCGCCGTGCAAAGCGATTTTAAAAACTTTAATCCAAACCGCGTTTACGACGTGGCTTTTAGCACGATGAGTCCCGCGATCGCGGACGAGGAGGATTTTAGTAAATTTATAAATTTGGGCGAAAAAAGGGTCTATCTTTGGTGGAATAAACCGCGAAATTCAAGCGTTTTGGAGCTTTTTTACGAAGGATCCGAGAAGCGATGCTTTAAAGAAAAGGCAAATTTTTTCGAAGAGTACTTGCGCCGCGAAAATATCGCCTTTAACTCCTGCGTGCTAGAAGAATCTCGCGAGCAAAAACGCACGCTTGAAGAGATGACGCAAAACGCGCTTTGGCATTTAGAGATAGCAAATTTCGCGCACGAGGAAAACGCGGTCAGATCGCGGCTACAGAGCATC
This sequence comes from Campylobacter massiliensis, assembly GCF_014253065.1. Classification (NCBI taxonomy): domain Bacteria; kingdom Pseudomonadati; phylum Campylobacterota; class Epsilonproteobacteria; order Campylobacterales; family Campylobacteraceae; genus Campylobacter; species Campylobacter massiliensis. The sequence continues at coordinate 1,046,834 of NZ_JACLZK010000001.1, forward strand.
GCGCAGGACGGCTTCGTGACGGAAAAAATTGTCTCTTCAATGAAGCTTTTAGTTTTTTAAGATATAATCGCGATATTTATTTAAAATTTAAAAAGGATTTTAGTTGCCGCGAGCGTTTTTGCAGATATTTTCGTGCGTTTTATGCTTCTTTTGCGTTCAAGCTTTCGCCGCTTCGCACGTTTTATCTCCGGTCGCCCAGCCTAAATTTGACGAACAAAAAGCCAGACTAGGCAAGGAGCTGTTTTTCGACGCCTCGCTAAGCCCGAGTGGAACGCTATCTTGCGAGAAATGCCACAACCTTTACTGGGACTTAAGCGGTACGAGTAAAAAGAACGTAAAAATCTCCGCCGACGAGCAGATCAGTCCGCCTACCGCGCTAAACTCGGCGTTAAATTTTATATTTTTTAAAAACGGCGAGGTTAAGGATCTAGCCGAGCAGGTCAGACGGAGCCTAACGAGTAAAAATGAGCTTGCCAGCGAGCCGAAATTTTTAATCCAGAAGGTAAATCAAAACTCCATTTACAGGAAAAAATTTGAAGAGCTTTACAAAAACGGAGTGAGCTTTGAAAATATCGTCGACACGCTGGTAAATTTTGAAAAAGCCCTCGTCACGCCAAACGCCAAATTCGACAAATTTATTAGCGGCGACGAGAGCGTTTTCGACGATGAGGAAAAGCATGGATTTGAGTTGTTTAAAACAATCGGTTGCATAAACTGCCACAGCGGCGCGAATATGGGCGCAAACCTCTACTACGAGCTAAGATTTCACGCAGACGGCAACAAAACCGGCCGCTACAAAGTGCCTAGCCTGCGCAACATCGAAAAAACCGCGCCGTACTTTTATAGCGGCGAGGTAATGGACCTAAAAGACACGATTAAAGCCGTCGGTAAAATGCTTTTAAACTACGATCTAAGCGATGAGCAGACGCACGCGCTTTATAAATTTTTGCTGACTTTAAGCGGCGAAAAACCGGAAATTTTAAAATGAGACACAAGATAATCTTTCATAAAATTTTATTTTTTACTATCGTTTGTATCGTATTTTTCGGTACCGTGATGACCTATAAGGCCACCAAAGACCTAGTAACCGCCTATGAGTGGAAAGGCACGATAGAAAGCGTAATGGACGCTAACGACGAGGCGAATTTCCTACTCGAAAAAAGTTTTTTGGAGGCCGACTACGACGCGATTATGCGCTATACGGCGGAGTTTAAAAAGGGTCTAAAAAAGCTTGATTCGAGCAATCTAATCTCCTTTGAAAAACTCGCGTTAAACAAAAAAATATTTACCGAGCTAGAAGAGGCGGTCAAAAAAAGAGTCGAGCTAACGGATAAATTTAACTCCGTAACCGCAATGGCAAAGCTCGTTTATAGCGAGATGATTTTAAAATTTGAGGCTTTGGACGGATTTTATTTTAAAGAGTTGATGCCTCAAATTTTGATATTTAGATACGACTTAAATGCCGATTTAAAAGCGCCTAGAAAGCTTTTAAACGAATATTTAGAAGATCCAAAACTAACTAAAAATGACGCCGGATTTTTAGCGGGTACGCAAAGATTGCTTGGCTACTACGAGCAGGCGCAGGAGCTTTATCACGAGATAATATCGCTCGGAATTTACAAAAAACTATCTGGTCTAAAAGAAAGCAACGAGCGCTATATACAAAAAGTCACGTCAAATTTGCGCGGTACGATGGTGCTGGTGTTCATACTATTTGCGCTTGCGTCGCTATTTGTCTATATCTCCTATGTTAGGGCAAAGAAGCACATCAGGCTTCTAACTCGCTTCGAGCAAGCCGTCGATAATAGCTTTAACGCAATAACCTTTACAGACCTGGATAGAAAAGTAAAATACGTAAATAAGATTTTTGAGCGAAATTTCGGATACAAATTTGAAGAGCTCAAAGGCAAAAATATAAATATCATCAAATCCCACTATCATCCGCATGAATTTTATCAAGATATGCTAAAAACGATAGAATCTAATCAAATTTGGCGAGCCGATGAGCTAGTGAGCAAAACAAAAAGCGGCGCGCTCATCCATGAGCAGGTTATTTTCTCTCCGCTTTTTAACGAAAGCGGCGACAAAGACGGCTATATGTCGATCAAATACGACAAAACCAAAGAGCTCGCGATGACCAAAGAGCTCGAAAATAAAAATAAAGAGCTGCAAAACGAAGCGCTAAAAGACAAGCTGACGGGGATGGGTAGTTATTTTGCTCTGACGCAAAGAACGGAGCTGGGTGCCGGCGGTATGTTGATCTATATAAATATCAACAACTTTATGGATTTTAGATTTTTTTACAAGACTAAGACCGTGGATGCCATCATCGCGTCATTTGCCGAGACGCTTCAGCTTTGCATCGATACCTATAAGATGGACGCGGACATTTACAGGGTGCAGTTTGACGAGTTTTGCATCTGGTACGGCGGCGACGATACGGAGTGGGCCGTACGTAAATTTATGGATTATTTTAAGGCAAATAGCCTCTATATCACGGTCGAGGGAACAAGAGAGTTTATCCCTAATATCAAAATAACCATCGGTGTTAGCTTACCTCAAGACACCCCGCAAACAAACCGCCTAACCCAAGCCATGCTAGCTCACCACGAAGCTAAGCAAAAAGGCGAAATAGTACAGTTTTACACCGAAAATAGCCACATAGAGCAGCAGTACTACCACAACCAAATCATGTCGCGCACCATCGAAAACGCCATATATAACGATACGGTTATCGTCGAGTGCCAGCCTATTTACGACGTATCGGGCGAAGAGGCCGGGGTCAAATACTACGAAGTTCTCGTGCGTCTCATCGACGAAAACGGCAAGATTCGCTATCCGGGCGAGTTTTTGGATATAGCAAAGAAAATTTCTCTTTATAACGAGATAACTAAAAAAGTCGTCGAGCACGTATTTAGGCTCGTGGAGAAGTTTACAAACACGAGCTTTTCTATGAATCTTTCCAGCAGCGACATCGCAAACGAGAGCATAAGAGAGCTCATCGAGAAAAAGCTACGCGTCTGCTCAAAGCCCGAGCACGTGTATTTTGAAATATTAGAGAGCGAGGGCGTGGATGATTATAAGATCGTAAATGATTTCATCAACAGGATCCGCGCCTACGACTGCAAAATTTCGATCGATGATTTCGGTAGCGGTTACTCAAACTACTACCGCATCTTGGAGCTTGATATCGACACGATCAAGATCGATGGCTCGATCATCAAAAAGCTACCGTACGACAAAAACGCCAGGTATCTGCTGCAAACTATCATCGACTTTGCCGGAAGACAAGGCTACAACGTCGTGGCAGAGTTTGTAAGCTCAGAGGAAATCCTCGCCGAAATAAAAAAATTCGGCATAAAATACGCACAAGGATTTTTGCTAGGCAAACCGACCTCGCCGAGCAATATCGAGGAGTAAAGCGGGTTGGGCTTTGCGCCGTTAAATTTAGCTCGTCCTAGTCAAATTTGTCCGTTCAAATTTGACTAATCCTGCATCCAAACCGCCAAAAATCCGAGCAAAACTATAGCTAAAAACAATCCCGCCTGAAAATAAAAATTCTTTTTTAAATTTTCGTTTATCAGAGAGCAAAGCTCGGAAATAAAGATGTATAGCTCGCTCACGCATATCCTTTGGCCTCAAGTTTTACGTCAAATTTGCCGCCCTCGCCTAGTCAAATTTGAGCGAGGCGACGAAAAGCCGCTCAAATTTGGCTTGGATTATAAATTTGAGCTTGGCTCGTCTTTAAATTTCCTTCTAACAAAAACGGCGCAAACCGCAAACGAAACCGCCGTCAAAGCGTAAAATATGTAGCTAAAAATAGGATTTGCGCGCGTTTCGCCCTCTTTTAGCTTTTTTACCGAAACGGCGTTTCTAAACATATCTAGCACCGCGATGCGCCAGCCGTAGTATTTGATCTGCGCCCTGCCTTCGCCCACTAGACTCTGGGCGGCGGCTTGGACGTCGGCGGAGTTAAATTTAAAATAAAGCGGCAAGCCCCAGCCCGTGTCCTCATTTCGATACGGCATCACTTTCGTGCCGTTAATCTCGCGCGTGTAGATAAAATACACGTCGCGCGTCGGGCCGTCGGCGGGATTTTGCGCGTCGATAAAGCCGTCTTTGTCCATACGTTTGACCTCGCCTCCCGTGATGATCGCCTCGTCGTAGTGCGGAAAAGCGTAGTTTATCGCCGCAAACACCGTAACGTGCAGGGCAAACAAGAAGCCAAAGATAAAATTTCGGATATATTTTTTAAATTTTTGCATTTTCGTCCTTTGGGGCGAATTGTACAAGATAGAAGTTTAGAAGAAGCTAAGCCCCTAAAGCAGGGGCTTAGAGGGGTTAGGCTTTAGCCTTGCAGCTGCAGCTTCCCGCGATAAATTTAAGAATCTGGATAAAGAAGCAAACGCCGCCGATGATGAAGATCGTATCGCCGATCATCCTTAGCCAGCGTAAATTTTGCAAGTGACCCATCTGCAAAAACTCCGCGCTTCTAGCGTACCACATGCCTACGTCTATCGCGGCGACGGCTTGATAAAGACCGATCGGAAGCAGCGACGCTAAAATCATTAGCATTAGTCCCGCATTTAGCGACCAAAAGCCCACTTTCATCAGCTTGTCGTTAAATTCTTGCCCTTTGAAAAGGTAAAGCGCCACGAGCCAAACAAAACCTAACGCCAAAAATCCGTAAACGCCAAACAGCGCTGCGTGTCCGTGCACCGAGGTGGTGTTTAGACCCTGGATGTAGAACAAAAATAGCGGCGGGTTGATAAGGAAGCCAAATACGCCCGCGCCCAGCATATTCCAAAACGCCACCGCGATAAAGCAGTAAAGCGGCCATTTGAGATTTTTTGCCCAGCTTTGCGCAAACTGAAGCGAATACTGATGAAAGGCCTCTGCTCCAAGAAGCACCAAAGGCACGACCTCAAGCGCAGAAAAGCTAGCGCCCACCGCCATGATCGGAGTGGTTGTTCCCGCAAAATAAAGGTGATGGAAGGTGCCAGGGATACCGCCCATTAAGAATAAACTAGCGCTTGCCAAGGTTGAGTAAGTCGCAAATTTTTTGCCGACTAAGCCTAAAGATGCGAACACGAACGCAAGCGACGCGGTCGCAAACACCTCAAAAAAGCCCTCGACCCAAAGGTGAACGACCCACCAGCGCCAGTATTCCATCACCGGTAGCGGACTTCTTTGACCGTAAAATAGTCCCGCGCCGTAGAAAAGTCCCACCGCGATAGCAGAAGCCGTAAAGATAGCTAGCAGGTTTTTATCGCCATCAGCCTTAAATCCGCCCACAAATCCGCGAAGCACGAGCGCCATCCAGATAACAAGACCGACAAACAAAATAAGCTGCCAAACCCTGCCAAGCTCGATATACTCGTATCCTTGGTGACCGAGCCAAAAGCTAGTAGACGTTTCCATCTTGCCCGCTATCGCCATGTATTCGCCGATAAAGCTACCCACGACTAGGAAAAGCAGCGCGTAGAAAAGCAAATCCACGCCTAGTTTTTGAAATTTAGGATCCTTGCCGCCGTTGATGATAGGCGCTAGGAAAAGTCCGGCCGCCAAAAAGCCCGTCGCGATCCAAAAAATGCTCGCCTGGATATGCCATGTGCGCGCTAAAGAGTACGGGATGTGCTCGGATAAATTTATACCGTAAAACTCCTGTCCCTCGACCGTGTAGTGCGCTACAAAGCCGCCTATCATGATCTGGAAAACAAATAGCGCGAGCGCTACGAAAAGGTATTTGCCAAGCGCCTTTTGAGACGGAGTCAAATTTAGTCTTGAGAGCGGATCGGCATCGATAGGAGCAGGCTTCTCGCTGTCTTTTTCTCCGTAGAAATTTGAAAACCAAACTAAGAGGCCAACGCCCGCAACCAAAATCGTAACGCTAATAATCGTCCAAAATACGTTTTCTTGCGTCGGTACGTTGTCGATTAGCGGCTCGTGTGGCCAGTTGTTCGTGTACGTGGCCTCGCTATTTGGGCGATTCGTCGCCGTAGCCCAGGTCGCCCAGAAGAAGAAATCATTTAGCTGCTCGCGGTTTTCCTCTTTTGCCAGCGTGTTGTTTTTCATCGCGTAGTTTTCGCGTAGTTTTTGGTATTTCGGGTCGTTACCGAAAAGTCCGTTATACTCGTCGCGTACTACCTTTGCTGCGGCGATCCTCTCGTCGCTGATCGTGATAACGCCGTTTTTTAGCGTATTCGTGCGGTATTCGCTTTTTGTTATGGCCTTGATGTTGGCTTGCTGTTCGGCGCTTAGAGCGTCAAATTTGGCTCCGTAAAGCTGAGCCGCCTTGATATCCATAAATGCGACTAGCTCTTTATGCAGCCAATCAGCCGTCCAGTCAGGCGCCTGATACGCTCCGTGTCCCCACACCGAGCCCACCTGCATACCGCCGATGCTTTGCCAGGCTTCCTGGCCTTTGTAAATTTGCTCTTGCTCGACTACGATCTTGCCGTTTTTATCGGCAAAACTCACCACCGGCGGCGCTTCGCGGTAAACCTCTACGCCGTAATAGCCGAGTATCCCGAAGGCGATAGTAACGACTGCTACCAGCACCCACCAATACTTCTTGTATTCACGCATACTTTGTCTCCTTTTGAAAAATTCGGATAAAGTTTATCCAAAATAAATTTTCGCAAAAATGATATATATCAATAAAAGGACTAAATTTGTCCTTAAAATACGCCTTATATTAAAAAATGTATAATTTCAAAAATATATTTTAGGGGATTTTATGTTTAAATTTGAGATCGTTTATAAATTTTGCCTCATTTGCATGCTGATTTTGGGACTTTGCCTGCTCGCGTTTTCGGGAGTAAATTTCGCGCTCGGAGAGTACGGCGAGTTTTGGATGGGCGCGCATAAATTTGCGGGCTTTTTGGTTGCGCTCGCAGCCGTTTTGCACGTGATAAATCGCAAGAAAAAGCTCATTAAACTCGCAAACGAATTTATAGATGTTGTCACTCGCCGCAAAAATCCGAGCATGTGCAACATGGACCGCATCATCGCCTCGCTCGAGCCCTACACGATCGCCCAAATCTCGCAAAAACTGGGCTTTGACGAGGCCGAGTTTTGCCGCACTTTGCGCGAAAACGGCGTCAAATTTAGCAGCGCCGACCAAACCCTGCGCCAAATCGCTTTTTTAAACGACGAAAAGATATTTTTCGTACTAGTTCTCATCGTCGAGGCAAAATTCGGCAAGAGATTTTGCGGCGAACTCAAATTTAAAGGCGCTAAATTTAACGGCGTCAAAAATGCGGCGTGATGGTTAAATTTAACTGCTAATACGGCCTGAAAGCGGTAAATTTGAGTTAATTTTGCCGCCATGCTCGTAAAGTTAATTTCACAAATTTAACTGCGGCGACCAAAATTTAAGCATTTGTGTTTTAGAAATTTATCAAAATTTAACTGATCTAAATTTCAAAAGCTCGCTAAAATTTAACACCCCAAAAAAACCGCCCTACTCCGCTGAAATTTTTTCCAAAAACTCCTGAGTTTGCTCTTTTAAATTTTCCAAATCTCCGCCATTGTCTATCACAAAGTCCGCCATGGCGCGCTTTTGCTCTATGTCCGTTTGCAGCTCCACACGGTGCTTTGCGGCGGCACGATCCAGCCCGTTTCGCTTCATCACACGCGCGATCAGCGTATATTTAGGCGCATAAACGACCGCTACTTTATCGAAAAACTCATACCTCTTGCCCTCGAAAAACAGCGGAATATCGACGAAATAAAGCCTTCCTTTCGCCTCTAAAGCCCGCGCCTGCGATAAAATTTCAGCCGTTATCTTCGGATGCAGCAGCGCTTCTAGCTTTGCAAGCTCCGCAGGGTCTTTAAACACCAGCTCGCCTAGCTTTTTGCGATCCACCGAGGCACAGGGGGCGGATAAAATTTCCTCACCAGGATTGGCGTCAAATTCCGCATGTGAACCAGAATTTTCAGCCTGTACGTCTTTTTGCACGACGTATTGCGAGCCGAAAATTTCAGCCACCTGCGCGGCACAGAGATCAAGGACGTAGTGCGAAATTTGATCGGCATCGATGATCTCAAATCCGCGATCACGAAGCAGCTCGCAAACCGCGCTCTTACCGCTACCGATGCTGCCCGTAATGACGACGGCGTGTTTAAATTTCAAGGTGAGCCTTTATAGCGTTTTTATTCGATTTTAGCTAAAATCTGCGAAATTATACCATCTTGGAGGATAAAATTTGATAAGCTACAAAGACGCAGGCGTCGATATAGACGCGGGAAATGACTTCGTAAACGCGATAAAACCATTCGTCAAAGCGACGCAAACTCCGCACGTTTTGGGCGGTATCGGCTCGTTTTCTGGCGCGGTGAGGCTGCCTGCAGGCTACAAAAAGCCCGCGATCCTAGGCGCTACCGACGGCGTGGGTACAAAGCTGCGACTCGCGATCGACGCGCACAAATTTGACGGCGTCGGCCAGGATCTCGTCGCGATGTGTGTGAACGATCTCATCTGTAACTTCGCCGAGCCGCTATTTTTCCTTGACTACTACGCGACGGCGAAGCTCGAGATCGCGGACGCCAGAGAGGTAGTAAAAAGTATCGCCGAGGGCTGCAAACTCGCGCGCTGCGCGCTAATCGGCGGCGAGACGGCTGAGATGCCCTCGATGTATGAAAAGGGCGACTTCGACCTTGCGGGCTTTGCCGTAGGTATCGCCGAAGAGGACGAGATCGACCGCAGCAAGTTCGTACGTGAGGGCGACGTGCTCATCGCGCTTCCAAGCAGCGGCCTGCACTCAAACGGCTTCTCGCTCGCGCGCAAAGTAGTTGCCGAGCTTGGGCTAAAATTTGACGACAAGGTAGACGGTCGCGCGCTCATCGACGTGCTTTTGGAGCCGACCAGGATTTACGTTGGCGACTTTTTAAATTTAAAAGACAAGATCCACGCGCTCGCACATATCACGGGCGGCGGCATCGTGGAAAATCTACCGCGCGTATTTCCGGAGGGGCTGGGCGCAAAGATCGAGCATACCGCGATCCGCACGCCTGAGATCTTTAAAATCATCGCGCAAAAAGTGGAGCCGGCAGAGATGATGAGGACGTTTAATATGGGCGTTGGCATGATCGTTGCAGCTCCGAAAGAAAACGCGAACTTCGTGCTAGCTAACACCGACGGCTACGTCATCGGCGAGATCGTAAAAGGGCAAGGCGCACAGCTAGTTTAAACGGTTAAATTTAACTTTGGCTCGTAAAATACATTGCGAGCCAAAGATTTTTGGGCGTTAAATTTGCTCTGTTGCCATGCGGGTTAAAAAAAATATCGTTAAATTTATTTACTCTACCTATCAAATTCGACTGGACTATTTGTTAGTCAAATTTTTATTTCTCTTCGTTTGTAAAATATCTATTAAACCCTGAATATAACGCTAAATTTAGACAAAAATAACGTTAGCGTTTGTTAGTGCGCGTAAGCCAAAAGTTAGTCCACAAAACCAAACAGGCGTGAAATTATATTATTCAAATTTAACAAAAAACCAAATCCTAAAAATTAAATGTTATATTAAATAAAAATATTAAAGTGTAAATTTAATGCTTCTTGGCTAGAATTTGACAAATTTAAATACAAAGGACGGGCAATGAGCATAAATTTAGATAGACTTAAGGCGCTTTTTAGCGAGACAAACGCCATAAATGACGCAAGCTTTGGCGCCGGGATGAGCCGCCTAGCCTACACGCGCGAGGATAAGGCCGCTAGAGAGCTATTTATCGCACGCTGTAAGGAAGCGGGGCTAAAAGTACGCATAGATGCGATCGGAAATATCTTCGCCAGGCGCGAAGGCACCCAGCCCGAGCTGCCGGCGGTAGCGTTTGGCTCGCATCTAGACACCGTGATAAACGGCGGCGAATTTGACGGGATTCTGGGCGTCCTGGGCGGACTAGAGCTCATCAGATCGCTAAACGACGAAGGCGTGCAGACGCGCAGACCGCTCGAACTAGTCGTCTTTGAGTGCGAGGAGTCGAGCCGATTTAACATCGCGACGCTTGGCAGCAAGGTCATGTGCGGCAAGCTGGGTTATGAAAAACTAAAAGACGTGCGCGACTTTCAGGGGCGCGCTATCGGCGAGATCTTTGCAGAGTTTGGCATCGATCTAGCAAGCATCGAAAAGGCTAAAAATTTAATGCCGGACTACGAGAGCTTTTTCGAGCTACACATCGAGCAGGGGCCGCTACTATATAATGAAAATATCCAAATCAGCGTCGTGAGCGCCATCGCTGCGCCGCACAGATTTAGCGTGCGCGTGCAGGGCCAGGCTCAGCACTCCGGCACGACTGCGATGAAGTATCGTCATGATGCACTTTGCGCAGCAGCGCAGATAGTGTTAGCCGTCGAGAACGTCGCGCGCGAAAACGCGGCAAACGGCGTGGTGGCGACTGCAGGCAACTGCACGGTAAAACCTGGCGTTATGAACGTCGTACCTGGCGAAACTACGCTGCTAATCGACCTGCGCGGTATCGACCTGCGCACGCGCGAGGCGGCATACGAGCAGATCCTGGCTGAAATCTCGCGCATCGAATCACAGCGCGGCGTCAAATGCGAGATCAAGCAGCTAGCATTCGACGAGCCGTGCGCGCTGGACGGCCGACTCGTCGATCTCATCGCCAAAAAAGCCGCGGCGCTCGGGCTTAGCTTTGAAATCATGCCAAGCGGCGCGGGGCACGACGCTATGCACATGAGCGCACTCTGTCCGACGGCAATGATCTTCATCCCGTCTAAAGACGGCATCAGCCACAATCCGGCGGAATTTTCTAGCTGGAGCGATATCGCTAACGGCGTAAATTTACTAAAAAGCGTGGTTTTAGAAGCGGCGGAAAGGGTTTAAATATACAGATAAATAAATTTGAAAGTTTCGATACAAAAAAGTCTGTAAAATCAAAATTTTACAGACTTTGTACTGCAAATTTTATTTCGATTTTACTATTCTAAATTTTATTCTCCGAAAGTAAGATAAAAATGAGCGGATTTATCAGCGTTTCGCCGCGGGCGGCATAGAGCATGACGTCTTCGAAATAGTTATCGTTAATGCCGTAAACGTGGTATTCGTACGCGCCGATACCGTATCCCATCGGAGTGATGTCCACGCGCGAGTACCAGGCGTTTTTAGCCAGGATATAGCGGCTTGTATCTTGCGAATAGACCCACAGCACGACGTCGTCTTTGTTCTTTTGCCGCATGAGCCACGTAAACGAGTTTGAGATGTCGTAGAAAAAGTACGTATCGCCGTTTGGCATCACCGCCTGAGCCGTGTTGTTTAGGTCGCTGATCAGCACCTTGCTCTCAAAGCAAAGATATTTGCCAAGCTCGATTTCTAGAGGCTTTTTTTCTACGTTGCCGTGGCGAACTACGATTTTACCCTCGCTAGTATCCACTGAAAACGCGAGCAGCGCCACCACGCCGATGAGTAGCACGGCGGCGAAAATTTGCCTTATCATAGTAAAACTCCTCGCAAAAGGTAGTATTTAGCGACGAAAAAGCTGCAAACAAGAGCATTTACGATCAGCCAAAAAGAGGAAATTTTGAGCAAATGCTCGTAAGGTTTTTTCACGATTAGCTCGACCAAAAACGCCGATATGCCGTAGAAAATACCCAAAAACAGCGAACCCCAGATGAGGTAGCCGACGTAAAAATACTCGCCCTTTAGCATGCAGTACGGGCATTTGTGATTTGGCTGTTCGTAGACGTAAAGCCCGAAAAAATAAGTAATCGCGTAGTATGCGATAAATAAAAACAGCAGGTTGCAAACAAAGCTCGCCATCGTCTGTTTGAGCAAATTTAGCGTCAAAATAACCGCAAAAACGGCGTAGTAAAATATGACCAAATTTAGCTTCGTGTAGCCAAACGGTAGCTTTGGCGCCTGAAATACGACCGAGCAGCAAAAGACTGGCACCTTTAAGGGTACGTTGCTAAAAAACAAAATCTCAGTAGCAAATTCGACCAAAACGCCGATAAAAAGCGCGGTAAAGATGACGTATTTTCGCTTTAAATACGGAAAATTCGTCGCCTTTAAATCAAGCGAATTTATGATTAGCCACAGTCCAAAGCCAAAGATGAGTAGTAGCTTTAACAGTAGCAAAATGCCGCCGAATTCGTTTGATCCGATGACGCCCGCCGAGCACATGGCACCCGGCACTACGTCTGCTAGCTCGTTTAGAGATAGCGCGAAAAATACGAACAAAACTATCTTGCAAACTACGGCGAAAAACAAAATCGTATTTACGAGGTAGTTGCGTTTTTCGAGGTCGTATTGTAAATTTGACGTCGAGTTAAAGTCCCACAATCGCATAATGCGCACGACGAAATACTGCGAAATACCCATTAAAACAATGATTATAAGCTCGATCAGTAAAAACGCTATGACTTCGTCCGATAAAAATACGCTCACAGCATCTCTCCGTCTTGCATCCTTACGTAGCCGTCCACGAAGTCCAGATCGTCAAACAAAATGTCGTGCGTGGCGACGACGACGGTCTTTTTTAGCTCCTTAAATTTTTTCAGCATTTCGATGAAGATGAGCGAGTTTTGTTTGTCCAAATTTGCCGTCGGCTCGTCGGCTAGTATGACGCTAGGATCCATCGCTAGAGCCCTTGCTATCGCGCATCGCTGCTTCTCGCCGCCGCTTAGTTTTGAGATGATTTGATCTTTTTTGTGCGCGATGTTGGCGAGATTTAGCGCGCGATCGATTTGCGAATTTAGCTCGGCTTTTTTAAGGCTTGTTAGGCTTAGCGGCGCTAGTACGTTTTGATAGACGCTAAGGCCCTCGATCAGGTTAAACGACTGAAATATAAACCCGACCTCGCTATGTCTAAAATTTGAGCTCATGATGTCGGGTAGTTTTGAGACGTTGCGACCGTTGATCAGCGCTTCTCCGCTGCTTGGTTTGCTAAGCGCGCCGAGTATTCCTAGTAGCGTGCTTTTGCCGCTACCGCTGACGCCTTTTAGGATGACTAGATCGCCGCTTTTTACCGTCAAATTTATATTTTTCAGCGCGTGAAATTCGTTGAGTTTATTTTGATTGTAAATTTTACAGAGATTTTTTACTTCTATTGCGTTCATTTTACCGCCTCGCTCATGTCGCTAACGGCTATGCGCCACGACGGGATGATGACGAATGCCAAAAACGGAATCACGCTAAAAACGAAGATCAAAAACAGCATGTTAAAGTCGATGATCGGCGTGAAATCGGTAAAATTCGCCACCTCGCTGCCCAAAAATATATCGCGTAAAAACGGCGCGCCGAAAAAAAACACGTAGAGATACGCTCCCGCAACGCCTAGCAAATAGGCGCTAAAAGAAACGACGATGTTTTGGATAAATTTAAGCGCGATGATATTTCTCACGCTAAAGCCGATACTGCGCAATATCGCGATCTCCTTTTTCTTCTCGCCGTAAGCGAGCGAAATTTGATTTTTCAGCAGGATAAAAAACGAAACCATCGCCACGACGTAAAGCACCATAAAAATGCCGCCTTTGTAGTAGTAAAGGTGCCTTATTTTGGCTACTCCGTCCTCGATGCTCGTAACCTCTGTGTTTGGATAGACGTTTTGGATCTTTAGCGCCACTTCGCTGATCTCGTTTACGTTTGGTACCTCGACGTAGAGTCTCGTGTATTCGCCCTCTTTAAGGCTTAGCACCTCGCGCGCGGTGGCGGGATTCATATAGATGACGTCGTTTGAGACGATGCCCGTTTCATGCGGCGCGGTTTTGTTGATCTTTATCGGGATCATCTTTTCTTCGGTTAAAAAGTTAAAAACGTCCTCGTAGTAAAGCTCCGCCATCTCTTTTTTTACGCCTTCGCCCACGATCATCTCATTTTCGTCTAAATTTTCGTCGCCGACGATGTGAAACCAGACTCTTTTTTGCGCGAAATAATACTCTCCCTCGACCGCGCCCTCTACGCTAGCTACGCCCGCGATCTTTGAGACGTCGTAGATGTAGCCGTCGTGCATCAAGTCGCGTTTGCCCGCGCGCAGAGCATCGACGACGACTTCGGGCTTTGAGCGGGTCAAATTCGTAAGGTCGCTTTGGATGGAGCTTGAGACGAAAAGAACCGCGCTTAAGATAAACACGATAAAAGCGAAGATAAAAAAGCTAAAAGCGTGATCGGCGCGGTCTTTATAGAGCAGCGTAACTGCATAATCGATAAAATTTTTACTCGGCATAGACAAACTTCCCGTACTCTTTTGAAATAAAATTCGTCGAAATTTGCGCGTCTTTGACGGATTTTTGGATCAAATTTAGCTGAGCTTCCTTGCCCGCTCTATCATAACCTAGATAATGCGCCCCGATACAAAGGTAAAGAAGCGCAAAAAAGCCCGCTAAAACGCAGATGAGTCTCACATCAACCTCTCTACTAAAAGAGTCGTGATCTCGTCAAATTTGACTATCTGCTTGCCGCCGTGATCCTTGGCGAAGGTCTTAGCGTCCTCTTCGCTGGCAAACGGTATGAGCTCGTTGCCCATAGGTCCGAGTACGTTTGAGCCGGTTACGTAGTAGGCGGTTCTGGCGTCGATTTTGTTTAGCTTGTAGTAGTCGCTAACGTAAATTTGATCGTCTTTTTTGCCTTTTTCAAAATAATACTTCATCATATCCTTGACGCCGTCAAAGTAAAGCTCCTCTTTGCTTGTTTTCATCATCGTCGCCCACTGCGGGTTTTTGCCGATTAGCATACCGCAAACGGGGCAGCGTGCTCCTTTTGGCACGACGATCCTCTCGGCTTTTTGCGTTTTTTGCTTAGATTTTGAGGCTTGATCGCTCGTGCCTAAATTTGCCGGTGCGTCCCATAGATACAAAGCGGCGGCTTGCAGGTGTTTGTCGTATTCAGGGGCTTTGCTAGCGCCCTTTGCGTCGCATGTTTTTTTAAGGTGGGCTTTTAGCTCGGAGATGGCTTTAAAGCTTTTTGGATCCGTTTTCTCGCAGTTTGCTTCGTAAAATTCCTTACCGTGCGCGTAAACGCCGCCCTCGCGTTTAGCTTTGATCATCTTGTTATCGCCATCAAAGTCCTGTCCAGCGATCTCGTATGCTTTGGCAAAGTCCATTATCTCGCCGCCGTTTTCGGCTTGGAACTCTTTTGCGTCGGCCTCGGTTGAGAAGGCGTATTTGCTATTTCTAGTCATCGTGCCGCCGATTTTGCTACCGACGACGTAAAAGGCTTTATTTGCATCGATAAAATTTAGATTTTTCGTATCGACGACCTGCGCGTCGCTTGGGATCTTGCCCTCCGTGAGCTCGTATAAGCAGTGCAGCGATGCTACTTGCTTGCCGTTATAAACGTGGTTTGTTTTGTAAAATTTAACCAAATTCATGCCGCAAACGGCGCAGTACTCTTTATCCTCGCCGCTTCCTACTAGCGTAGCTTTGCTAGGATCTACGCTTTGAAACATCGGCTTCATCTTGCCGGCCTGCTCGTTTGCTTCGGCACCGAAAAGTAGCGCCGCCAGTAGCGCCGAACCCAAAATAGAACGTAAAATCATATTATCTCCTTAAATTATTTAGTTTTATTTGTTTCCGGTTTTAAAAACTCCGCATTCTCGCACGCGACTTTTAGGCCTTTTGCGCAGCTTTTGTCAAAGAGCTCTTTAGCTTTAGCAGTGTCGGCCGCGACGCCTTTGCCCTCGGCGTACATTATGGCTAGGTTGTTGCAGCCTTTGTCGTAGTTTAGAGCGCAGGATTTTTCGTAAAATTCTTTAGCTTTGGCGTAGTCTTGCTCCGTACCTTGACCGAATGCATACAAAAAGCCAAGATTATCGCAGCCGATACCAACGCCGCCCGCGCAGGCCTTTTCGTAAAAGGCTTTTGCTTTGACGTAGTCTTTTTCTACGCCCATGCCTTCAAGGTGTAGGTAGCCTAGGTTATTGCAGCCCATCATATCGCCGTAGTCGCAGGCTTTGGTGTAGAGCGAGATCGCCTTTTTGATATCGGTTTTGACGCCCGCTCCGTTTGCGTAAAGAAGCCCTAGCGAAGTGCAGCCCTCGTTATCTTCGCAGGCTTTTTCGTAGTATGCGGCGGCTTTGGCGAAGTCTTGTGTCGCTCCGTTACCGCTTTCGTAGATATAGCCTAGGTTGTTGCAAGCAAGCGCAAATTTGGCGTTACAAGCTTTTTGGTATAAATTTATCGATTTTTCGTAGTTTTTCTCCACGCCGCCCGTGCCTTCAAAATAAACCACGGCAAGATTATAGCAGCCTGAAGCCTTGTTCTCTTCGTGGCAGGCTTTTTCGTAGATTTCTATCAGCTTTTTATGGTCGCCGCTTTGCTGGGCTTGCATGCCCTCTTGGATAAAGCCCGCGTTTGCGCTAGCGCATAAAACCGCCGCCGTTAGTAGTTTTTTATACATTTTTTCTCCTTTTAAATCGTTTTTACGTCGCGCCCTCTAAAGGCTAGCGCGGTTATCAAAAGCATGCAACCAAGCGCGATATATACGCTAATGTGCACAGGCGGCAAATCTCCGCTGGCATAAGAGTGCATGCCCGTTAGGTAAAAATTTACGCCAAAATAAGTCATCGCGATCGAAGCGTAAGAAAACACCGATGCGATCAAAAATACGTATAGCGAATTTAGCTTCGGGATAAAGCGCAGATGCAGCGCGATCGCGTAAACTAGGATCGATACGTACGACCACGTCTCCTTGCTATCCCAGCCCCAGTAGCGCCCCCAGCTCTCGTTCGCCCAAATCCCGCCGAAAAAATTTCCAAGCGTCAGTAGGCAAATGCCGATAATCAGGCTTGCTTCATCGATCGCCGCGATATATCTAATCTGCTCGTTTAGGCGCGTTTTGTTGGCTTTGTTTTTAAACGCCATGAGTCCTAGCGCGATCAGCCCAAGCACGCAGCCAAGACCCAAAAATCCGTAGCTAGCTGTGATGACCGAGACGTGGATACTGAGCCAGTATGACTTTAGTACCGGGACTAAATTCGTTATCTGCGGATTTACGAAGCTCATGTGAGCTACCAGCATCACGATACCCGCTAGTAGAGCAGCTGCCGCAAGCGCAAGCAGCGAACGCCTAAAAAATATCATCCCCGCTAGCGCTCCCGACCAGCCGATGTAGATCATCGATTCGTAACTATCGCTCCAAGGCGCGTGCCCCGAGACGTACCAGCGTAGCGCCAAGGCCGCCGTATGCACCGCAAAACCTAGCACGAACGCCGTTAAAATCGCTCGCTCAAGCGGTAAAATTCTTCTAGATAAAAATACCGAAGCAAGCCCTAGCAAAAGCGCGGCAAAGCCCAAAATCCAGTAAAAATAAACGAGCTTTTTAAACACCGAAGCGCGGTTATAAAAGACCTCGGCATCGACCCTGCTAACGCTAGGTAAAATTTCCGCCGAGGCCGTTCGCTGATAGTTTCTTAGCGCGGCTAGCACGGAGTCGGCCTTGCTCCAGTCATTATCCGCGATGCCCTCTTGCAGACCGACAAGATAGTCGTTTAGCATGTTTTTTGCGTCTAGAGCGACTCGCTCGTCGTTAAAGGCGTCGTTTGGCGAGAGCCACGCGTGTTGCGGGTCGTTCGCCGCCGGGATAAATTTAAAAAACGTGCCCTTAAACGTGAGATAGGCGATGTTTAGCCGCTCGTCAAATTTGATGAGGTCGTTATCGAGCGTGCCTCGTTTGGAAAGCGGTTTTTCGTTTGCGGCTTCGACCTGCGCGGCTAATTTATACTCGCCGTTTGCGTCGAACGCATCCCTAAAGCTCGCGTAATCTCCGCTCAAATTTAGCATTTTTTTGATTTCGCCGTTTTTTATCTTTACGATTTTGATCTCTTGCCACAGCGCAGGATTTAGATTCATCCCAAGCACGATCTGCTCGGCGCTTAGGCCGTAAAGCGAGTCCGTGCCCGAGATTTTATTTACGATTTCGCCCGCTTCGGTGCTAAGCGGCTTTATCCTGCCCGCGTAGTCTTGCACTAGCAGCTTTGCAAATTCGCCGTTAGCGTGAGCGGCGGTGTTTGCGGCGAAAGTTTTTAAGATCTCGCTCTGGTTTTGCTCGGCCGCGTTTGCGTTAAAATTTAAAAAACCAAGCGCGATAAAGGCCGCGATAAGCGAAAAGCGGCTGTTTTTGATGAAATTTATGAGTTTTAAAAAGCGGCTGTTTTTGGTAAAAAAGTTGCCGGTGACGCCGACGCAAAGCAAGAAATATCCGATGTAGGTCGGGATTTTGCCCGGATCGCGGTTGACCTCTAGTACCGTGCCTTGCTCGTCCGCGTCGTAGGAGGACTGAAATAGCTTAAAACCTTGCAAATTTAGCGGATGATTCATGTAAATTTTATACTTTGCCAAAATTTCTCCCGAATCAGATAACGCCTCTACGTCGCTAGAGTATGAGGACGGGCTTTGCGAGCCGGGGTAGCGCTCAAGCTCAAATTTAATAAGCTTTATCGAAAACGGCAGGCTAACTAGCTTTGAGCCCCAAGTTAGCATTATCTCCTCGCCGTCAAAATTTAGCATACTAGGCTCGCCTAGCCAGCCTACGCCGCCGTGGATTTTAACCGTTTGCTCGCGCTGCCCTTCAAAGCCGGCTTTTACTACGAGAGTGCCTCGCTCGCCTTTTGGCGCAGGCTTATACGAGTCAAATTTGACGGTAAAATTTTTGGAATTTATACTTTGCGTGAAGCTAAAATTATTATCGCCGATTTGGGATAAATTTAGCGGATACTCGAAAAATGCGTCTTTTGTGCGTATTTGCAAAAACGGCTTGACGCTCACCATCTCGTTTCCGCTCTCGCCGGCTCTTACGTGCAGCACGCCCTCGGCGCCCAGATAACGCGTCAAAGCCGCGCCGATAAAGATAACGATAAATGCCGCGTGAAGTACGAATGAACCGAAGCGGCGCCACATTTTGGTTTTTACTATGATAGCGAGCAGGCAAAGCGCGAGCACGCTCATGACGCACTCATACCAGCGCGCCTCATAGACTAAAATTTTAGCCGTTTGCGTATCGTAAATGCTCTCTAAGAAGGTTGCGACGCCGGCACCTGCGGCTAGAATGAAAAGGAGGCAGAGCGCAAATTTGTAAGAAGTGAAAAATCTAAATAAATTTACGCCCAAAATCGCCTCTTTCGAATTTTTTACATTATTATATCGTAAGTTTGACCTGCGTATAGTATAAACATCCTAAGAAGTAATACTCCGACCACGCTAGCAAGCGCGCTAACGTAGAACGCAAACGCAGTGTGAGCGATCTTTTTGCCCAGTGCGAAATTTAAAACTAGCGGTACGCAAAAGCCTACGCCCACGACGCCTAGCCAAAATAGCTGAGCGTAAACGCCTTCGCTAAAGGCGACGCTCGCGGCTTTTTGCACGTCGCTACCAGTGATGAGCGAGACAAAAATCATGCCGATTAGTAAAATTTCCATCGCTAAAACCGGCCACTCGACGGCGTGTAAGGTTTTTAGATCGCCTCCGTGCGGGTCTGCTTTAAAGAAAAGCGCGGCTATGAGGCTTGAGCCTGCAATACCAGCCGATAAGCCAGACGCCACGAAAAGCGCAGGTAAAACAGCGGTATTAAGGATAGGAAATCTAACTAAAACCGAGATCAAAAAGCCCGTATAAGCGCAGATCGCGACCGCAAAAACAAGCGTAAGCGCAAGAAGCAGCGGGCGAAGCGCGTTTAAAATTTTCATCGCAAGCTCGAAAAGCCCTTTTAAAAAGCTAAGATTGTGCGTCAAAAACTCTCTAAGGCACTCTTCAAACGCGTAAAGGCAGGCTACGAAGGTAAGCGGGATATATATGCAAAGCGCCGCCACGCCCACGGACATAACCGATGTGAAGTTATAATTAATCAAAATTTTCCAGAAAAGTAGCGGCCTCTCAAGGTCGGCTACCAGGCAGACCATACCTAGAAGGATCGTTACGAAAGATAGCAACGACGCAGCCTTAAACAGCGGCGTGCTTTCGGTTTGCTTTTTATAAAGCTTAACGAGGATAGCGACTATCAAAGCGCCGCCGCTCATACCCGCTAGCAAAAGATAAACCGCGATCGGCCAGCCCCACTCAACGCCGTGAGAGAAGGTCGCAGTGAAATTTATAGCTCCATTCATATCACACCCCCAATTTAACCGCAGGAATATAGCGCAGGCTCGGCTTCGTGCCGCACTCAGGATGCATACGCAGGCTGTCTTTTACGCGAAGTAGCTTGCTGATGTGCGACTCTTCGTCGTTTAGATCGCCGAACACGATCGCCTCGTATCTGCACGCCTCGATGCAGGCAGGCTCGTGACCGTCTTTTAAATTCGTATCCAAGCAGAAGTTGCAGCTCTCTGCGGCTCTTGTTTCGTGGTTTATGAATCGCACGTCGTAAGGACAGGCTACGATGCAGTATTTACAGGCGATGCAGTCATCAGTATTCATCGTCGTGATGCCAGTTTTTTCGTCCTTGTGACAGGCTTTCGTTGGGCAAACGGTCACGCACGGCGCGTCCTCGCACTGCTGGCAGGAAACCCTGACGTAGCGCTTTTCTTTCAAATTTAGCGGATCGGTTTTATCCTGGATAAAAAGCCTCATTTGGCCTTTTGGGACCAAATTTACCTTTTGGCAGGCGACCTCGCAGTCGGTACAGCCGACGCATTTGTTCTGATCAAAGATCATGCCGTAGTGCGGCTTTTTGCCGTTTTCCGTTTGGGCGTCTAGATTTATACTCTTGCCCAGTACGCTAGTCGCTCCCGCAACCGCCGCGCCCGAAGCAAGGAATTTAAAAAACGTCCTTCTTGTATTTTGCTCTTTCATATTCTTCTCCATCCGTATGGATTAAATATCCTAAATTTATCTACCAACGCTACTTCCGTGGCTATGCGCGCCATGGAAATTTCGCGGCTGAGTTTCGCTTAGTTTTTTGGCTGCACCGGCTAGTTCGCCAGGTTTTAGCGCCTTTACTAGCTCGACTTCAAAAATCAACGTCGAGCCGCCCGGTATCTCGTCCGCGCCCTCGTCTCCGTAAGCTAGGTGAGACGGGATGACGAATTTATATTTTGAGTTACCGTTCATCATCATGAGACCTTCTTGTAGGCCGTCTATTAAATTTACCATAGAAAGGATCGCAGGCTCGTTTCTAGAGTACGTATCGTCAAAAACCTGGCCGTTTATGAGGTAGGCTTTGTAGTTTAGCGCTACGACGCTCTCAGGCCTTGGCTTATCGCCGTCGCCGACAGCCATGACTTCGTACTGAAGCCCTGATTTAGTCGTTTTGACCTTTTTGTTTTTGGCGTTTTTCGCCATAAATTCTTCGCCCTCTTTTAAATTTTTTTCAAGCGCTTTTTTTAGCGCGTCTTGGGTTAGCTTATTTAATTTTTCGTCCCTTTGATTGAGCAGGGAGATTATTTCTTCGTCTGTTAGTTTTTGTTCTTTTTTAAAGGCGTCTGCAAAACCGTCTAAAATGGACTTGCTGTCAAATTTAACGCCTAAGCTTTCTTGTTTTTTTAGTTGTGCGGAGATATATGTTCCGGTTGAAATTCCGATACTGTATGATTCTTTTTGCTCTTGCGTCATCGCCTCTTTATCCGCCGCGCTAGCGCACAAGACGCAACCGGCCGTTAGGCAGAGAGCTAAAAGTGAGTTTTTGCTAAGTTTAAAACGCATAAATTTACCTTATTAAATTTGGACGCCGCAAAATCGCGGCGTCCGTAATCGCATCATAAATTGTTGTTTATGATTCTTTGGGCTTCTTTGATGTACTCTTTAGAAGCATCAAGTCTTTGTTTTGTATATTTAAAGCCGTGCATACCCCATGAGCCGTCTTTTTGTAGCAAGTCAACTGTGTCTTGCGCTTTTTCGATTAGCTCATAAACTCTCGTCTTATCGCTAGGGCTTAGTTTCTTAGTTTCTAAGATAGCATAAAGTCCCTCGATACCGATTTTGACTTGAGAGAAGTCGTTTTTAACAGGAGTTTGCCATCCCATTACTTCGTCGTAAACCTGTTTTTGGTTCTTGAAGTGTAGGGTAGGTTTTAGCTCAGATAAAACAGGGCTGTGGCAGCCTTTAGTATCTTGCATATCTTTATCGGCCCAAGACGTTCTAGCGCACGCCCACATTAGGTCAACGAAGTTATGTCCGTTTTTATCTCTTTGGAAGTGCCAATCTTTAGTGTCTCTTGGTCCTTTAGCAGCATCGCCCGCAACTAGAGATTTTCTAGCAGGATCTACGTCGATCTTCCAGATGTGAGATCTTCTTTGTGTATCAAATCCAGCATTGTCTTGGAATTGGATAGCGTAGAAGTTCTCGCAGCTCATCATGAACGGCATGTGGCAAGATGCGCAAGTGTTATCTTTGTGAGTATCGGCTCTAGAAGCGATATATGCTTGCTCTTTGTGGCAATCTTGACAATCTTTTCTGATTTTTGGTTTAGTGTAAAGCGCACTTAGGTAGCCTTGCTCTGAGTTATAGTTTACGCCTTTGATAGTCTTATCGCCTACGACCGGACCTGTGTTATCGTGAGGATCGTGGCAAGTGGTGCAGCGCATACCTTTATCGTAGTGAGCGGTAAAGTATGATTGTGAACCCTCAGATCCGCATCCTGGTCCCATTGATTTAAATTTAGAGCTTAGAGATAGGTCAAGCTTGCCTTGGTTTAGAGGATTGGCTCTAGCTAGGTCTGGGCTGTAGTTAAATCTTTGGTGACAGCGTTCGCAGTTTGAAGTTCTAAAGTTTGTAGCTCCGTCAAGGTGACCGCCGGCTCCGTGACACTCCTCACAGCTTACGCCTTTAGATATAGTGTGTTTTTGAAGCTCTTTGGCATTACCTAGAGCGGCATAGAAATCTTTCTTGGTTTTAAAGTCAAATTTGAACGGGTGGCAAACCTCGCAGTAAGAACCGTTTGCTTGGAAGAACATCGACTTTTTGTATTTAGCCGCGTATGAGGCTAGACCTCTGACGTATCCGCCGTTGTCGCCGTAATCAGCTAGAGTTTCCGGAAAATCGGGAACGAAATCTTTGATTTTCTTAACTGTTTCGGGAGTTAAATTTAACGCCCAAGTTCTTTGGAATTGGTTACCGCCCGCTACGATCTGACCCGTGCCGTCTCGTAGCAAACCGCCCTCTACGTGGTAAGTTCCGCGCAAAAGCCACGCGTCTACGTAGCCGAATTTGGTTCTTAGGTGTCCGACGGTGGCGTAAATAACGTCCGGAGTAATGCCTTGAGGCAAGATAGACGCGGTGTCCGGACTAAATACCGGATCGGTTAGGTTGTTGTTAACCTCCGGGTGCTCGCCAGGGAAGCGGATAGTAGTGGCATGGCGCGATCTGCTCCATACTTCGTACTGCGCAGGGTGGCACTCGCCGCACTTTTCTGATCCTACGAATTTGTTAGGAAACTGCAAAGACGAACCCGCAGGTATCCTATACATCATAGAGCTGTAGCCTTTACCGCCGTCTCTTTTACTAGCTTTTGACATGTCAAAGCCGTGACCTTCGGCAAGCCACTCAAGTCCACGGTCGTGAACGTCTAGTTTACCGACTGTTTTACCGCCGTATTTTGTGAAAATCGGGTGGTTTTTAAACAGCCACTCATACATCTCTTGCTCTTCTACGATGTAGTCTTGCAAGGATATTACGCCTCTACTTTGAAGCGTGCCTTTTGGGTTTGCTATGACGTCTCGCGCTTGTTGAGACATCTGCATGTTGTGTTCTTCGCAACAGGCTTGCGATGCGAAGACGCTAACGCCCATAAGCAAACCTAATAAGGTTTTACTTAAATTCCTCATTGCGCCCTCCTTATAAATTTTGGATCTAAAATCAAAAAGATTTCATACTGATAATATTATCGTAAAAAGGGGGCGAAAAAAGGGGAATATTAATAAATTATGAATTTTTAAATTTAATAGTAAATACTACGCCATTATTTATATTTTGCGCGTAAATTCGGGCGTTATTTTTTTCGGCTATCACCTTACTCATATATAGCCCAAGCCCACTGCCCGACTTTTTCGTAGTAAAATGCGGCTTGAAAATTTTATTTATCACCGCTTTGTTTATATTGCCGGCATTATTTTCAAGCGTGATCGCTCGCTCGCCGTTTTGCAAAAAGGCCGTTATTAAAATTTGCATTCGGTTTGCTTGTGCTCGATCTTGCGGCGCGTTTAAAAATGCTTCTTTGGCGTTATTTATGACGTTGATTAAAATTTGAATGAGCTCGTTTATATTTCCGTAAAGCGTAAAATTTTCTTTTATCTCGACTTTTACGTCGATGACGTGCCTTTTGAGCGTCGCGTTTAAAATTTTACAAGCCTGTTCTATGGCCTGTTTTACCTCAAATTCGCTCTTTGGCATATTTGGATTAAAGAAATTTTTAAAATCCTCGATAGTGCCGGACATAAATTTGACCTGCTCGTTCGCCTCTTCGATAGCCTCTTTTAGCCTCTGCTGGCTTAGCTTTCCTCGCTCGGAGTAAAGCTCCAAATTTACCAGAGTCGAGCTGATCTGGGCTAGAGGCTGGCGCCACTGATGCGAGATATTGCCGATCATCTCGCCCATCGAGGCTAAACGGCTTTGATTTATCATCAAAAGCTCGTTTTGCAACTTGGTTTTTTCGTTGCCTTTGTGGATTTTATAAACGAAAAATAAAAACGCCGCAAAGATCGCCGTTATTGCCACGCCGCTAACGATAAATTCCTGTTTATGATAGAGCAAAATGCTTTTTACCGGGATTTTAAAGCTCACCATCGCTATCGTGTCGCCGACTTTACCCTCGAAATTGTTCAAATTTCCGTATTGTTCGAGCATTTTTTTAGGCGCGCTGTTTATGTTGTGGCACTCGACGCAGGAGGGGTGGGAGTTTTTGACCGGAAGTCCGACGAAAAAGTACGAGGCGTTTTGGTCTTTGATGATGTCTGAGTAGACCTCGTATTTGCCCTCTTTAAAGCCTTCTAAAATTTCGTTTTCAAATTCCGTGCCTTCGTGTTCGGGATTTAGCGGGTTCGTCGCCGTTAGCCTGTAGTCGTAGTTTATGTTTTTTTTGGCGAGCTGTATTTTGTAAATTTGACGAGTTATATAGGATGAGGACATGAGCCTTGGATCAAAAAGGTCTTTGTCTATGACGCCGCCGTCTTTTAGCTCTTCTATCAGCGGGCGCTGGACGGTAGAGATATAGTCGCGTATGCCGTTCATCGCGTCAAGTACGTAAAATGCCTCCTGTCTGGCGTCCTTTAGCGCAAGATCGCGGTAAAAGTTAAAAACCAAAACGGTAATGGCGCCATATAAAACGACGAGTAGCAGGACGATAAATTTAAATTTGGACTTCACATAGATATCCTACGCCGTATAAATTTTTGATTGTGTCTTTGCCGATCTTGCGGCGCAGCTCTTTTACGATGGTTTTGATGGCCTCTTTGGTCGGTTGTTCAAATTCCCACATGTAGTCAAATAGCTGTTCGTAAGTGATGGTTTGGTTTTTGTTGTTTAAAAAATACTCCAAAAGCTTGCTCTCGCTTTTGGAGAGGCGACAGGCCTCTTCCTTTATATATATGATTTTTTTACTAAAGTCGTATTTGAGCTCGTCGTTGATACTAAACATCGGCGTATGGTCGATGAGCTCCATCGCGACGTCTTCTAGCGCTTTTATAAACGTATCTTTGTCGTAAGGCTTTGATAGATATCTCGTGATCTTTAGCTCAACCGCACGCCACAAATACTCCTGCTCGGTATGGCTTGAAATGATGACTATAGGGATTTTGCGGTTTGCGGAGCGGATCTTTTTAGCTACCTCTAGACCGTCCATGTGCGGGACGCTGACATCTAGGACGAGTGCGTCGTATGAGCCGCTCATAGCCTCGTCTAGCGCCTCGATGCCGTCGCTTACGCCTTTTACTTCGGCAAAAAACAGCTCGAGGGAGTCGATCATATTTTTTAATATATAAGGTTCATCCTCTAAACAAAGGACTTTTTTATTGGATAAAACATCTAAAATAGAGTAATCTTGCATCTTTTTCCCGTGCTAAATTTTGCCGATACTAACACAAGCAAGCTTAAAATACTATTTTCAGAGGTTGCGATATTAACTATAAAACATAAATTAATCAAAGTTTTTGATGATGTAAAATTTAGGGAAGAAATTCAAAGATGGTGGAGTTAAGCGGGATCGAACCGCCGACCTCTTGAATGCCATTCAAGCGCTCTCCCAGCTGAGCTATAACCCCAATCGTCGAAAAGATTTTGGAATTATATCATTTTTATCTTACGAAATTTTGAAATTTGACGAAATAAAATAAAATTTTAAGCAAAAATCAGCTAAAATCTTATTTTTCAAACAAAATGCGGGAATAGCTCAGGGGTAGAGCACAACCTTGCCAAGGTTGGGGTCGCGAGTTCGAATCTCGTTTCCCGCTCCATCGGTTTTAAATTTAGGGAATTTTTGCCCGGGTGGCGGAATGGTAGACGCAAGGGACTTAAAATCCCTCGGTATTTTTTACCGTACCGGTTCAAGTCCGGTTTCGGGCACCATTGACTTTTAGGCGACATAGCCAAGTGGTAAGGCATGAGCCTGCAAAGCTTTGATCCCCGGTTCGAATCCGGGTGTCGCCTCCAAAAATTATAAGGAGAGAAAATGCGTTATTTACTAGTGCTATTATCTGCTACTTTGTTTATGGTTGGCTGTTCAAATACTTGGCGTGGAGCCAAGGAGGACACAAATAACGCCGTTGAATGGTCAAAGGAAAAAGTCAACAAAGGCGCTTCCTACGTTAAGGAAAAAACCGAATAAATTTGGCTATAATTAGCCAAAATATTTTACGGGAGATGGCTGAGCGGTCGAAAGCGGCGGTCTTGAAAACCGTTGAGGTGTGAAAGCCTCCTGGGGTTCGAATCCCTATCTCCCGGCCATTACTATGCTATAAATTAATATTTAAATCCCTATTTTATCAGTATTCTAAAACACTCAAAAAGTTTAAAAGCTCGTCTCAAAATTTAGACAAAGTCACTTTGTTGCAAAAATTTGCCGTTTTGTTATAGAAACCAGATTTATCCTACGAGCCTCCTTATGACTTCCAAGCCAATAACAAAAATCAAAAATAGACCAAACTATTACTACTTTGATACAGCTATAAACGATAGCAAGAAAACTACCGTTAAATATTGTTTGTTTGCAGAGGATTTATACGAAGCCAGACGCTTGCTTTGAAGATTAAAAATGCGGTAAATTTAATAGCTTAGGACTACGTAAATAAAAATAAAGTAATAATCTATAATTGATTCTTCATTAAGAAGCCAAATTATAAAAAAGGAAATGGCGCTAAATATCTAAATACCCCTGAATATACACGCCTTATTCAAGCTATTATGAGAAAATTTTATTGTATCAACTTTTTAGGCAGCAAGCAAATTTGTGTGCAGCCCAGCAAATCAGGTGACCATAATATCTGGAAATTAGCAGCTTTAAAACCCCAATCAATCTCACATGAAATATTATCAATGGGCGCCAAAGAGCCTAATGTTTACTTAAAATTACTAATCAAGCCTGCAAGAATTTTTAACTACATCTAAAATTGCAGTATTTAAGTAGCAGCGAACAAAACAAAGTTAGATATTACCCATTAAAACGAATCCGTATCATAAGTGGCGATAAAGTCATACCATAAAAAAGATCATTTGGTGCATTAAATTATTGCCATAACCACTGTAGATATAGCTAGAATGGCTCCATATAAGCCGAAAGTCAAAAACTCTCAAATTTTATAAAGCAGCTAAAAATATCGTAGTGCGCTTAAATTTAATACATAAAAAGCCCCGCGTCCTTTGCCTCTCCGACCTTGTCCGTTTTCACCCAAGCCGCGATATAGATGAAAAACGAAGCCACGAGCAAAAAGAAACCAAATACCGCCAAAACGCCACTCGCCCACAGCAGTTCGCCCGCAAAAAATGTGCAAACGTAGACGCGAAAAAGTCCGTTTCTAGTTAGCCTAGCAAGCTCGAAAAAGACCTTTCCCCACACGAACGCGACGTAGCCCAGCAGCAGTAGCGCTATGATAGCCACTAGCTTAGCTAGCGGATGAGCCGCGTCCGCCATATACGATGCCAGCGTCGCCGTGACGTGAGCGACGAACATCACGATCATCGCCTTGCCGTAGTTTACGTGCAGATCCTGGCTATGAGCGAGCCGGGCGACTCCGCCTAGCGCCGCGTAGGTTAGCAGTGCGGCTGATATGACGGCGAGATTGTCCGCGATCTGTAGCGCTAGCCCCCCGTAGCTAGCGATAAAGTACGCGTAGATCTTGATAACGGCCGGCACGATACCGGATGCGATACCTAGCATCCTAGCTCGGTCAAACGCCGCACTCTCTTTTAGCGCAGCCTTCGTCTCCTCGCTTCTGGTATCCTTTACCGCGCGCTTTTCGCCCTCGTCGACGACTACAAAAACGTCCCGCGCAAACGCCCCGTCAGGCCGAAACGCCACTCGCTCGCCGCCGCTAGGTCGCCCCGAGCGCACGTCCTCAAAGCTAAATTTATAGTATTTCCCGTCGTCGCCGACTATCGTCGTTTCGTTTATCGCTACGCCCTTCACCAACTCTCCTTTTTGCGTTTTTCCACCCTGTTTTAGATTAACCCGCTCGTTTGCATTTTTAGGGTACGGGTTATGCCGCCCGTCAAATTTGACGCCAAAATCCCTAATCCAGCCAAATTTTACGGTTTAGCCGCAGCTCCTCGACGATACGCAAAAAGCCGCCGATCTCGTCTTTGTAAAATCTATTTGCCCCTTTGCCCACGAGCGGACGGCGCAGATCGGGCTCGAAGTTATCGCGTCCCGTGCGGATCGCCATGCAGATCTTGTCTCTGGTCAGCACGATGTTTATAGGGCGGTGAAATCTCGTTTTTAGCAGTTTTAGATTTTCCATCAGGCTAGGCGTGAGCGCGTATCTAGCCTCGATCTGATCGGTCGTGTAGACGCGAAATAGCCGCTCAAACTCCGCGTCGTCCATCCTCGCGCGCTTGCCGCCGTAGTCCTTAAAATCATCCATCCCGCTACAAATTTGCGTGACGCCCTTTAACCGCTTAGGAAAATCGGCGACAAATAAAATCCCCGCAAAAAGCACTCTATGCGTCTCGTTTCCGCGCAAATCCTCTTTGATGCTTAGCGCCTCTACGTCGCTAAATTTGACCCGCACGCCCTCTATCTGCCCGAAGATCAGGTCGTTACCCGAGTATTTATCGATGTCAAAATCGTAAATCATATAAAGATAATCGCTCTCTACGTAGTCGCCCGGATAATACGCGAGACCGCACTCCTCTACGATACCTCTCACGACTTTTCGTTTAAATTTAAAGGTAAAGCTATCCGTGAAAATGCTCTCGAAAAAATAGTACATCGCAGCCCCGCAGACCACAAACGCGCCCGCGCTAAGAGCGGCGTTTTGCGCGGCTAGATATAGCAGCCAAGCCACCACGGCGGCGACGAAGACGCAGGTGAGCTTTAGTCTAAAAAGCGAGCGTAAAACCTTTTGCCGCTCAAGCTCTAGCAAGACCAGATCGTCCATTTTCGCTCCTGTTTTTAATCTAACGCCCTTTTTGCAAATTTGGCTATTTTACGGGCTTTCGTCTTTAAATTTACGTTTTAAACCGCTTAAATTTAAGCTCGTCGTTTGCGGGCGACGTTTCAAATTTGGATCAAATTTGCTGACTAAATTTACTGCCCGCGCAGCTTTTTATATTCAAATTTGACGAGCCGACAAAGCCCGCTTGTATTTTAGGAGCGCAGTTAAAGCACTCAAATTTAACGTCAAATTTGACTAAACGAGCGCAAATTTAGCGGTTAAAAAGCTCGTGCACGTCGTGCGGATCGTCTTGGCCCTTCGGTACCTCGAAAAATGCCGCCTTATGAAACCTCGCCCAGCTAGCGACGAGATTTGACGGAAACATCTCCACGGCGTTGTTATAATCAGTCACGGCGGCGTTGTAGGCGCGGCGCGCGGCGGAGATCTGCTCCTCGATCTCGTTTAGCGTCTTTTGCAGGTGCATGACGTTTTCGTTGGCTTTGAGCTCGGGGTAGTTCTCGACGACGACGTTTAGCTTTGAGATGAGGTTTGACAGCTCGCCGTTTAGCGCAAATCTCTGCTCGTCGCCCGCGGCCTTTTGGATGCCGCTTCTAAGCGCGGAGATGTTTTCCAGCAGCTCGCGCTCGTGCGTGATGTACTGCTTGACGGTGGCGACGAGGTTTGGGATGAGGTCAAAGCGCCTTTTTAGCTGCGTATCGACGCCTGATCTGATGTTTGAGACCTGGTTGCGCTTGCCTACTAGCGAGTTGTAGACCGAGATGACGATTAGCGCGAGGACGGCGATGATGCCTAGGACGATGTACATTTTTGCTCCTTTTTTGGGTGTGATTATAGCTAAACGGGGCTAAAATTCGTAAATTTGAGCTTGATTTTCGGCTTCTTGTCGGTTCTTGGATTGTCGCTACTGCGCGGGGTTTTGGTTGCTTACGCAGGCTGATTGCGGTTTTTGGTTGCACCAAGATTGGTGCGCATGGCCTTGCGGCGGGTGTTTTGTTGTCGCTATTTGAGGGGATTAAATTTGATTACGAAGATAAATTTAAGCGAATCAAATTTAACATTTTACCGTCAAATTTGGCTAGGTTACAAGCCGTAAATTTAACCGTAGCGCTAAAATTGAGATATTCTTGATAAAGTACAATACAAAGCGATAATTTTATAAAAGATGCGTATAGGAATTTAACGTTAAAATTTAATCCGTTGGAGTTTGAAACCAGACATCATCGTTTTATCAAAGTCGCTTAAGTCTACCCAAGGTCGGGATTTCATTTTACCGTCCAGCTACGCTTCTTTTAACTTTGCAAACAGGCCTTTGCAAACAGGCCTCTGCTTGCAGTTGCGAAGTTACAGACTTAAAGTAAAAGTCCAACGACGAAAGACTTCATCTGCCTCAACCCCTCTGAAGCACGCGTCGGCACGTCGGCCTGCGCGTATAGTGTAGTTTTTAATCATTTATTCAGCATTGTTTTATATTTATACTATTAGAATTGAGGCGTAAATTTATACAACGGAGGCACTAAAATGAACGATCTATTTATCGGCGTCGTATTCTATTTTGCTTTTATGTTTTTCGGGCTTTTTTTCTTGCTATTTGCGCTTTTTGGTATATTTCTATCCCGCTATTTTGCATTTACGTATATTTTAAATATTTCAGAAAAGAGAAAAAATTTGAGGCTAGAGTTTTAGAGCCTTAAAACTATTGTTCAAATTTACTCCAGTTGTAACGAAGCAACGTTTTCAAAAAGCCGTATCCGAGGCCAAAATCGCAAATTTAGCCTCAGATACGACCGATGAATGCTATTTAGCGGATTTTAAAATCGCCTGATAGCCCTGTTTTTTGAGCGCTTCTACGACCGTATTTTCCGCAAAATCGTCCTGGACAACGATGTCGGCCGTTTTGGCCTCCAAATTTACCTCGAATTTCTTCACGCCGTTAAGCGTATTTAGCGTCTGCGTGATGACCTCGTAGCAGCTCACGCAGGCCATATTGGGGATCTCGTAAACCAAAGTCTTGTCCGCAAATGCCGCCGCGCAAAGCGCCAGCGCTAGAGCTAGCTTTTTCATTCTTTGATACCGACTTTGTATTTTTTGGCTTGGATCGCGTGCACGATGTCCATCACGTTCACGCCGCTATCTGCGGTGATGTTTACGTCTTTGCTTTTTAGGTCAAAGCTCACTCCGGTGACGCCTTTGACGCCCTTTGCGGCATCTTCGATTTTCTTAGCGCAGCCGCCGCAGTTCATATTCGGCACGTTTAGTTCGTAGGTTTGCTCCGCAGAAACAGCACCGCAAATCGCCGCCAAAAGTAAAATTTTCTTCATCATCGCTCCTTGAAAATAATATTTGATGTGAAATTATATCACTATATTTCTTATATATTTATTATTTTTATTTATATTAAAATGTAATATGATTTACTTTTTTCTTATATTTAAAACTAAAATTTGACGTCAAATTTTAGCTGATTTAAAGCGGATGGAAAAATATTGCGGGAAAATCAAGAGGGGAATTTAGCCCGCAAAAAGCATAATTTGCAGGCTAAATTTATAAAATTTATTCTTTTGTTTTTGCCATTCTGCGGCGCATAGTCGGGTCGAGATAGCGTTTGCGCACGCGTATATTTGACGGCGTGACTTCGACTAGCTCGTCCTCCTCGATCCACTCCAGAGCGCGCTCTAGGCTGAGCTTTCTAGGCGGTACGAGCTTGATAGCGTCGTCAGAGCCACTAGCGCGTACGTTGGTTAGGTTTTTGCCTTTGATCGGGTTTACGTCCAGATCGTTTGGACGGCTGTGCTCGCCGATGATCATGCCCACGTAGGTCTTGGTTTGCGGATCGACGAAAAGGATACCGCGATCTTGCAGGTTCCAGAGGCTATACGCTAGCGTCACGCCGTTTTCCATCGACACTAGAGCGCCGTTACTGCGGTGCTCGACGCTACCTATAAGTGGACGAAACTCAAGGAAGCTGTGGTTCATGATGCCCTCGCCCTTCGTATCGGTCAAAAACTGGCTTCTAAAGCCGATGAGGCCGCGCGCAGGGATCTCAAACTCGATCCTCGTCTGTCCGTCTCCGGTCGGGTGCATAGAGACCATTTCGGCCTTTCTGCGTCCGAGCTTTTCGATCACAGTGCCGCTAAACTCGTCCGGTACGTCGCATACTAGTAGCTCAAACGGCTCGCAGCGCACGCCCTCGATCTCTTTGACGATAACTTCCGGACGTCCGAGGCAAAACTCAAAGCCCTCGCGGCGCATATTTTCGGCCAAAATCGTGATTTGTAGCTCGCCGCGTCCGCTAACCTTAAATTTACCCTCGCCGATGTTTTCGTAGCGCATCGCGATATTGGTTTTCATCTCGCTGGCTAGACGTTCGTCGAGTTTGTTTGATGTTACGTGCTTGCCCTCGGTGCCCGCCAGCGGACTATCGTTTACGCTAAATACGACGCTAAGCGTAGGTTCCTCGATCTTTAGTGGATCAAGCGGCATAGGAGAGTTTGGATCTACGACGCTATCGCCCACGTCCAGCGCCTCAAAGCCCGCTATAGCCACGATATCGCCTACCTGCGCCTCGTCTATATCGCGGCGCTCAAGACCAAGAAAGCCGATGAGTTTTGAAATCCTGCCCGTCGTTTTCGTGCCGTCGGCTTTAGCGAGCATCACGTTTTGGTTTTTAGAAATTTTACCGTTAAAGATGCGCGCGATGCCGATTTTACCGACGTAGTTGTCGTAATCAAGCGTGAAAACCTGAAGCTGCAAAGGGTTGTTTATATCGCCGCTAGGAGCCGGAACGTGAGACAAAATCGTCTCGAAAAGCGGCTGCATATTTACGTTTTCGTCGGCCAAATTTAGCTTCGCGTAGCCGTTTCTAGCCGCTGCATAAACGACGGGAAACTCTAGCTGCTCGTCGTTTGCCTCAAGCGCCACGAAAAGGTCGAAAATCTCGTTTATCACGCGATCCGGATCGGCTGCGGGTTTGTCGATTTTATTTACGACGACGATCGGGCGAAGGCCAAGCGAGAGCGCCTTCTTCACGACGAATTTAGTCTGCGGCATTACGCCTTCTTGTGCGTCTACGAGTAGCAAAACGCCGTCGACCATCTTTAGCACGCGCTCTACCTCGCCGCCAAAATCGGCGTGGCCCGGGGTGTCGATGATGTTGATCTTGGTGTCTTTGTAGCGGATCGCGGTATTTTTCGAGAGGATCGTGATGCCGCGCTCGCGCTCGATGTCGTTGCTATCCATCACACGTTCGCCGACGGCTTGGTGCTCGTTAAAAGTACCCGATTGTTTCAAAAGCTCGTCAACCATCGTAGTTTTGCCGTGATCGACGTGAGCGATGACGGCGATGTTTCGTATCTTTTCCAAAGTTTTTCTCCGTTATTAAAATAGGGCTGATTCTAGCCAAATTTTCCTTATAAAAATAATAAAGCCGTTTTGGAACGTTTCTTGCATGGCTCATGAAAGTTAAATTTAAAGGGTTTTTATGCAGACAACTCAAAACGATATTTTATCATTTGACGCAAGCATCAAAGGCGGCGTGAAAAAACAGAGCAAAAACGCGCAAAAAGGCGGCAAAGAGGACGGCGAGTTTCTCTCTATTGTGCTAGACGCGGCCGCTAAAAAGGGCGAAAATTTAAGCGAAAAAGATCTAAAAGAGATGGCAAAAGCAGTAAATTTATCCACACAAACGGCTCAAAACGGGCAAACAAAAGCACCTATCCAAAGCACGGACGTAAAAGAAATTTTAGGCGAGGAAGTAGCGGAAAATTTATTTGAAAATGCGACCTTTATGCAGCTCTTGCAAATTTTAGAGATGCTTAGCGGCGGCGAGAAAATCAGCAAATTTCCAAATTTTGAAAACCGCCTAGCCAAAGTGCTATCAAACGAAGCTACGCTAAACGAGCTAAGGGGAGCTAAAAATCTAAACGAGCTAATAGAGATCGCAAATAAGCTAAATTTGGGTCTAGAAAATATCGAAGTGACGCAGGTTCAGGCCGACGAACTAGGCGAGATGTTTCCAAGTTTGGCGAAAAAAGATTTCTTTGAGCCCGTAACTCCTAAGAAAAATTTTGCATTTAGCGAGCTAAAAAACAAGGTCGAAGAGGCCATAAACGCAAACGAGCCAGAGCCAAAAGATACGCTAAATAAGCTACTAGCCGCCGTGCAAGAAGAGCAAACAAAACCGCAAAATAAGCCTGAAGCCGCGCCTACGAAAGCGGAAAACAATACACAAAATTTAGCCCAAAACGCCAAAATTTTACGCGATGCGGTAAAAAACACAAACGAAAGCACAGATGAAAACAAGCCGATTTCGCAAGATGAAAATGAGCAAAAGCCAAACCTCAAAGCCGAAGGCGAGCTAAATTTAACCGCTGCAAAAAGCGAAAAATCGGGGCTCGGTCAAGACTCTAAAAAGGTAAATTTACAAAATTTGCTATTTCCGGAGCGCGAGAGCGCCGAGGAGCAGGTTTTAACCGAACCGCAAAGCGAAGGTAGCGAAAACAGCGAGCTAAACGCGATGGTAAAAGACGTAATCTCAAATGCCAAAGCTCAAACTAGAAATTTCCAAGCCGTGCGCGAGACGTTTGATAACTTTAGCTCAAATTTAAAAGAGCAAGTCGCGGCCTACAAATCGCCTTTTATGCGCTTTAACATCACGCTAAATCCGCTAAATTTGGGCGAAGTCGAGATCACGATGGTAAATCGCGGCAACAATCTGCACATAAATTTCAACTCAAACACGCAGACGATGAACCTCTTTTTACAAAATCAGGCCGAGTTTAAAAACAGCCTCGTAAATATGGGTTTTACCGAGCTTGAGATGAACTTTAGCGATCAAAATCAGCCTAAAAAAGAGCAAGGACAAAAGAGTTACAAAGGCTCTAAATTTAACGCCGACGACGCAGAGCAAGGCGAAGCGGCGGCGCCTCGTTTAGAGCTCGTCGTTCCGCGATACGTGTAAATTTGGAATCAAATTTGCTTGAGATATAAAAATTTAAAGGATAAAAGATGTCAAACGGACTAGAAACCAATAACTTCACGGTAAACAACCAAGCCGCCAAAAAATCGGCGGACGCCCTACAAAAGGCCGCAGGCACCAATCCAAACGCCCAGCTAGACAAGGACGCTTTTATGAAACTTCTTTTGACCGAACTTCAGTATCAAGACCCGACAAGTCCGATGGATACGGAAAAAATGCTAACTCAAACTAGCCAGCTAGCCTCGCTCGAGATGCAGGAAAATAC
The DNA here is from genome assembly GCF_014253065.1 of Campylobacter massiliensis. Classification (NCBI taxonomy): domain Bacteria; kingdom Pseudomonadati; phylum Campylobacterota; class Epsilonproteobacteria; order Campylobacterales; family Campylobacteraceae; genus Campylobacter; species Campylobacter massiliensis. The sequence goes on from NZ_JACLZK010000001.1 coordinate 1,082,563, forward strand.
GAACAAAATGATGCAAAAGCTAGCCGACCAGCTAAAAAACAGCACAAATATGTACGCCGTCGGAGTACTCGGCAAGATGGCTAAAATCGGCGATAGCGGCATCGTAAAAGAAGAAGGCTCAGGCGTCAAATTTGCGGGATTTTTAGAAAGCGCGGCAAAAGGCGGCACGATAAATATAAGAGATAATAGCGGCAAACTCGTAAGAACGCTGGAGTTTGGCGAAGCAAAAGCGGGCGCAAATACATTCGAGTGGGACGGCAAAGATAGCGCGGGCAACGACGCAAAAGCGGGAACCTACTCGGTAGAGATAAACTACGTAGATCTCGCGGGTAAAGCCAAAAGCGGCGGCGTAGGCAACTATCTCGTAGAGGGCGTCAAATTTATCGACGGTGTCGCACAGGTAAAGGTCGGCGGACAATACGTCAGCATCGACAAAGTCAAAGAATTTACCGAGCCGTCAAAAGGATAAATCCATGGTAAGAAGCCTATATAACGGCGTTAGCGGAGTCAGAACGCAGGGGTTTAGCATGGACGTTTGGGCGAACAACATCGCCAACATAAACAACGTCGGCTTTACCGCTTCGATACCGGAATTTAAAAGCATTTTTTATCAGACATCCTTTGCTGCGGGCAATAACCCGACCCAAGATCAAGTCGGTCTGGGCGCTACGGGTATGACGACCGCGCTTAGCTTTTACAAGCAGGGCCCGTTTATGAAAACCGATAACGTCCTAGATATGGCAATCGGCGGCAAGGGATTTTTCGGCGTAACGAACGGCTCAGGAACCTACTACACGCGCGCCGGTAGCTTTGGCGTAGATAAAGACAGATATCTCGTAACAAATCAAGGTAACTACGTCCTAGGTACGCAAAATACGCTAACGCAAGTCACTCCAAGCCAGGGCGCGATAGAGGCTTTCGGTAGAGTAAACAGCACGGCTACAGTCACGCAGGCCTACACTCTAGGTGCCGATACTACAAACCTTGACGTGGGCGACATCGGCTCCCAGGGCAAAATTCGCCTACCGGAGTTTTTATATCTGCCGACCAAACCGACGTCGAAGATTACTTTTAAAGGCAATCTCGACTCATCTTTTAAAACCGAGCCTACTACTTTGCCCGTAGACGCCGCAACCTATACGAGCAACATAGATAATGCTTCTAGAACTATAAATTTACGCGGACGAGTTACGCCTGACGCCGCGATAACTCGCCCTAGAAAAGGCGATCTCATCACCGTAACGGCAACCGACGCAAACGGCAAAACGGCTGAATTTAGCGCTCCGATCGACGAAAATGGCAACTGGAGCATAAGTCAAAAACTCGAAAGAGACTTTGATCTGACTGCGGCGCCGAATTTGACCGCTAAGATAAATACGACCAAAGAAGCGGCGAATCAGGAAAAATTCGTAACCGAGCTTTTAAACGCGGACGGCACGAAAAATACTCTAGAACTAACGCTAACAAAACGAGTACCCCAGGGCGCTAACGGTACGGTTTGGGAAGCGGCGGCAACCGTAAAAGACGCGAGCGGCGCAACGATCTCAAACGCTAACGGAGAGTTAAATTTCGACCACGAGGGCAGACTGGTTAGTACAACTCTGGCTTCGGTAGACACTAACGGCTCGCAAATCGAGCTAGACTTCGGTACTCCTGCGGCTGCGGGTCAAATTTACTCGGGCGTTACCAGTACGTCGCAAGCAAAAAGCATCTCGATCGCTCAAGACGGCGTGCGTGAGGGAATTTTAAAGGATTATTACACCAACGACTCGGGAAATATCTTGGCACAATTTACAAACGGTCAAGTCCGCTCCGTCGGCAAGGTCGCGCTCTATCACTTCCAAAACGAGCAAGGCCTTGCAAAAATGGGCGATAATATCTATTCGCAAAGCGCGAATTCCGGCGCTGCCTTTTTCTACAAAGACGCGGGCGGTAAAAGTATCTACGGCGCCAAACTAGCTAGCAGCACGCTAGAACAGTCAAACGTCGATCTGGCCCAGGCTCTAACCGAGGTCATCGTCACGCAAAAGGCCTACGACGCTAACGCCAAGAGCATAACGACTAGCAACGAAATGCTCCAGCGCGCAATCGAGCTAAAGCGCTAAATTTAACCCGCGAATTTAACGCGGGTTAAATTAACTATAGAGTTATATTAATTTCGTCATTAGTATATCCAACGTACTCTTTTTTAGTATCCACAAGTCCAGCTATAGCTATCATAATGTCGCTTGAGGCATCAAATATACGACCGTCTCCGGAGTCATAACCGTCTTTATTAATGTACACATATCGAGTATCGTTTACCTGAGCCTGCCCGACCAAACCCTTATTTTTAAAATTTTGCGTTGTATAACTTTCTTCGCTTATATTATTTATCATATCGTCATAACTATGATAAGATTTTACGCCGCCTTCCATAGTGTTTATTTTTCCTACGCCATCTATAGGTATTTTTATAGCGTTCGGAATTTTATTTATTTTTATAATCCCCTTTACATCTCTATCAAGCACTAGTATGTCGCTCTCCCAATGATATCCATTGGTCTGTTGAGTTTTATCTACAGTGTGAGTATTTGTTGAAAAATAAGGCTTTGGAGGAATATTTACGGAGTTATTTAATGAAATTTTACTTCCACTTCCGCTATAGTTTGGCATACTTTTTGGCATATCTATTATCCTAAGCATAACATCGCCGTTTGGAGAGTATATCTCTTTCTCATCATCACCAAACCATAAAAATTCTTTATATGTACTTCTAATCCCATCTTTTTCTACTACCACATAGCGCGTATTGTTTACGTCGTAATTATACGCCACTACACTTTTTGACGCGTCCACTTTTTTCTTTGAAGTTTGTTCAGTCATGGTTATATATTTTAAAAAATCTCTTTCCGTAGCATAACTATGATACTTTTCTGTCTCTGCTCTTATATCTCGCCCCTCTATGCTTATACTACGAGGAATTTTGTCTATAGTTATCATGCCTACAGCATCTTTTTTAAGTATTAAATTATCGCCATCCCATCTATATCCAAGCTCGGTTCCAGGATTATCTAATAGTTTTTTTAAATCCATAGACATATTATTTATCTCATATGAGGTAGACGATGGCTTTACTCTAGCTATGATGTCCACAAACGGCGTCAAATTATTAATGTCGGCTTTATCTACCAAACGAGACACCGCATCGGAGAGCAAAACTTTATTTTTAAATAGCTTTGCGGCATCTAAATTTGAATATTTAGGATCGTAAATAGCATTTATCATACTCGCAACCACATCTCCTTTGCTATAGCCCTTATTTAGCAAAGACGCCCAATAATTTACGCCCTCTATATCAACCTCCATACCTTTGCTAGCATAGGCTGACTTGTTTAAGGTATTCTCGTAGATAAAGTTTATAAATTTAAAATTATCTTTCAAATTTGAGCCAAAATATTTCTTAGAATCCAAAGTATCAAGCATGGCATCTGCTACATTAGCCATAGAATAGTTATAAACTTTAGAAACATTAGCCCAATAATCATTGCCGCCGCCCTCACTAACTCTTCCAAAAAGGCTTACATAAAGCGCTGATATCTCAGATCTGCTAAGTCCCATGCAAAACTCCTTAAATAAAATATTAAATGTATTGTAACAAAATATCTGGGTTATTAAGCCGTATTAGAAATTAAATTTGATAAAATCCACAAAAATTAAACTCATCCAAGGCTAAAAATTTTATGAACCGAAAAAGAATCTACAATCCAAGCTCAAACGAAAATTTGACCGATCGCCGCGTATTTAACGGCAATCCGCACGGCATTTTAAATTTCACCAAAGCAAAATATCAATGGGCGCTCAAGCTCTGGGACCTGATGGAAGCCAACACGTGGTTTCCAAAAGAGGTCGACACCACGGACGACGTACGCGACTACGCCTACAACCTCACCCAGGCCGAAAAGCGCATGTACGATCTAGTTTGGAGTCAGCTCATCTCGATGGATAGCTTTCAGACGAACAACCTAGCCGATAACATCAACCCGTACATCACCGCGCCCGAGATCAACGCCTGCCTAGCGCGCCAAGCCTACGAGGAAGCCAACCACTCCAAGTCCTATGCCGTCATGGTCGAGGCCATCTGCGACAACACCGACCTGATCTACGAGATGGAAAAGCACGACGAGGTTTTGCGCGAGAAAAACGACTACATATCAAGCGTTTACGAGGAGCTGGCGGGCGAAGTAACGGACGAAAAGCTACTGCTAGCCATGGTGGCGAATCAAATTTTAGAGGGCATTTATTTTTATAGCGGTTTTACGGCGATTTATGCGCTGGCGCGTGCGGGCAAGATGCTAGGCAGCGCACAGATGATTCGCTTTATCCAGCGCGACGAGATCACGCATCTGCTACTTTTCCAAAACATGATAAACAGCGTCCGCACCGAGCGTCCCGATCTTTTTACGCCTGAAACCGAGGCTAAAATTTACGACATGTTCGAGCGCGCGGGCGAGCTTGAGATCAAATGGGGCAAATACATCACGCAAAACCAGATCATGGGCTTTACCGACGACATCATCGAGCAATACATCCGCTACCTCATCGATCAGCGCCTAGTCGCCATCGGACTAAAACGCCGCTACAACGTCCCTCACCCGATCAAATGGGTCGATGATTTTGCTAAATTTAACGACCAGAAATCAAATTTCTTTGAAGCAAAGGTGACAAACTACAGCAAAGGAAGCATCAGTTTTGACGACTTTTAGTCCGAATTTATACCCTATCGTCCTAACGGCGCCCTCTTGTTCCCAGCGTCAAGACGAGTTGCTCGAAAAAATCGCCGCAGCACCCGAAAATTCGGTCATCCTAGCTAGCGAGCTGTGCGTGAGCGGGTATGACTTCGACGGATTTTTTAGCGGGGCAAACCGAGCAATGCTGGGCGGCTCGATCGGTAGCTTTGATGCTATACTTTTTGAAGCGCTACAAGAAGCGCTAAGCCCCGATAAATTCCTTGGGTTAACGCACCTAACGAGCCTAAACCGTGCCAAAGGGCTCGCGCAAATTTCAATCACGCAGGCACAAAAAAACGAAATTTACAACGAATTTATCCTGCTAAACAGCCAAAACGTCTTTTACACGCAAAATAAATCAAAGCTTTTTCGCCCAAATTTAGAGCACGAAATTTTTGCCGCGGGAGACGAGTCTGCGATAAAGCCGTTTGATTTTAAAGGGCTAAAAATCGGCGTTTTAATTTGCTTTGAACTAAGATTTGCCCATCTTTGGCAGCAGCTAAAGGGCTGCGACGTCATCCTAGTGCCAGCCATGTGGGGCAAGGCGCGCGAGGACGCATATCTTACGCTTTGCAAGGCTCTAGCGATTGCCAATAGCTGCTACGTCGTAGCCGCAAGCTCGCTTGATTTGGAGTTTTCTGGCGTGTTTTTACCGGGCGGCGAATTTGCAAAAGAGGTCAAATTCGACTCAAATTTGATCCTTGAAACCAAACGAAATTTGGGACTTTTATGACCGCTCTTGAAAAATCAAAATGCACAAACATGGCCGACGAGATCGGCGATATACTCACTCTGACGCCCTCGCTTTACAAGGCGCTTTGCGACACTCCGCGCGAGATCTTTGCGCCCGTCACTCGCCACGCATACAGCCTAGACGCCCAGCCAATCGGCGGCAATCAATGGATCAGCTCGCCACTCACGGTCGCCAAAATGACGCTTGCGCTTGAGGCCGAAGATATCGACAACGCCCTAGAGATCGGCTGCGGTAGCGGTTATCAGGCGGCGATTTTATCGCATTTGGCGCACAGGGTTTTTAGCGTCGAGCGCATAGAAAAGCTCGCAAGCGAAGCCAAAAAACGCTTTGAGGCACTTAAAATTCACAACGTTCACGTGCGCTTTGACGACGGAAACGTCGGCTGGAAAAGCTACGCGCCCTACGACAGGATTTTACTCTCGGCCGCAGCGCAGCAGGTGCCGCAGACGCTTTTTAACCAGCTAAAAAACGGCGGCATTTTAGTAGCTCCTATCAAAAAAGACGGCAAACAGTTTATCGTCAAATTTACAAAGGACGCTCGCGGCGAGATAACGCAAAAAGCGCTTGACGAGTGCTTATTTGTGCCACTTTTAGGCGGGATAGAGTAGCGCAGGTCGTCAAATTTGACGCCGTTATTTTATGAACTCCATTTTAAATTTGACTACGCAACCTCGCTCGCCGCGAAATTTAGCCGTACGTTAAACCTAAAACTGTATAATCATCATACAAATTCTTAGCAAAGGAGCTAAAATGGCAACAGATCGCGAGTTGGTTAATTTCTCAGAGGAGCACGAGCTAAACACGGTGCTAGCAAGACACGGCAAGGCCCAAAGCATCGCAAACCGCGAGGTACTTTGCGAGCTCGGTAAAGAGTGCAAAGAAAAACTAGGCAAAAGAGTGCTAACGCAAGACGATTTTGACGAGTTTTTAAAACCCGTTTTAAATCGCTTGGAAGATAAAAGAGCTTAAATTTCGGGGGCTTTCCCCGAAATTTCTATCCAAATTTCCAGCTTTTCCAAATACTTCTGCTACTCTCTTGTTTTCAAATTTACATCCGCACCGTCGTTTATAGCCGTCAATTTTAGACTATTTTGCGATAAGTACCGCGCGCCAAGCTTGCCTCGTTTAAATTTAACTTCAAATTTAAACGCCAAGCAACAAAAACGTACTCAAATTTACAAACCCAAAAACGGGCAAGAGCCATAAAAACCTGGCGCGGCAAATTTAACGTTAGCATAAATTCGGAGCGGCTTAAAACAAAGCACAAAGCCAAAACCGCGCCGAATTTAACCGAGCTACGCCCTAAAAATGCACCTTAAATTTCGCCCAAAAACTTCTGCCCGGCTCATAAAGCCTCGTGCCGTTCGGGATAGTCTCGTAGCCTGCGATACCGCCGCCGTAGCCGCCTTTTGAGTTATGATAGGCATATTTGGCGTCGTTTAGGTTTTCCGCCGCTAGCAAAAATTGATAATTTTTGTATTTATAGCCCGCGCTTAGCCCCAGCGTCCAAAAGCTATCGCTCTTGCCCAGGTCCATGCCGCCCACGTCGCCGTAGCCTTTTTGCGCGCGGTTTTGCGACGCGTTAGCGTAGAAGTCAGCCTTGATGAACCAGTCGGGCTTTTCTAAACCCGCGCTTAGTTTAAACGCTAGAGGCGAAACCTTAGGCAGCGCATCGCCGTCTTTTAGACCGCCCGCGTTTTTAGTCACCTTGCCATAGACGTAGGATACGCCCGCCCCTAGCCTAAACATATCGTCTAGTAGCGTAGTACCCTCTATCTCGCCGCCGTATAGCAAGGCGTCGGTATTAAAGGCGTCTGAGGACATGCCCATAGTATTATACTTTAGCATGATATAATCATCCATCTTTGAGACGAAGAAATTCGCGTTTAGTTCGTAGTTTTTATCTTTTAGCACTGCGCCAAAATCCAGCTGCGTGTTTCTTTCTTTACGCAGCGCTAAGTTCGCATCCTTGTTCGTTTCCCAGTGATCGGGCATCCTTTGCGCGTGTCCTAATCCCGCATAAAGCGTTAAATTTTGCAGATATTTTTCGTATCTAAAAAATCCTGAAAATAAATTTTCTTTCCTGCTCTTATGCGTTTTTAGCAGTTTTCTCTCGCCCGCGTCCAGCCTAAGTCCGCCAAAAAGCCCGTAGTCGTTTTCTAGGACGTATTCGTTTTGAGTGTATATCGTTTTATACGTTACCTTACGCTCTTTTACGTGCGGCTTTGATACAGCGGCATCCATTTCGGCTTTAGATACGCCGGCTCCGCCCGTTCCGGCACCCCGCCATTTAAAGGAGTCTTGCGAATAACCGGCGCCGATGAAGCTGGTTAGATTATCGAAATTTAACTCGCCTTCTAGCTTAAAGCCGTACATATCGCGTATTGGGTGACTGATGCTGTATCCCTTGCCGCGCCCCGTACCCGGCACCACCGGACGCATGGTGAAGTTGTCCATTATATGGTCGATTTGATGATAGTACGAGCTTAGTCTGATCTTGTGCTCGCCGACGTCTTGTTCAAATTTGAGCCCGAAAGATTTACGGTCAAACTGTATGCCGTCCCTCATCCTGTCGGCATACGCCGCTTCGCCCTCGCCTAGATCCGCACTTAACTGCAATGCGGTAGTTTCCGTCGGCGTTAGCGTGCCTACGAGCGAGACGCTGTTACGTTTATAGTGCGTATGCATTTTCTGTCCGCCGCCGCTTTTATAATCGCCGCTCTCGTAGTGTCCGCCGGAAACTTCTATGCTGCCCAGCTCATTGCCCGCCGCTACGTCCGCGGTAGTTTCAAACCGCTTAAAACTGCCGCCCAACACGCTTACGTTTCCTCCGAAGCTCGGTTTTGACAGCCTTGCTATCTCTCTATCGAAAAATATACCGCCGCTAATGAGTGCGCCGTATCTGACGTCTTGCGGGCCTTTTACGATGCGAACCGAGCTGTAGTTTTGCGCCGAAATGTAGGTGATGGGCGTATCCATACGCATGCCGCAGCCGCCGTTTAGTGTGCTGCCGTCGATCAGCACCGGCAGCCTAGCCGCCGTCTGCGAACGATAATAAACCTCGCTGCCGCCTCCGCCCTTACGCTCCATCGTAAAGCCGTTCAAATTTGAAAGCGATTTGGCGATATCGCTGTTTTCCAGTATCGCGCCCTTGCCGGCTATTTGGGCGTTGGTCGGCTCGTCGAGGGCTGATTTTTGCATTTTTGACGAGACGGTAACGGGACTCAAGCTTACCGCTTCCTCAGCGCTAAGCATCAAATTTGACGCCATGGCCAGCGCCAAAACGTAAGAAATTTTCATTTTCGCTCCTGCAAAATTAATATTTAATATTGAAATTGAAGCAAAAATCAACTTAAATAAAGTATGAATATTTATGTAATGTTAATTATTTTGTGTGAAATTTAGCTCAAACCGTGCTATTTTGGTCGCTTGCGTTAAGTGTGTAGAAAAGTAACTTTAACGGATTAGAATTATAAATTTAAGTAATCTCGGTTTCATCAAATTTGAGTTTAACGAAACCGAGATTAAATTTACAAAATCTCTTTTACCAGTAGCTGCGGCGTGACGAGTCCGCGAAACGAGTTTTTCGATACCGAAAAAACGAGGTCTATGCTCTCGCCCGCATGCGGCTCGCGAGTGAAGTTAAAAAACAGCGCTTCAAGGCACTTGCCGTCTTTTTGCAGGATTAGTTTTAGGTGATTTTGCTCCCTGCCGATTAGTTTTTTGTTTTTGACGATGGCGGATTTGATCTCAAAGAGCGGGCGCGGATTTTTCTGTCCGTAGGGCTCGAAATGCTCCAAAATTTCAAGCAGCTCAAAGTCCACTTCGCCCGCTTCTATCTCGCCTAACGGCTCGTCAAACGCGCTAAATTCGTGCAAATCCATCAGCATGCACGAGCTATTTATCGCGTTTTTAAACGCTTCTAAATTTGCCGGATCTATCACGATGCCTGCCGCCCCTTTGTGCCCGCCGTAGCCCGCAAGCAGCTTTTCGTGGCTAGCGATGAGCGAGAGGATGTCTAGCTTGCCCACGCTTCTAGCGCTGCCTTTGGCGCGGTTTTCGTCGATGCTAAAGACGATGGCGGGCTTTTTAAACTGCTTGGCCAGACGCGATGCGACGATGCCGATGACGCCCTCGTGCCAGCCCCTACCCCACGTCACGATGATATGCTCGTCCTCGCGCACGTCCTTTAGTGAGCACTCAAAAAGCGTGCGCTCCTCCTCCTTGCGCGAGTTGTTAAAGCTCACGATGGTGTCGAGGCACTCGCAAGCTCGGTCTAAATTTTTGGCGCGCAAAAACTCAAAAGAAACGCTCGCATCGTCCATGCGGCCCGAGGAGTTGATGAGCGGCGCGATGAGAAAGCTGATGTCGTCGCACTCGAATTTATCCTTACCGTAGAGCTGCTTTATCGCGGTAAACGCGGGCCTGCGCGAGCTGTTTAGGCGGTTTACGCCAAGCTTAACCAGGATGCGGTTTAGGTCGCGAAGCTCCATCATATCGGCGATTATCGCGATGGCTAGGAGGTCGAGAAATTTACCCATATCGTAGTTGATGCGGCACACGTCTTTTAGCGCGCCGACTAGATACCACGCGACCTGAGCGCCGCAGATTTCGACGTTTGGAAAGTGACAATCCTTTTGCTTCGGATTTATGATCGCGTAGGCCTCGGGCAGGACGTCTGGGGGCATGTGGTGATCGGTGATGATGAGATCGATGCCCTTTTGCTTGCAAATTTGAGCCGCGTCGTTTGCCGAGATGCCGTTATCTACGGTCACGATGAGGCCTGCGTCCGCGATCTCCTCGACGATTTGCGGATTTAGCCCGTAGCCGTCGCTAAAGCGATTTGGGATACGTACGAAATACTCGCTAACGCCCAAATCGTCGAAAAACTCGGCCATTATGACGCTGGCGATCACGCCGTCCACGTCGTAGTCGCCGACGATGACGATCTTTTCGTTTTGCTCGATCGCGCGTTTTATACGCTCGGCACCCTTAAATACATCCTTTAACGCATCGGGCGTAGGAATTTCTGAAAGTTTTTTGTGAATGTCCTTTTCAAATCTTTGGTTCAGTAATTCCTTTATCTTTTCCTTATTTAACATCGTTTTGACGGGCTTTTGCGTAAGCCTCGCCGTCAAATTTCGCCGCCTTGCCACCGTTTTTGCCTAAATTTTCGCTCGCCTCGGGGGTCAAATTTACCCCTGTCGCGCCGCAAAAAAGGCTAAATTTTGGTTTAAATTTCATCTTTTTCCTTCTTTTTTATTTTCTAATGCGCAAATTATAGCTTTTTGAAATTTAATTTCTTATAATTGTAAATAAAGCGGCGAATTTACGGGTCTGATGCGGGTTTAAGAGCTCTGCAGAATTGATACTCTTTACAAATTTAACATTTTAAAATAATAAACGCGGCGTAAATTTTTAAATTTAGAAGGAAAGAAATTTAGAGCCGAGCGGCTCTAAATTCGGTTATTTCGATTTTTCTAGGCTAGCTTTGATAAAGCCCAAAACTACGGGATTTGGGTTTGTTAGGCGGCTGGTGAACTCCGGATGAAACTGCACTCCGACAAACCACGGATGCGAGTTTTTAGCGCCTGCCACAGACGAGCTAAGCTCGACAGCCTCGATCAGTCCGTCGCTCTCGCCGCTAACTATCAGGCCGTTTGCTTCAAATTCGGCTCTATATTTCGGATTTGCCTCGTAGCGGTGGCGGTGGCGCTCTTTGACGCTTTTAGCGCCGCCGTAGATTTGACTCAGCAGCGAGCCGGGCTTCACGTCGCAAGTATACGCGCCAAGCCTCATAGTGCCGCCGACCGGGCTTTGATGCGTGCGGATCTGCGTTTGGCCGTGCGCGTCGATGAAACTATCGATAAGGTAGATGATAGGATTTACGCACTCGGGCTTAAATTCGACCGAATTTGCGTCCTCGAGCTTTAGCACGTTGCGGGCAAACTCGATGAGCGCTAGCTGCATACCTAGGCAAATACCAAGATACGGCACGCCGTTTTCGCGGGCGTATTTGATCGCTTCGATCTTGCCGCTCACGCCGCGCTCGCCAAATCCTCCGGCAACTAGCACGCCGCCCACGTCTTTTAGTAGCTCATCGACGTTTGAAGGCTCGATTTTTTCACTATCTATCCATTTTAAATTTACCCTCGCATCAAGGCTCGCGCCCGCGTGGATAATGCTCTCGGTTAGGCTCTTGTAGCTCTCTTTTAGATCGACGTATTTGCCCACAAACGCTATCGTGGTTTCTTTTGTCGGAGCGATGATGCGCTTAACCAGGCTGTCCCAGTTGCGCATATCAAGCTTCAGTTCGCCCAAATTTAAAATTTCGGCGATCGGGGTTAAAACGTCTTGGTTATAAAACGCGAGCGGCACCTGATAGATGCTAGCCGAGTCGATGCTCTCTATGACGCAGTTGCGCTCTACGCCGCAGCTGGCGGCTATTTTATCCTTTAGCTCGCGGTTTAGCGGCTGCTCGGCGCGGCAGATGATCATATCTGGGCTAATGCCGATACGGCGCAGCTCGCCGACGCTGTGCTGAGTAGGCTTGGTTTTTAACTCGCCTGCGACCTTGATAAACGGAACGAGAGTTAGGTGGATATTCATCGCGCGTTTGCGGCCTACCTCGACGCGAAGGGCACGTATAGCCTCCAAAAACGGCAAACCCTCGATGTCGCCTACCGTGCCGCCGATCTCGACGATCAGTATGTCGCGACCCTCGCCCGCCTTTTTGATGCGGTCAACGATTTCGCCCACGATGTGCGGGATTACTTGGATCGTTTTGCCCAAATAGTCGCCTCTGCGCTCTTTTTCGATAACGGAGCTATAGACGCGGCCGGTCGTGAAGTTGTTATCTTGGCTTAGGCTCTCGTCTAAAAATCTCTCATAGTGCCCCAGATCCAGATCCGTCTCCGCGCCGTCGTCGGTGACGAAAACCTCGCCGTGCTCGAGCGGACTCATGGTTCCGGGATCTACGTTGATGTATGGGTCGGCCTTTAGCATGCTCACCTTTAAGCCCGTGTTTTTAAGAAGCGTGGCGATAGAAGCCGCCGCGATGCCCTTGCCTAGCGAGCTTAGCACGCCGCCGGTTATAAAAATATACTTTGTTTCGTTTAGATTTTTTTGCATATCGCGCCTTTTAAATTTTTAGCGAGATTATACCTTATTTAAAATTTATAAACGCTTGTGAGCATAAATAATTTTTCAAGTCTAAAACTTTAAAATAATATTTTAAGTTAAATTTCTGTAGTATGTTAAGTTATGATTAAAAAATATATTAAAAACATCTCGTCTTTGTATATCGACGGCTTTAGGAACATGAAGCTCGGAAAGAGCCTGTGGCTCGTGATAGCTATCAAACTGCTTATAATGTTCGGGATTTTAAAAGTATTTATCTTTGATGAAAGTTTAAATTCGAAATTTGAGAGCGACGAGGCTAAAGCGAACTTCGTCATTTCAAATTTGACAAAGGAATAAAATGTCTGAAATCGCTTCGGTCGATTGGTCTAGAGCACAGTTTGCGCTCACCGCCATATACCATTTTTTGTTTGTTCCGCTCACGCTGGGACTTAGCTTTATCATCGCCATTATGGAGAGTATCTACGTCAAAACGGGCAACGAGCAGTGGCTAAAAATAACCAAATTTTGGCTCAAACTCTTCGGTATAAACTTCGCCATCGGCGTAGCTACCGGTATCATAATGGAATTTGAGTTCGGCACAAACTGGGCGAACTACAGCTGGTTCGTAGGCGATATATTCGGTGCGCCGCTAGCTATCGAGGGCATACTCGCGTTCTTTATGGAGGCGACGTTCTTTGCCGTTATGTTTTTTGGCTGGGATAAGGTTAGCAAGAAATTTCACCTCGTCTCGACCTGGCTCGTGGCTATCGGTTCAAATTTGAGCGCGCTTTGGATCCTCATCGCAAACGGCTGGATGCAGTATCCGATAGGTATGAAATTTAACCCCGCAACCGCAAGAATGGAAATGGAAAATTTCTTTGAAGTAGCGCTTAGCCCGGTAGGTATCATCAAATTTTTACACACCGTAACTAGCGGCTACGTCGCTAGCGCGCTTTTCGTGATAGGAATTTCAGCGTGGTTTATCCTAAAAGGACGCCACCTGATCATGGCTAAAAAATCCATCATCGTAGCGGCAAGCTTCGGGCTTGCGACGTCGCTGTTTTTGATGTTTAGCGGCGACGAGAGCGCATATCAAGTCGCACGCACCCAGCCGATGAAACTAGCCGCGATGGAAGGCCTTTATAAAGGCGAACAAAACGCAGGCCTAGTCGCCATGGGCGTGCTAGATCCGTCTAAAAAACCGGGCGACGGCAAGGACGCGTTTTTGCTCGAATTAAAAGTACCTTACGCGCTTGGAATCATGGCTACTAGAAAATTCGACAGTTTTACTCCGGGCATCGAGGATCTAGTCTACGGCAACGAAGCGCAAAATATAGAAAGCGTCGCAAGCAAGATGGCCAAAGGCTCGCTAGCCGTTAGCGCGCTAGCTAGCTACAACGCCGCTAAAAAATCGGGCGATAAAGCCGCGATGGTGCAAGCCGAGCAAACTCTGGCTCAAAATATGAAATTTCTAGGCTACGGCTACCTAAAATCCCCGGAAAGCGCCGTGCCGCCGGTAGGCATTACGTTTTATAGCTTTCACTTGATGGTGGCTCTTGGTACTTACTTTTTGGCTTTATTTTTGGTCGTTACGTATCTTACGATGGCAAACGATATCGAAAATTTCAAAAAGCTGCTGTGGGTGTGCGTATTTAGTATCCCGCTAGGACTAGTGGCGATCGAGGCGGGCTGGATAGTAGCCGAAGTAGGGCGTCAGCCGTGGGTCGTGCAAGACCTCATGACCGTGGGCGTGGGAGCTACGAATTTAGCCGACACCAACGTCAAAATTTCGTTCTGGCTATTTGCCGTTTTATTTACGGTGCTTTTGATAGCCGAGATAAAAATCATGCTAAAACAGATAAAAATAGGATTTGAAAACCATGCTTAGTTTAGAATTTTTACAAATTTACTGGTGGTGCGTAGTTAGCTTGCTAGGCGGTTTGCTAGTGTTTATGATGTTCGTTCAGGGCGGACAGACGCTGCTTTTTGGGCTTTGCAAAAACGAGCTTCAAAAGGACATGGTGATAAATTCTATCGGGCGCAAATGGGAGCTTACTTTTACCACGCTCGTAATGTTCGGCGGTGCGTGCTTTGCGGCGTTTCCGCTGTTTTATGCCACGAGCTTTGGCGGCGCGTACTGGGTATGGCTGGCGATTTTGTTTTGCTTTATCCTTCAAGCCGTGAGCTACGAATACCGCAAAAAACCGGACAACTTCCTAGGTCAAAAAACCTATGAAATTTTCCTTTTTATAAACGGCTCTTTAGGCGTTATACTCATCGGTATGGCGGTTAGCACGTTTTTTTCGGGTAGCGACTTTTTACTAAACGAACACAACTTCGTACAGTGGCGCACGCCGTTTCGCGGACTTGAAGCGCTGGGCAACATCATGCTCTATCCGCTAGGCATAGCGATGTTTTTCCTAGCTCGCGTGGGCGGAGCGCTCTACCTCATCAACAACATCGACGATGCGGAGATAAGAGTCAATGCTAGAAAAGCGGTGCTAAAAAATACGATTTTGTTTTTGCCGTTCTTTTTGATCTTCATCGCTTGGGTATTTACAAAGACCGGTTTTGCCTACGACGAGAGCGGCGTAGTGAGCTTAGTTGGCTTTAAATACGCTCTAAATTTACTCCAAATGCCGCTTGTAGCCGCGATGATAGTTATAGGCGTCGGACTAGTGCTTTTCGGTATATTTAAAGGCGCGTTTACTACTAGCATCTACGGCGTAGTGCCTTACGGTACGGGCGTAGTGCTAACGGTTATGGGGCTATTTTTGATAGCCGGACTTGCAGACACGGCGTTTTATCCGTCGTTTTCAAATTTACAAAGCTCGCTCACGATCAAAAACGCAAGCTCTAGCCACTACACGCTAAACGTCATGGCTTACGTGAGCCTACTAGTGCCGTTTGTTTTGGGCTATATTTTCGTCGTTTGGCGCGCGATGGACAGCAAAAAGATCACCGCAAGCGAGATAGAGCGCGATCATCACGCATATTAAGGATAAAAATGATAGAAGCGATAGTTTTTCTTTTTCTTTGGGTTTTGGCGCTTTTTGGCGGATATAAATTCGTCCATTTTAACATCAAGCACGTCGAGAAAAACGACGACAAATACTTTGGAAATTTGCGCGAATAAGCGCTGCTCCGCAAATCTCGTTCTACTTAAATTTTAGCTTTTGTCGCTATAATGAAGCTAAAATTTTAAGGAGAACGAGATGTTTGACTTCACTTTTCACAACCCCGTAAAAATACGATTCGGCAGAGGCAAAGAGCGAAATATCGGGCTTTATATGCGCGAATTTGACGCTAAAAGAACCCTACTGATCTACGGCAGCGACCGCATCAAAAAAGACGGACTCTTTGACGCAGTAGTAGCAAGCCTAAAAGAAAACGGCATAGAGTTTATAGAGCTTGGCGGCGTAGTTAGCAACCCCGTGCTAAGCAAAGTTTACGAAGGCATCGAGCTAGCTAGGAAATTTAACGCCGATAGCGTGCTAAGCGTAGGCGGAGGCTCCTGTCTAGATAGCGCCAAAGCTATCGCCGCGGGTGCGCTATACGAGGGCGACGTGTGGGACTTTTTCACGGGCAAGGATCCGAGCCGCGCGTTAAAAATTTTTGACGTCATCACCCTTGCGGCGACCGGTAGCGAGATGAACTCGGGCGCAGTAGTGACAAACGAAGCTACGAAGCAAAAATTCTCCATCCACGGCGACGTCCTATATCCGCTAGTCTCGGTCGTAAATCCGCAGCTACAAAAGAGCGTGAGCCGCGAGTACCTAACCTACTCCGCCGCCGACGTCATAGCGCACAGCATCGAGGGGTACTTCACCGCAAGCGTGCAGCCTAGCATCATCAACCTCTACATCGAAGCCAATATCAAAACCGTGATGAAAACGACTGAAATTTTACTAGCTGACCCCGACAACTACGATGCTAGAGCCGAGTTTGCCTGGGCGGCGACGATGGCGCTAAACGGCCTAACATACGTCGGCACGCACGGCTACTCCTACCCCAACCACATGCTAGAACACGCCATGAGCGCGGTCGTAAACTGCGCACACGGAGCGGGTCTAGCAGTCATAATGCCTGCGTGGATGAAGTGGTATAAGAGCCGAAATTTGGGCGCATTCGAGCGTTTTTCGCGGGAAATTTTCGGCGTAAATTCGGCTGATGAGGGTATCGCCGCCTTTAAAGCGTGGCTTAGCAAAATCGGCGCTCCCGTTAGCCTAAAAGCCGTCGGCATAGAGGGCGAGACGCTAGACGTAGTCGTAAATTTAGCCTACGACTACGCGGCAAACTGGCGTAAAGATAAGCTCTACACGAAGGAAAATATCAAAGAGATTTTTGAGCTGGCGAAGTAAATTTGAGTAAATATATTTTATCGATTATCGCTTTTATAAAATGTACGTGAGGTCGTTTGGCACACAATGGATAGTAAAAGGATTACGGCCGGCAAGCTCAAATTTGAAGTGATATTTGACAGCTGAAATTTAATTATATTGATGTGAGCAGAGCTAATCCGCTTGGTCTAAATTTAACACAAGTTTAAATTTTTAAAATATTCTATTGTACGTTCCAGCCCGTCTTTGATACCTATTTTAGGTGTCCAACCAAGTAATTCTTTTGCGAGAGTAATATTCGGCTTTCTTCTTTTGGGATCATCGGACGGGAGCTCTTTGTGTATGATGGATGATTTTGAATTCGTCAAAGATATAATTATATGTGCTATCTCTTTTATGCTATATTCTTCTGGATTGCCGATATTTACTGGGCCCATTATATCTGTGTTCATAAATTTCACAAGCGCATCCAACGTATCGTCAATATAACAAAAGCTTCTCGTTTGCGACCCGTCACCAAAGATCGTTATATCGCTATTTTTAAGAGCTTGCACTATAAAATTACTGATTACTCGTCCATCGTTTTTAGCCATATTTGGACCATAGCAGTTAAAAAGACGCGCAATTTTTACGTCGACATAATATTGCTGCTTATAACTACTGCACAAGGCCTCGGCAGCTCTTTTTCCCTCGTCATAACAAGCTCTAATACCGATAGGATTTACATTCCCCCAGTAGTCCTCTTTTTGCGGATGCTGCTTTGGGTCGCCGTATACTTCACTGGTTGAGGCTTGCAATATCTTCGCTCCGTATTTTTTTGCAAGACGCAAACAATTTGTTGCGCCAAACACACAAGTTTCAATAGTCTTCACAGGATCTGCTTGATATTTTACGGGCGAAGCCGGACAAGCTAGATTATAAATTTCATCGATAAAATAATCAAACGGCTTAGTAATATCATGCTCTATAAGAGTAAAATTTGGATAATTTTTTAGATGGGCTATATTCTCGCTCGCTCCAGTACTTAAGTCATCAAGACATAGCACATTATGATGCTCTTTTACAAACCTTGTGCATAAATGAGACCCGATAAAGCCGGCCCCACCGGTAACTAAAATAGTTTTATTCATAACGCCTCTTGTATTTATCGTATATTTGTTTCCATGAGCTAGAAATTTTCTCTTTAAATGGCGCCTTTTCACATCTTGGGATAAAGTCGCCTCGGTTTGACGCGTAATCTTTAAAATTCCCGCAGTATTTACAAAACTCCTTAAAATGCTCTTGTAGCTTTTCGGCTGTTACTTCTTTTAGACTTTTTACCCCCTTGTTGCCTTCCAAAACCCTATCAATACTACCACAAACAGAGCAACCATAATAGCCGTTTTTATTTAGACCTATACCACAATAAGAAGCAACCCAGCAAGCTGCAGAGTAATCCGCATCTTTAAAATTTATATCGTCGATTGGGGCATCGTTAAAAGGAGTAAAATAATCGACCAAATTTTTAGTTTTAAACGAACCATAATCGATCCTAACGTTTTTAAATAGCTCGGCTTGTTTACAAAGCTCTTTTGCTTGTTTTGTAAAGCCATTTGAAACAACCTGAATAATAACATCAGAATAAAAACTATCCGCATACTCTATTTGTAAAATTTCAACAATACACAAAAAATCTTTATGCAAAGTAGGCTCACCACCCAAAATATTAATAAGCTTCCATTTTTTATCTAAAAATTTGCTCTCGCTAACAAAATGCCTTATATCATCGATCGTCATGACCTCGGCTGAGGGTGCGTGTCCGCAAGATCTATTGCACCCCTTGCATTTTAGATTGCACTCGAATGTTATATCGATTTCGATCATATCCAAATTAGAAAGAAACTTTTTTCGCCCTTTAACTACATCTTTTGGCGATAGCTGCGGTTTTTCAAGAATCTCTTTTATAGACTGCTCTTTAATTTCTCTATTTGCATCTTTTTTATCATAATCACGCTCGTAATAGTAGTTAATAAAATCCATCTGCAACGGCGATGAACTCATTTCAACTATAGGAACCATCATGGCGTAGTCATCGCACTTTTCTATCCATTTTCGCTTACTTAACTTTGCTTCTTTGTCCTCGTACATAAAATAAGAAAGCGGAACCGAGTCAAAAAGATATTTTTTAAATGTTTTTAGATGTTGCCATACATTACCACCGGTTTTTCGAGGTTCCATAAAATTTACCGGATAACGATAGTGTGGCCCAAGTCTATATGTTTGATGCACACGCCCGCAAGTCATATCTACGCCCCACATATCGTACTTTTTATAAATATCAAAAAGAGCTTCTTTGCCTATTAGCGCATCATCAGTATCAACACATACTATGATCGATTCTGGGTTATCGCAATAATAATGAATTGCTAGATATTCGCACTGCATTTTTGTTTGCAAGGTGCGACCTTTGATAAAAGTTACCCTATCTTTATATGGCTTAATGATTTGCTCAATAAATATTGAAATACCGGAGTTTGAGCAATCGTCATAAAAAATAACTCCGAATTCTTGAAATGTTTGACTAATCAAAGAAAACCACATGCGTAAAAATTTATGGATAGACAAATCCTTAAAACAAGAGAGCACTATCATCTTTTCACTACGCTTCGGTGCACACCACTCATAAAACGAACCATTGCAATCAAACTCGCTAAACTGTAAATTTGGTATACAGCCCTGCTCTACCCTATCCAAGATATTCATCCAACTATAAGCGTTTGTTTTTCGGTAATTTTGTGGATGGATATAGTAGCTGCGTCTATCTCCGCCTCTTATAGAGCAAAATCCAGTATCTTTTTGCAGTTTTTCTAATGAACGGTACCAAGTAAGTTGTAATTTTAAATTTTCATCAATCGTATTTGGCAGAGGTCTAACGCTAAAAAGTCGCCTTTTATCAAAAAGCCCCATTCTAACTTCTGGCACAAAACCGCCGTTTTCAAAGCCAAAATAAGCCTTGGATTCTTGATTATAGATATTAAAACCGACAAACAAGACACTTTTATTTTTTTGAATTTCGCTTATCATATCGGTTAAAAATGAGTGATTAATATCTATCCTACCGATAAGTACATCACTATCCATCTGTAAAACATAATCCCCTTCGCATTTCTCAAAAGCGTAAAGCTGCGAGCTTATGGGGATATTTGTCGCGGAATGCGTTTGGCTAGTCTCGACATTAAACCATTCTTTGTTTATCCTAGTTGTTTCATCGGTATCATAAATCACAAATCTATCAATAATACGTTTTTGACGCAAATTTTCCACAACATCTATAAGTTTTTCAAAATCGGCATTGTCTGTAAACTGCCTAGCAAAATCACCCTGTTTCGTATCGATAGAAACTACGACTTCATAAAAACCGTTTGGGCAAGAGAGTTGCTTGACGATGTGTTTAATATTTGCTTCTATCGTCTGCACATCTTGCGCGCATGTTTTTATAAGTAAAGAGACTTTCTCTTTTATTGGAGTTAAATTTTTATAACCAATGGCGATTAGTCGCGGTTCAAAATCATTGTTTTCGTTTAAAATAATATCCGAAATTTGAATATCACAAAGATAGAGATTTTCTTTTATTTTTGAAAAAAATAAGTCCTCAAGATGCGGGAGCGTTTTTGCATTATAAATTTCATACTCTAAATTTGAAAATTTATTTATTAGCATATCTTGAAATGCTATTTTCGACTCTGCAAATATTATACTGGAAAATACTTCGTTTATAAATTCACGCGCGCCCTCTAGTTGGGGTAGGTCAAAGTTATTAACCGCGCTTCTTTGCAGTTTTTTTAATTGCGGATTATCCTGCTCATGCAAAAATAGATACATTCTAATGCATGCATTTAAAAATAGATTATCGCTATAATATACGCTAGCGTCCATATCGACTAATTTTAAATTTTCGCCTACTCGAATAAAATTCTCTTTTTTGCAATCCTGTACTATAATCTTTTTTTGCCAGCACTCAGTCAAAAATAAAATAATATCTTTTTGCGTAAATTTATCCACTGGAGTAGACGGTTCGTATTTGTATTTTTGAATAAATACATTTTGGTATTCTATCACCTCTTCAAGATGATAAAATGACTTAAAGTCTTCTTTTTCAAAGAAAAAGGTTAGATGCCTATAAGTACTCCATTTATTCTTACCCTTAAAAAACGGCATGATTACTTTATACACATGCGCGTTATCATGAAACACCACACCTTCAAAGCCTTGTCCGAGATAATGAATATCTTTTATCCCCATATCATCTAAGATATCTTTAGCTTTTATTTTTCTTGCTTCATTTTGCATAGCCGTAACGCTTCCTCATATAGTTGTTTCCTAGCACTTAGGTATTTTTCTGTTTGCTTGTTGTCTGCTGTTTTGGTTCCGCTTAGATTATAAATCGTAAGCAAAATATCCTCGGCAAATTCTATTTTTAAATTTTTATCATTGAGTAAAAGCCGTACAAACAAAAAATGATCTTCCGCGCTCGCAATTTCAGGATAGTCTTGCAAACTATTTGGTGTTATAAAAAGATTGCAAGAGGGAAGCTCCGCCTCGGCGATACCATCACTCATGCGCTTTAAACGATTTAAAAGATATGTCATATCGGCTAGCTTTGGCGTTGCTATATTAACTCGATCAATAATTTTTCCATCAAGCCTTAGGTAGTTTCCCGCCACCAGAACATCGGGCTTGATATCATCAAATTTACGCTCTATCTTTGAAAGAACATTTTGGCTAGCATATTCATCATCTGCATCTAACCGACCGACAAATGCTACATTTTCAAAAAGAGTTTTTATATATCGATTTATATCATTTCTCGTTTTGGCTGCGTGATAATTTTTCGTACCTACAACTATTACTTTTTCGTTTCTAAGGATATCG
This sequence comes from Campylobacter massiliensis, assembly GCF_014253065.1. NCBI lineage: Bacteria > Pseudomonadati > Campylobacterota > Epsilonproteobacteria > Campylobacterales > Campylobacteraceae > Campylobacter > Campylobacter massiliensis. Next base: position 1,104,459 of record NZ_JACLZK010000001.1, read on the forward strand.
CTAACGCTGTTTTTCCAACCATCACCGGAATTATCATCCATTATCAAAATCCAAACATCGCGTTTTGCGTCCTTTTGCGCAAGAATCGACTCCAAACAGCGACGTAAAGTATTTTTATTATTATGGACTGCAACTCCAATCACTATCTTTTCCGTTTTTGAATATTTGTGAACAAGATTAAAAATTTTTTTAATATTATCGGACTCTTGATAACCAAAAAGTCTTTTGGCTCTTTGTAAAGCTTGATCAAGCAAGTCTTGAGAGTAGAGCCTGATATATTTTATATGAAAGCTATTTAAACCATCTGTTTTAGTAGTAAAATTTGACGTAACGCTATCTTTTGAAACAAAGTGATTAATAAGTGCTATTGGGACAATCTTTATATTTTTATTTAAATACTTTTGCAAAAAACGAATCATCAAGTCCCTATCTGTACAGCTTGCAAGCGTTTCGTCAAAGCCGCCTATGCTTCTTAAAGCACCGAAACGAAAAAACATATTACTGCCCTGAATACCGGGATTACCTTTCAAAAAGTTGTTAATGTTTATATCCTCTACGCCAAAGAAACTACATATATCGCAATCGCTTCGTTTTATAAAACCAAAGACGGCATCAGGCGTTTTAAGCGATGACGTCACCGCATCATAACAACTATTGATATATTCTTTACACCAGCTATCATCGTCATCTAAAATAGCTACATAATCATCTTCGGTAAAAATTTTTTCATACCATTTAATCCCGGAATTCCAAGCCCCCGTTCCACTCATATGCGGGGTTCGTGAGTTTTTTATGTAATGAATTTTGTTATTTTTTAGTTCTAAAATTCTCCGCTCTATGTCTTTGCTTGCAGATTCATTTTGATTATCGTCGACGATAAGGATATGATCGGGGCTTCGGTTTTGATTAAGAACAGAATATAATGAGCGTGAAAAAAGTAAAACATTTCTATTTGAAGATGAAGCTATTATCACGCCGATTCTAGGCTTTTTCATTCTTATTGTAGTACTCTTGATAAAAATTATTTTAAGGACATATTTAAATTTTCACAGATTACAAAAGCCCTATGTAATCAGAGGAACATAAGGCCTTGTTTTATTTAAAAAAGTTTGTCTATCTCGACTATACTATTGGTTTACGCCTCCAAAATCGCTCCGTTGCTAGCGTTCGTTACCAGCTTGCGATACATTCGTAGCCAGCGATACGGCAGCGGTTTTTCAATCGGTTTAAATTTAGCTCTGCGGTCGGCTATCTCGGCCTCGTTTAGGCGCACGTTGATCGCATATGTATCCACGTCGATGTCGATGATGTCGCCGTCTTCTAGCAATCCGATCATACCGCCCTCGGCAGCTTCGGGGCTCACGTGCCCGACGCTAAGTCCTCTCGTAGCGCCGCTAAAACGCCCGTCCGTGATCAGCGCCACGTCCGCGCCGAGACCTCGCCCCATGATTAGGCTCGTAGGGCTTAGCATCTCCTGCATACCCGGGCCTCCGCGCGGCCCTTCGTAGCGGATAACGACCACGTCGCCTTTATTTACCTTGCCGCTTGAGATGCCCTCTATCGCCTCGTCTTGGCTGTTAAAGCAGACCGCCTTGCCGCTAAATTTACGCTCGCCGATGATGCCCGCGGTCTTGATGACGCAGCCCTGCTCGGCTAAATTTCCAAACAAAATCGCCAGCCCGCCGACTTGCGAGTAGGCGTTTTCGATCTTACGGATAACCGATTCGTCTTTTATGGCGCTAGCTCCGACGCGCTCGCCTAGGCTTTCGCCGCTTACCGTTAGCGCGTCTAGACCCAGCAGTCCGTTGTCGCGGCGCGAAATTTCATTTATCACGGCGCTTAGTCCGCCCGCACGGTCGATGTCCTCCATATGCACGTTTGGCAGGCTAGGGCTGATTTTGGCGATGTGAGCGATCTTTCGGCTGATCTCGTTAAGTCCCGCGATCTGTAAATTTACCCCAGCTTCGCGCGCGATAGCTAGGATGTGCAGCACGGTGTTGCTGCTGCCGCCCATCGCCATATCGACTACTAGGGCGTTTTGGATCGATTTTTCATTCACGATATTTCGGATTTTGTATTTTTCATCGAGCGCTATCTCGCAAATTCGGCGTCCCGCCTCGCGGATAAGCTCCTCACGCTCAGGCGTAAGCGCGGGCACCGTGCCGTTGCCTTTTAGCGCGATACCCATCGCTTCGCACAGCGTATTCATCGAGTTTGCCGTAAACATCCCCGAGCAGCTGCCTCCGCTCGGACAGGCGGCGCACTCGATCTCTTTTAGCTCCTCGGCGCTGATCTCTTTGGTTTCAAATTTACCCACCGCCTCAAACGCAGTCGCAAGGTCGATCGGCTCGCCTTTTTTGGTGTAGCCCTTTTTCATCGGGCCGCCGCTTATGAAAACCGTCGGCACGTTCACGCGAAGCGCGCCCATCACCATGCCGGGCACGATTTTATCGCAGTTTGGCATGCACACGAGAGCGTCTAGGGCGTGTGCATTCATCACCGTTTCGATCGAGTTTGCGATCAGCTCGCGGCTAGGCAGGCTATAAAGCATCCCGCTATGCCCCATCGCGATGCCGTCATCCACGCCGATACAGTTAAACTCAAACGGCACGCAGCCGTTTTTGCGGATCTCGTCTTTTAAAATTTCGGAGTATTTGTTGAGGAAAAAATGCCCCGGTATGATCTCTATGAAGCTATTTGCCACGCCGATGAAGGGCTTTTCAAAGTCCTCGTCCTTTAGCCCGGTCGCTCTTAGCAAGCTTCTGTGCGGCGCGCGCGTATAGCCTTTTTTGATGATGTCGCTTCTCAAATTTGATCCTTTTAGTGGAATTTAGTCGATTTTATCAATTATTTAATTACATAAGTATAAAAATTTGAAAGGGTGTGCACGACACGGCAATTATATGTACAATATCTAAAATTTACGTTTTATCGTGAGAAAATTTGAGCCAGAAAGCTCAAATTTAAGCGCAAAGCGGAGCTTGCCTCGCGCTTATAAAAGCTAGAGCGATTTTAGCCGCTCTAGCCTAGCGAAGATAAAATCAATCCGCTACTTTCATCGCGCCGCCCGCGCCAAGACCGCCTTTTACGGTTTGCATTTTGTAGTTTCTGACAGCGTCGATTAGGTTATTCATCGAGTCGGTGAAGGCCGCGACGATGACTTTACCCTCAGGAGTGTTGGCGTAGGCTCCTAGCGATCCGCCGGCTTTGCTGCCAAACAGGCTTCCAAGACCCGCAAAGTCCATATTTCTAGCGCTTCCCTCGGCTGCCGCTAGTTGTACGCCGGAGCGGTTTTCGATGAGGGTTAGCATAGTGCTCACGTCGCTCGTGCTAAAACTACCCGCGACCGAACCCGCGACCGAACCAAATAGCGCGCCCACGACGCCGCCTAGGCCGCTAGTGTTGCTCTCGCTAAAAGTTATCGTAGGAGTTAAGGTGTAGTCCGCAGCGACCATCTGACCTTTTTTGAAATTCGAGTTCTTTCTAAGCTCGCCCGATTCCATCAATGCGCGCTCTTCTAGCATTTGGTTAAATGCCTTGCTACGCTCGACGACGACGAAGCAGTTTGACTGCTGAGCTAGGAGTCTAAGAACCGGAACGGTGGATGTTAGCTTGTACTGTTTAGTTACGACGGAGTACCAGTCGCTGTTTCTGTCCTCGTAAATCGTAAGCGTACCCATAGACTCGGTGCATCTGGTTAGTCCGGGATTTGCATTTTGGACGTTTGAGCCCGCAGCCGCGCCCGTAGCTGCAGTCTTAGCACCTGGCGAACCCATACTCATAGACGACATGCAACCCGTCAAAAGAAAAGGCAAAGCCAAAACCGCGATCTTCGATGCGCTAAAAAGCGATTTTTTCATTAATAACTCCTTGGGGAAATTTACAAAATTGTAATATATTTGCGCTAAAAATTTACTTTATTTTAAATTTGATGTTATAAAATGATTTAGAAATAACCAGAAAGGATTTGACATGAAAAAACTTGTTTTAATCGCTATTTTTTCAGCGCTTTGTTTAAATTTTGCAAATGCTTACGACAATTATTCAAACGAATCTTTAATAGTAATCCCGGATAACAGCTACAAATACAAAAAACGCCGCCACCGAGATAGATACGACGACGATGTAATAATATATATGGACCCTCCCTACGGCCGCTACAAACAAAGCGACCGAGGCAGAGACTACCGCGACAAACTAGTAGATCAATACATCAAAAACAACAACATAAAAAAAGGCGGCTCAAATAAATCCGACGACCGAAGCTACGAGAGAGGCTACGACGACGGATACGATGACGGATACCGCGACAGACGAGATGATTATTACTATTCGCCTCGCCCGCAAATAGGCATCCGCGTTAAATAAATTTGACGCCCGTTCGCCGCTAGTCGTCAAATTTGGCCGGCGGCGAAATTTGATTTACGAATTTGATTTACAAAAAGGAAAATAATGCTAACCAACCCCGTCGTGATCAGTATCCTCGTGATGACCGCGCTTTGTTTGCTGCGATTTAACATCCTGCTTTCCATCCTCGTCTCCTCCCTAGTCGCGGGACTCATCTATCACGGCGGATTTGCCGGCGTAGGAGCCTTTTTTGGCGCATTAACGGCCACCACCTCTACGCTGATAACCGGCATGAAGGGCAACCTAGAAACCTCGCTCAGCTACATACTGCTCGGCGCGCTCGCAGCTGCGATAGCCAACACGAATCTAACCGCGATCCTCATAAACGCCGTTAGCAAGGCTCTAGCAAAAACCAGCACCTATTTTGCTCTGATAATCGCTTCTATCGCGTGCTTTTCGCAAAATTTGATCCCGGTTCACATAGCTTTCATCCCGATTCTCATCCCGCCGCTTTTGCCGCTGATGAACCGTCTAGGCATCGACCGCCGAGCCGTTGCGTGCGCTCTTACTTTTGGACTAAAGGCGCCGTACGTGAGCCTTAGTGTGGGCTTTGGACTTATCTTTCACGGTATCATCAAAAAAGAGCTCGCAAACAACGGCGTAGAGGTGCAGATGAGCGAGATCTCAAGCGTGATGTGGATCGGCGGCCTTTCTATGCTAGTTGGATTGCTTTTAGCGGTTTTCGTCTTTTACCGCAAAAAACGCGACTACGCGCACACTAAATTTGAAACAAGCGAGGAGCAAGAGGCGCAGATGGCCGCAGACCTAAAAATGACGAAAAAAGAGTGGGCGGTGCTAGGCGGCGCGGTAGCGGCGTTTGGAGTGCAAATTTATACCGAAAGTATGCCGCTTGGCGCGCTTTTAGGACTGCTAGTTATGGTGGTTTTCGGCGGTATCGAGTACCGTAAAATCGACAAAATCATGGACAGCGGCCTAGCGATGATGGGTTTTATCGCATTTATCATGCTCGTTGCGGCAGGCTTTGGCTCGGTTTTGCGCGAGAGCGGCGGTATCGAGCAGCTAGTGAGCTTTGCTAGCGCGGTCGCCGGCGGCAAAATGGGCGGCGCGATACTTATGCTAGCTATCGGTTTGCTAGTTACCATGGGTATCGGCACGAGCTTTGGTACGATACCGATCATTGCGGCGATCTACGTGCCGTTTTCGCTATCGCTGGGTTTTTCTCCGGCGGCTATTATCTTGCTAGTTGGTATCGCGGCGGCCTTGGGCGATGCGGGCAGTCCCGCTAGCGATAGCACGCTAGGGCCTACGAGCGGTCTAAATGCCGACGGACAGCACAATCATATTTACGATACGTGCGTGCCGACGTTTATATTCTTTAATATACCGCTGTTAATCGGCGGCGTTATAGGCGCGATGATTTTGTAAATTTGGTGGCTTGTCTTTCTCCTTTATACTTCGTTAGAAATTTCGCCGAAGCTCGGTTACATACTGCTTGTATGCGTCCTCGCTCGGCTCATTTCCGCCTCGTCTAAAAAGGAGAAATACGGCGCCTTGCCTTTTTGCGTTCAAATTTGAAGTCAAATTTTATAAATTTGAGTTGCCGAGACCCTCATCTTAAAATTTCTAAAAACCATTAATCTTTGCTCATATACTCTTTTTCGCTACTACCTTCACAAATACTAAACCAAATTTAAAATTTGGAACATCTTTTGCTTAAGTGATCTCAAAATTTACTTTTCAAAAAGGATAAAGCTATGATGAGATCACTTTGGTCGGGCGTTACCGGACTTCAAGCCCACCAGATCGCTATGGACGTCGAGGGCAACAACATCGCCAACGTCAACACAGTCGGATTTAAATACAGCCGCGCAAATTTCGACGACCTTATCTACCAAACTTCACGCATCGCTACCGGCCCGCAAAATCGCCACGGCGGCGTAAATAGCATGCAAGTCGGCCTTGGCACGCAGGTAAATTCGACGACTAAAATTTTTAAGCAAGGCTCTTTGCAAACTACCGACAAACAAACCGACATCGCGCTTCAAGGCGACGGATTTTTCATGGTTAGCCCGGATGGCGGCAAGACTACCTACTACACCAGAAATGGCGACTTTTCAAGAGATAGCGTAGGAAATTTCGTCGATAACGGCGGAAACATCGTACAAGGATGGATGAGAGACGAAGAAACCGGAGAGATAGATCCAACTAGACCTATCAGCGACATAAATATCCCTGCAGGCCTAACCGTCCCGGCTCGCGCCACGACAAATATTACGTTAAAAGGAAACTTAGATAGCGGTAATGACGTAGGCGCTAAAAAGATCCCTATCTATCAACTCGATCAATACCACAACTGGGCCGATACGGGCAAAGACGGCATCAAAGTAGACGCCGAAAAGCACGAGGAAAATAACGTCGGCGAAAATAGATTTTACGTGAACAAAAACGGCGAACAAAAGATGACGGAGCGCGGCGCAGATCTTGGAGTGCTATTTAACAACAACGGCGACGCGTATAATCTCCGCACCGGTCAAGGTATCTGGGCCAGCTATGCAGATGCCAAAACCAAGGCTCTAAACGTAGGCGCTCAGCCGGACGGAAGATTTGGCGCTACAAAGCAGCTTGATATCACGCTAAACGGCGAAAAAATAGTCGCTAGCGTAACTAGCGTCAGCGAACTAGCATCGGCTATAAACGAAAAATATACTAAAACCGGCGTAGAAGCAAGCGTTATAAACGGTAATCAGCTCGTTTTAACGAATAGAAATAATTTAGGCACGACCGTCAACACTAAAAATATAAAGATGACCGTAAACGGCGCAAATAACATAGGAAATGACTTCGTAACGACTAATATCATCACGGCGTATCAATATACCTACAACAAAACGCAAGTCAATACCACTCATACCTATAACGACTCTATGGCTAGAGAGGTAACGACTACCGAAGACCTTCGCGAAGCTATGCAAAGAGACGCGAGACTATGGACGAACTACACCGGAACAGTCGTAGGAAATGCCGGAACGCCTCCTAACATAACTCCTAATCAAGGAACTTTTACGGGTGCTTTAAACGATAACAAAAACGACGGCGTAGAGGTAACCGTAAACGAGCACGGACAGTTTCAGATCAAAAACCCTTCTGGCGACGCATTTAACTCAGACGACGGCGACGATACAGACGATACTACCGGCAATGCAGGCACAGCTAACACAAACACCGACGTTAACGACCACAATATGAATTTAACAATCACGGGTCTTAGTAATGCTGCAAACAACATAACCGAAAACGTCAAATTTACGGCATCTATGGCGCCGCTTTCAGGCTCTATAAGCCCGGGTAACGCCGCAAGGGTAACAGATAGCCTAAACATGGCCGCTCACAGCTCTAGCACCGATCTTTTCGATAGCTTGGGCACGAAACACAACATCAAAATGGACTTCGTAAAACGCGGCTACACGCCAAACGGCGGAACCGAGTGGACGATGGTTATCCAAGTAGCCGAACCAAACCGCATCAATCAAAACGGCGAGCCTGCAAACGTGATAACGGGCTACGTGAGATTTAACCCGGACGGCTCGCTAGCAACCTATAGCCCGGCTAGCATAACCTTCGGCGCACAAAACGGCTCGGCCGACGGCCAACATATCGAGCTAAAACTAGGAACTACGGCTCAGATGGACGGTCTAGCCAGCACCGATAACGACTCGAGCACCGCCGACATCAGCCAGGACGGCTACGCTAGCGGCGAGCTAAACGGCATCAGGATAGATCAAAGCGGAACTCTAGTCGGCTCGTTTACGAACGGCCGAAGCCTAGGACTAGCGCAAGTAGGCGTGGCTAAATTTGCCAACAACGAGGGATTGGCTAGCGAGGGCGGAAATCTTTTCTCCCGCACGGCAAACTCCGGCGATCCGATCATCGGCGCGGCACAGACGGCTGGACGCGGTAAGATCTCGGCCTCTAGCCTTGAGATGAGTAACGTAGATCTATCTCGCTCGCTAACTCAGCTCATCGTCGTACAGCGCGGCTTCCAAGCCAACTCAAAGACGATCACGACTAGCGACGAAATGCTAAACACGCTGCTTCAACTAAAATAATTTATTTCTTCGGGCTTTAGTTTCGTCTAAAGCCCTTTTTATTCATTTTTAGCTAAATTTACCGCTAAATTTAGCTAAAAGAGTCAAAAATGCAAGTAACGCTTCTAAATTACACCCCGCTAAACATCTGCTCGCACGCTATCCGCACGTGCTGGCAAAGCTTCGAAAAGAGCGATAACGGCGGCGAAAAAGACGTCGAGCTCATCGAACGCGTCGGCAATAAATTTAAACACGCCAGCACACTAGAGCACCTCTCCTACAACTTCTACATCCAAGGCATCTCGCGCGCCCTGCTGCAAGAGCTAGCCCGTCACCGCGTAGCGAGCCTCAGCGTCAAATCAACGCGATACACGCTAAAAGAGTTAAAAAAAGAGGCTAAATTTGAGCTTGGCGACTTTGAGCGAGCGACGAGATTTATAGTATTAACAGGCGACGAAACGGTCGATAACGCAAGCATCAAAGCGCTAGAAAACCTGCGCGAAATCCTCGCAAACACCACAAAAAGCCTCGACATCGTCAAATACTGCTTACCCGAGTGCTACAAAACCGAACTCACGTGGAGCGTAAACGCGCGCAGCTTACAAAATTTCCTCTCGCTTCGCAGCTCAAAATCGGCGCTTTGGGAGATCAGAAATCTCTCGTTAAAGCTTTACGAGTCGCTGCCGCAGGAGCATAAATTTATATTCGAGGATCACGTAAATCAGGAATAATAGAGCGCTTTGTGCTACCTACAAGCTGCAAGCAAATGCCGCGTGTAAATTTTACGTGTTTTTGGAAAATTTAAGGCAAAATCAGGAGCGGTAAAATGGGGCTGTTTGACATTTTTAAAAAGCAAAAATTTGACGTCGACGTACGCTCGGACGGCATTTTCATCGGCGGCGTAAACTGTGAGTTTGATCTGGCTAAGCTTAACGAAGCCTTGGGTCAGCCGCGTGTGATAGATGACGGAGAGGGCAAAAGTCGCTATTTTTGGGATGAGGCGGGGATTTTTGCCTTTGTGCGCGCAGGCGAGTTCGCAGAGCCGAAGCTTACCGAGATGATTTTGATGCTTGAGGTCGCAAAGGGCGTGCAGCACGAGGTTCCGCGCAAGCTCTACGGCGGCGCATTTACTATAGATGGCAGACCGCCTCTTGAGGCCGTGCCGGAGCAGGAGCTGCGCGGCGCATATATATTTTTGGAGCTTAGCCTGGGCAAATTCGAAGTCTCGCTAGCTCTAGCCGAGGTCGTGCAGGAGCGCATAGGCGCGATGGACTTCGCCGAGCGCTTTGCTAAGCGCGACACCGACGAGATCGCAGACATCGTGCAAGCTGCGAAAATGCCGATAGGGCGCGTCTGCATCAATCAAAAAGAGAAAAAGCTAAAACGCAAGCCGAGCGATAAATTTAAGCTTCCGCACGCGGCGGGCGAGAAGCTAGCGTTTAAAAATTTCAATTTTAAAATCGCCGTGATGAACGAGCTGATGTATGAAAAAGCACTGCTGGAGCCCAAATTTGATGTGTTTGAGTACTGCGAGGAGCGTGGCATTGATCCGTACGCGGATTTTGGCGCCCTGCCGCAAGCCAAAAAGTGGTTTAAGGATTACCCAATCCCCGTAAATTTGGCGGAGCAGGTGAGCGAGCTCTATCTTGACGGCGGAAACGAAATTTACCTGCAAATCGCGCCTGATTGGGACGGCGAGGATGAGCTTTTCGATATCAAAAACATTGACGCTGCCGAGCTTGCACAATTCAAAAATCTTAAAAAAATCGAGACAACCGGCATCGGCATATCAAAAAAGGCACGAAAAAAATTAGCAGATGCGGGGATTACGGTAGTTGACTAAGCGCGAAAATAAAATTTAAGCCATCAAATTTTGCGCTAAAAATAGCAAAATTTGAGCTTATTTTAAACGTAGATTATTCGCATGTGTTAGCGCGATAGCGATGGCATCGGTGATGTCAAGCGGCTTGATCTCCTTTGTTATACCCAGAATTTTCTTAACCATAAAGGCCACCTGCTCTTTATCGGCCTTGGCTTTGCCAGTGACGGTTTTTTTGACCTGAAGCGGCGTATACTCGGCAAAATCGCCGTGAAGCTGCAAAATTTTAAGACTCAGCGCCCCTCGAAACTGCGCAAGCTTCAAAACCGTTTTTGGATTATAAGCAAAAAATATGTCCTCGATCGCCACCTCGTCAAATTTATGATTTTTAAAAATCAGGTCAAGTCCTTCGCAAAGTTCGGTGATTTGATACTGCAAAGAATTCGGTTTTATTTTGATTAGTCCCGCCTCGATCAAAACAGTTTTCACGGGCGTCTTTTCGATGATCGCATAGCCGCAATTTCGCGATCCCGGATCGATTCCTAAAATTTTCATCTCGTCCTTTTCAACAGTTTTTCACGCTTTTTTCACGGTGTGAAAAACGAATTTCAACGCCATTTTAACAAATTTAAGATAAAATCTAGCGAATTAATCTTAAAGGCAAAAATTTGGTCGCAAACGAGGTTTTGGAGCTACTTTCCAAAGAAATTTTACCGTCGGAATTTGAATGCTATATCAAGCAGCTTAAATTTAACGAAAAAAGCTCAAATTCGACAAACGTCGTATTTAACGCGCCAAACGAAATAATCGCCAAATTTATCCAGACCAAATACGCCTCAAAAATCGCTCACCTTTTTGAAGTAAAAACCGGACAAAAACCCGTGATTAACGTCCAAGCCGCGACCAAAACGCAAAGCAAACCGGCTAAAAAAGTGGACGTCAAAGAGATAAAAGCGCAAAGCAGCCTGCTAAATCCAAGCTATACTTTCGAAAATTTCGTCGTCGGCGACTCGAATCAATTTGCATTTTTAAGCGCGAAAGCCGTATCCGAGCAGCTGGGTAAAATTTACAATCCCCTTTTTATCTACGGCCCGACGGGACTGGGTAAAACTCACCTTTTACAATCGGTCGGAAATTTTTGCCTAAACGGCGGCAAAATGGTTATTTGCGTCACGAGCGAGCAGTTTATCACGGACTTTACTTATAACCTCAACAACCACTCGATGGAGCGATTTCGCGAAAAGTACCGAAACTGCGATGTTTTACTCATCGACGACGTGCAGTTTTTGGGTAAAACGGATAAAATTCAAGAGGAGTTTTTCCATACGTTTAACGAGCTTCACGCTAAAAACGGCCAGATCGTGATGACCTCGGACCGCCAACCAAAACTGCTAAAAGGCTTTGAAGATAGGCTAAGAACGCGTTTTGAGTGGGGTATCATCGCCGATATTACGCCGCCCGAGCTCGATACCAAAATCGCAATCATCAAGAAAAAGTGCGAATTTGATAAAATTTATCTTGGTACCGACGTCATAAACTACATCGCTACAAACATGGGCGATAATATCCGGGAAATCGAAAGCGCGATAATAAATTTAAACGCTTACGCAAGGCTGATGAGGCAGGAAATCACTCTAGAATTTGCCAAAAATATCCTGCGCGATCAGATAAAAGAGAAACGCGAAAATATAAACCTAGAAAATATCGTTGAAATCGTAAGCAAAGAGCTAAACGTCAAACCAAGCGAGATGAAAAGCAAATCGCGATCGAAAAATATCGTCGAGGCTAGACGTATCGTGATATATCTGGCTAAAAATTTGACGCCAAACTCGATGCCGCAGATCGCGCAGTTTTTTAACATGAAAGATCACTCGGCTGTAAGCCACAGCATAAAAAAAATAAACGAACTAATCGAAACGAACGAATATTTTAAAGTTCGCGTCGAAGAACTAAAGAATAAAATTTTAACCAAAGAGTAAAAACGTGAATAAAAGTGAAAAAATAAACCGTTTTTTTAACGCCGCAAATGTCCTATTTAAAGCAAATAAGAGCTGTTTTAAACTTTTCACGCCCCCTACTAATGCTACTAAAAGAAATTTAAAAACAAAGGAAAAAAATGAAAGTCGCGATTAATAAAAATGCTCTTGAAAGCGTAGTAATGAATAGCAACTCTTACCTAGAAAAAAAGGATCTAAGCGCTATAACTTCGCATATATTTATCAGCGCTAAAGACGGTATCCTAAACATCAAAGCAACCGACCACGAGATCGGTCTAGCCTATAAGCTATCAAACGTAAAAATCATGGACGAAGGAAACGCAACTGCAAACGGTAAAAAGTTGCTTGACATCATAAGAAGCCTAAAAGACGAGGAAGTAACGCTAGAGACGCTAAATAACTATCTCTACATAAAACAAAAAAACTCAAAATACAAACTTCCGATGTATAAATTTGAGGATTTTCCAAATTTTCCGACGATAGAAAATAAAAATAAATTTGAAATCGACGCAGTAATGCTCGGAAGAAGTTTAAAAAAAATTTTTCCAAGTATCGACAATAATAACCCAAAATTTGAGCTAAACGGCGCATTTATCGATATAAAGCAAAACTACATAAATATCGTAGGTACCGATACTAAAAGGCTTAGCGTATTTAGATTTGAAACGCCGACTCAAAGCGAATTTTCGCTAATAATCCCAAAAAAAGCCATTAGTGAGATACAAAAGTTGTTTTTTGACAAGATCGAGATCTACTACGACGATACGACTCTGATCGCTCAAAGCGCAAATTTCGAGTTTTTTACAAAACTGATAAATGGCAGATTCCCAGACTACAACAGAGTAATACCGCAAGAGATAAAACGAAGACTAAGACTAAGCAGAGATAAGATGATAGAAGGCATAAAAACCGTCTCAATCATCTCTGAGAGCACGAAAATCGTATTTGCGCCTCAAACCATAAGCTTTGAAAGTATCGTAGAAGATAACTCGGAAGCTAAAACTACGATAGAATTTGCAACGGGACTAGAAGAAGAAATCTACGTCGGCGTGAAAAATAGATACTTGCTTGATTTCTTACAAAGCATCGAAGAGGAACATTTCGAATTTGGATTTAACGACTCGAATTTAGCCTTTACGGTGAGCTCGAATGAGCTAAAAACGGTAATCATGCCGATAAATTTATAAAAATAAAAAGGTAAATAATGCAGCAAAATTACGGCGCGGAAAATATTAAAGTTTTAAAAGGGCTCGAAGCGGTTAGAAAACGCCCCGGCATGTATATCGGCGACACTAACATAAGCGGCCTACATCACATGATCTACGAGGTCGTCGATAACTCCATAGACGAGGCGATGGCGGGCTACTGCGATACGATCGATATCGAGCTAACGCGCGAAGGCTCGGCGATCATCAGCGATAACGGACGCGGTATACCCGTCGATATGCACCCTACGGAGAAAATTTCAGCCGCAACGGTCGTTTTAACCGTACTTCATGCAGGCGGTAAATTTGATAAAGATACTTATAAGGTTTCAGGCGGTCTGCACGGCGTAGGCGTTAGCGTAGTAAACGCGCTTTCTAAAAAACTGGTCGTAAATATCAAACGCGACGGTAAACTACACAGACAAGAATTTTCAAAAGGTATCCCGCAAAGCGACCTCGAGATCATAAAAACTACGAATAGAACGGGAACTCAGGTAGAGTTTTGGCCGGACGACAGCATCTTTGAGGTTACGGAATTTGACGATGAAATTTTAACTAAACGCTTTAGAGAGCTAGCCTACCTAAACCCGAAAATCACTATAAATTTTAAGGATCAAAGAAACGGTAGAAACGAGAGTTTTCACTACGAGGGCGGACTTGAGAGTTTCGTAACCGATTTAAACAAAAACGAAGCCGTAAGTAAAGCCGTATCGTTTAGCGGCGGCGAAGAGGACGTTTTAGTCGATTTTGCGCTGATGTACAACGATACTTATAGCGAAAATTTACTAAGCTTCGTAAATAATATCAAAACCCCTGACGGCGGTACGCACGAGGCGGGATTTCGCGCGGGTTTAACTCGCGTGATAACAAACTATATCGCAGCAAACGCCGCAGCACGCGAAAAAGACACGAAAATCACGGGCGAAGATATCCGCGAAGGTCTAATCGCAGTTATAAGCGTAAAGGTACCCGAACCGCAGTTTGAAGGCCAAACGAAAGGAAAACTAGGCTCAAGCTACGTAAAACCGATCGTTCAAAAGATGGTTTTTGAGGTACTTAGCAAGTATTTTGAAGAAAACCCGATCGAAGCTCGCGCGATAATGGAAAAAGCGCTGATGGCGGCGCGCGGACGCGAAGCTGCTAAAAAAGCTCGCGATCTAACGCGTAAAAAAGAGGGTCTAAGCATAGGAACTCTGCCTGGTAAACTAGCCGACTGTCAAAGCAAAGATCCTACTATCAGCGAGCTTTATCTGGTGGAGGGCGACTCCGCGGGCGGCTCTGCTAAACAAGGACGCGATAGAGTGTTTCAGGCGATTTTGCCGTTAAAAGGTAAAATTTTAAACGTCGAAAAATCGCGTTTAGATAAAATTTTAAAATCGGACGAAATAAAAAATATGATAACTGCGCTAGGTTGCGGTATCGGCGACGAATTTGATGCCGAGAGGCTTCGCTACCACAAAATCATAATCATGACCGATGCCGACGTCGACGGTAGCCATATCCAGACTCTACTTTTAACATTTTTCTTTAGATTTTTACACAAAGTCGTGGAAAACGGTCATATCTATCTAGCTCAGCCGCCGCTTTATCGTTATAAAAAGGGTAAAAAAGAAATTTATCTAAAAGACGAAAGAGCGCTGAATGAATTTCTAATCGAAACCGGTATCGAAGGGGTTGAGTTTGAAGGTATAGGAAATGCTGATCTCATAGACTTTTTAAAGATAGTTGCGGCTTACAGAAGCGTATTAAAAGAGCTTGAAAAGCGATTTAGCGTGATTTCTGCGGTTAGATATATGATCGAAAATCCAGACATCGTTTCAAAAAGTTACGGCGAAATTTTTGAAATTTTGAAAAATTATCTGGAAGCGCAGGGACACAATATCCTAAACTCATACGTCAGCGAAGAGGAAGCTAGAATTTACGTACAAACCGAAAGCGGGTTGGAAGAGCTTTTGGTAAATGAAAATTTATTTACAAATCCTCTTTACGAAGAGGCGCTTTATATCAGTCAAAAGATAAAAGAGCGCGGCATCGAGCTAAAAGGCGACGTGATAGACGTGCTAGACGAGATCGAGAAAAATGCCAAAAAAGGTGCCTACATACAGCGTTATAAAGGCCTTGGCGAGATGAATCCCGAGCAGCTGTGGGAAACGACGATGAATCCAGAAAACCGTCGTTTGCTAAAAATAAACATAAACGACGCTATAAGCGCATCGGATATGTTTAATCTCTTCATGGGCGACGAGGTCGAACCGCGAAGAAACTATATACAAGAGCACGCAAAAGACGTGAAACATTTGGACGTGTAAAATGCTAAAATCAGAACTAAAAGAACGATCAAATAGGTTTAAAACCGCGCTCGAGGTATCCTCGATTTTTATCTTAACCATTATCATTTTGGTGTATATTTTTGTTAAAAAAGACGATATAGATTTTGGTACCGACGATGTCATTTTGATTGCGATTTTGGTTTTGTGTCAGGTTTATTTTACGGCTTATAAAATTTATCAGAGCTTTCAAACAAGCGTGCTTGATCAAGTTACGAAAGCCTATAATAGAGATGAAATTTTAAGACTTTTATCAAAGCAAGCTTTCAAATTTAAAGGCAAAAGCGGCGGCAATATTCTAATACTAAAGATCGAAAATTTAAACGATCTAAACGAGCGTTACAGCTTTGTTAGCACCGATATTTTGCTAAAACGATTAGTCGAGAGGCTGGAGAAATTTCTAAATGAAAAAGTGTCTAAAAACACTCTCATCGGTAGGTATTCAAACGAATATTTTCTAATATTTTGCGAGAGTAAAAGTACCGAGCTCATCCACCTTTTAAACGTTTTTGAAAAAAGCATTTTAAGCGACGGAATCTACAATATCGAGCTAAAGATCAAATTTGACGCTATCGATATAAATCACTCGGCAAGCCTCAAAAACTCGGTTTCTTATCTCATCCAAAAGCTAAACGAGAGTGATAGCGAAGATAAAGTGGACATCACGGACGATCTTGAAAAAGACGTATGTAACTGCATCGATATGCAAAGATTTATCTTTCAAACTCAGCTTGTTAAAAGCCTTCGTTTCGGGCAGAATTTTAAAAATATCATTGTAAAAGTCTATACCGATAAACAAGGGCTAGTCTCAAAAGCAAAGGTGCAAAATATTGCGAACAAAAACGGCTATGAGGTGCTTTTTGACATAAACGTTATCAAAAAGCTATCCGAGCTTAAATTTAAAGACGAAGATCCGATCGTGATTGAAATTTCGTCGGTTTCGATTAGAAATTTAAAATTTACGAATTTTATAAAAGAGTTCGTCGGACTGGGTAAAATTAATCCAAATCGCGTTATTTTCGAGTTTAGCGAGAAGTTAGTGTATGATGAGATAAACAGATTTAGAGAGATTTTGACGGAGTATAAAAACCTTGGTTTCCGCTTTGCGCTTAATAAATTCGGCGGCAACAATGCGGGCTTTGAATATTTTAAATATTTGCCGATAGATTTCGTTATCTACGACATCGAATTTAACAAAAATATCAAAAACGACAAATTTAAAACGCTGTTAGAAAATCTAAATTTGACCGCAAAAAGAGTAGGCGTAAAATCCATCGTGAGATTTGTGGAGGACGACGAGTTTTACAACATCGCGGAGCGCTATCAGACCGACTTCGCGCAGGGCTTTTTCATAGAGAAGCCAAAAGAAATTTAAAGGAAAAAAATGCAAGAAAATGAGGTCGTAGAACCAAAATACGGCGAGAAAATAATAAGCGAATTTGACGTAGAAAAAGACCTAGAAATATGGGAAAACAATCACGAACGCGACTATAAGATCAAGATCACGTTGCCGGAGTTTTGCTGCCTATGCCCGCGCTCGGGGTATCCTGACTTTGCGACGATATATCTTGAGTACGTGCCGGCTAAATTCGTCGTCGAGCTAAAAGCGATCAAACTCTACATCAACAGTTTCATGACGCGTAACATCAGCCACGAAGATAGCATAAACGAAATTTACGACGTTTTAGAGCGAAAGCTAGCGCCAAAATGGATGAAGATCACGGGCGACTTTAATCCGCGCGGCAACGTCCATACCGTGATCGAAATTTGCTCGGACGAGATAATCAAAAAAACGCAAGAACAAAGCTTTGAAGCGCCGAAATTTGAGAAATTTACGCGAGATAGCGAGCGAAGTTTCGATAGAGGCGGTTACGGCGGACGCGAGTCTAAATTTAGCAGAGACGGCTCTCGCGGTAAGAGTTTCGGAGCCGATAGAAGAGATACAAAAACCGGCGATAGAAAACCTCGCGCGAGTAAAGATAAATTTGACGATAAACCGCGAAGAACAGGCAGCAAAGAGGGCTTTAAAAAGCCTGAATTTGCCGGCGAAAAGCGCGCTAGAGTCGTGAAAAAATCATCGGAAGATAAATGATAAGCGCGCAGCTGATCGAGCACATCTTTAAGGCCGCGTCGATCTCGCGCTGGAACGACTATCCGAAGATGACGAATTTAGTCGAGCTTGATAAGCAGGCGCATAAATTTATCATCGCGTATTTTATCGCAAAACTCGAGCATAATGCCGATATGAACTACATCATCGAGGCGGGTATTTTCGAGTTTCTCGCGCGCGTAGTGGTTACGGATATACGCCCGGACGTATTTCATCAGATGCAAAAAACCAAAAACGAGCAGATAAATGCTTGGGTGCTAACAATCCTAGAAGGGCTCGTAAAGGACGTCGAGGGCGGTAAATTTTTAGAGCGGATGCGCCGCTATCTCACACACAAAGACAAGGCTCACGCCAAAGAGCGCCTGATCCTAAAGGCCGCTAGCTATCTCGCGACGCGCTGGGAGTTTTCGATCGTTTATCAAACGAGCAAATTTTTAAGCGACATAGACGAACTAAAAGCGCGCGTGGAGGAGGAGTTGGAGGATTATTACGAGCTAATAGGCGTGCGCAAAATCGTGATGAATCAAAAGCTAGCCAAGCTAGTCGATCTAGCCGGCAGACTGCGCTTTCAAAAGCGCTGGGCACAGACGCCGCGCATCCCTGAAACGGCGGTTTTAGGACACATGCTAGTCGTGGCGATTTTGAGTTATTTTTACTCTCTTGAGGTTAAGGCCTGCAAATCAAGGCTAGAAAACAACTTCTTTTGCGCGCTCTTTCACGACCTGCCCGAGTCGCTAACGCGCGATATTATTAGCCCCGTAAAATACGGTATCGAAGGTCTAAACGAGATAATCAGCGAATACGAAATGCGCCTGATAGACGAGAAAATTTTGCCTTTCGTGCCTGAAAATTTTAGAGACGAGTTTAGCTATATCCTGGGTATCCGTATGGAAGAGGGCAAATTTATCAAAAACGAGTTTGAAAACAGGATCTGCGAGAAAAAACCTCTACATCACGAGGGCACGATGGAAAACGTAAACGAGGATAAATTTAACGCGATCGACGGTAAAGCGCTTAAATTTTGCGATAAACTCGCGGCGTTTTTCGAGGCGGGGATATCGATCAGCTACGGCGTGAAGTCAAACGAACTAACCGAAGGCTTTAATAATATGGATAAATTTTTTCAGAAAAATCAGAGCTTGGACGGAGTGAATTTTTTAAAAGTTTGCGATGATTTTAAGGAGCATTTTTCGCTTTTGCAGGTTTAAAAACCCTCTCTCAGATGACTGCGGCACACGCCTAGCCTAAGTGCTCTGCTGTGTTCCCACCCTGAAGCGGTGCCTAGAAGAGACATTGCACAGGTCTAAGAAAGGGCAAGAGCGATTTTACTCAAATTTTACTTAAATATATTTTAGGCGGCAATATGGGATTTGATATAAAATGTAAATTTTTGTCGTTGTTTAGGGAGTTTTTGGTCTATCACCATCGCTCGCTGGAGTTTCGCGCGAAGGTCTTTGCGGCTATCATCTCGGCCAAACTCAATCCCGAAGAGGACGATTTTGAAAATTTATACGATATCTCGAGCGAAATTTACGGCGGCGACGAAAACCGCAAACGCGTACTTATCGAAACCACAAAAGAATACGTCTCCCGTATTAAACGCAAAGACCCGATGACGCTTGATAGCTTGCTCTTAGCGATCGATCAGGCCATCAGAGCGAATAAAAACTACGCACTAAAGATCGACTTCGAGCACCTACGCAGGCTCATCGACGCCGACGAATACGAAGGCCTCGTGCAACAGCGCGTGTATGATTTCTTGCTATATGAGGTAAAAACCTACGCGCCAAACAGATAAAACCTCAAATTTGAAGATCAAATTCTGCATATTTTTACTGCTCTTTAGCGGCGCTTTTTATGCGGCTACTTATTACGGATTTGATTTTTTGGGAGGCGATGCGCTTGATGACGGCATTTACAAAGAGGTCGATATGTCGGAGGTCGGTAGCGCAACCGACATAAATTTTACCGTCAAAAAGGCCGGTATCTACGAGATAAGTTTCATCTACGCGCAAGATCCGCAAAAGCAAAAAGAGGAAGAAAAGCTCAGCGAGGAGGCCTTCCCGGGATACGGCAGCGACGAGTTTACGAAATGGTTTTGCCGGAAAACTACAGCCGCTAAGCTAGCCGGATACTACGGTTATACGACGCAAGGCGTCCCTGAGCCAATTGGCACGAGTGAAGAGGAAAAAGCGGCCTGCACGGGCGAAAAAATATTACTAAAAGTTATGCTCAAATCTCTACAAAACCGCAAAATAAGCTACGTAAAAGGCGGCGAGGCGAACGATCTAAAACAAAATTTAAGCGCCCTAACCGAAACCTTTGATCTGTCAAAATACGGCGCGACTTCATGGTACAGCGCGCCAAACGGAGGCTTTGCGCACGATAAAGTTTTGCTCCGAGCAGAGCTCGAAAAAGGCGAATATAGCGTAAAAGTACAGGCTCTAAGCGATGTGCCCGAGCTAAAAAAGATCGTGACGTTTATTAAAATTAGTAAATATCACAACTGGAAGTGATGATTTGCGAGATTTTGCGCGTCAAATTTGTCCTTTTGAGCATCAAATTTGATTAAATTTACTAAAAATTCCTAAGCCCTATTTCCAAATTTGAACGGATCAAATTTGGATCAAATTTAGCCTTCGCCTGCATCAAATTTCCAAAATTTTCGCCCGTGTCGAGGAAATTTTGTAGATAGTAAACGCCTCTGTATCCGTGCTCGTACAAAATCTCGCTCATAACAGAGATATCGGCCTCGTCTAGCAAGTCCGCGTGCACCGTCGTTCTAACCTCAAATTTAAAGCCGGTTTGCAACAAAAACTCAAGCGTTTGCAAGAAATTTTTATACAAATTCGAGCCGGTAACCTTGATAAATTTCTCCTTCGTCGCCTTAAAATCAAGCGCGATGTAGTCGATCAAATTTAGCGAGATAACCTGCCCAATGATGGTCAAATTTGAGCCGTTGGTATCGACCTTGAGCGAAAAGCCGCGCGACTTTACTTCGCGAGCTAGCGGTAAAAACGCTGGGCTAAGCGTGCATTCGCCGCCGCTAAAAACTACGCCGCTAAGTTTGCCTTTGCGCTTGTCTAAAAAATTGATAAACTCGGCACAGCTGATCTGTCCGGCACCCGTGACGATAGGAACGTTGTAGCAGTAGGCGCAGCGCATGTTGCAGCCCGCAAACCACGCTATACAGGCCGTTTTGTCGGGGTAGTCGAGGGTCGTAAAGGGGGTGAGCGAGTAAAGCGGAAAATCGTCGTTTTTCACGTTTTACTCGCAGGAGTTTAGCGGGATTTAGGCTCGCAAAATTTGACGCGCTCTTTATGCTCGCCTTTTTTACCGAGGTTAAAGCTCTCTACAGGGCGGTGGTAGCCCATTACGCGGGTATAAACGACACATTTCGTGCGCTTTGCCTCAAGCGAAGCTAGGATTTCTTTGTCGCTCATTTGTCACTCCTTGATAATTGATGTCAAATAGTATAGCACTTTGTAGATAACTACCGTCTTAAATTCCGCTGCATGCTTTTGTTTTTCAGCCGTTGTTAAAAGTATGGTAATATCCGCGTTACGATTAAATTTAAAACAAAGGAAAAACATGACAAAAGTCAAATTTCACGGCGCGGACGTCGCGCTAAAAGGCGAAGAGGTATTTGTGGGCTCATATGCGCCAGAAGTCGCGCTCGTAGGGCAGGATCTAGGCGAGTTTAAGGTCGGCGGCAATAACGGCATCGAGATACTAGTCGCCGTTCCGTCTCTGGATACGGGCGTTTGCGCGACGGAAACGCGTAAATTTAACGAAAAAATGGCAGCCAAAGCGGCGATCAAACTAAGCGTGATCTCGATGGATCTGCCGTTTGCGATGGGTAGATTTTGCTCTACGGAGGGCATCAAAAATTTAAAAGTCGGCAGCGACTTTAGAGCTAGAGAATTTGGCGAAAAATACGGCGTAATCATCGGCGAAGGACCGCTTGTGGGGCTTTTGGCTAGAGCCGTTTTCGTTATCAAAGACGGCGTCGTCATCCATAAGCAAATCGTCCCAGAGATCGCGGAGGAGCCAAACTACGACGCGGTATTTGACGCGATAAAATCAAGCGGAGGCTGCGGCTGCGGGTGCATGTAAGCCGATAAATTTAAAGACCGCAAGAGCGGTCTTTTCTGCATAAACTATCAAATTTTACGGTCAAATTTGCTTTTTATCTTTTAATATAACGATATCAAATTTTAACTAATATCCATAAAATTAAAATTATTTTTTGTCAACGCCAGCGATTTAGCTGTGTAGAGGTTTGGGTAAATTTAAATGCAGTAAAAAGCGAGCCGAGCTTAAATTTGCCAGAAATCCAAGCAAATTTAAGCACTCGTCAGTCAAATTTGATGTAAATTTTACTGACATCCCTCGCACTCGATCGAGCGATCGGCGACGTTGTTTAGTTTTTCGCTATCAGGGCTTTCGGAGCGTAGATAGTAGGTTGATTTTAGTCCCAGCTCCCACGCAAGCGTGTAAATTTCGCTCAGATATCCGCCGCTAGCTTTGTCTAGGCTCATGAAAATATTTAGACTCTGTCCCTGGTCGATCCACTTTTGGCGGATGGCGCCGGCACGCACGAGCACGCGCTGATCTAGCTCATAGGCAGGCGTGTAGAACTGCCACGTCTCAGGGCTGAGATTTGGCACGACGTTTGGTATCATACCGCTTAGGTTGTGCTCGAACCACTTGCGCTTGTACACGGGCTCGATCGTCTGCGTGGTGCCTACGAGTATGCTGATACTCGATGTCGGCGCAATCGCCATCAGATAGCCGTTTCGCATGCCGTCTTTTTTGACCTTTTCGCGTAGTTTACTCCAGTCGCAGGCGTTCTCGTCAAATAGCCCGCCTCTGTCGTTTAGAAGCGCTTTGGCGTTTGCGTTTGCCGTGTCGATAGGCATCACTCCCCTGCTCCACTTCGAGCCTTCAAAAAGCGGATACACGCCCTTTTCTACCGCCAAATTTGAGCTGGCGTAGATGGCGTTGAAGCTAATATTTTCCATCACGCTATCGATCAGCGCTAGGTGCTCGTAGCTGCCCCATTTCACGCCGCGTTCGGCTAGCATCTGCGCCTCGCCCATGACGCCAAGGCCGATCGAGCGGGAGGTTAGGTTGGTGTGTTTTACCTTTTTGTGCGGGTAGAAATTTAGATCGATGACGTTATCTAGCATGCGTACGGCGATCGGCACGACGCGCTCGATGTCCTCTTTTTTGTTGATTTTGCTTAAATTTATACTCGCGAGGTTGCACACGGCGGTTTTACCCTCGACGCTTTCTTTTTCGACGATGAAAATTTGCTCGCCGCCGATGCTATCTAGAGCGCTTAGTTTTTTGGCTTTTTTGGTTATGCCGCTATCAACGGTGACGTCTTCTTCCTCGTCAAATAGCCGTTCGGAGCCGCTCTCAAACGTGATCTTGATCTTGTAGTAGTTTGGTTGCGTATTTTGGAAAATTTCGGTGCATAAATTTGAGCTCCTGATGATGCCGTCGTGGTCGTTCGGATTGGCTTTGTTTGCGTTATCTTTAAAGCACAAAAACGGCATGCCCGATTCAAAATAGCTAGTTAAAATTTTCTTCCACAGTTCTTTTGCCATGACGACGTTTTTTTGGATCTTTTCGTCGTTTTCGTACGCTAGGTAGCGAGCCTCGAACTCATCGCCGTATAGATCGCACAGATCGGCGACCTCTGCGGGGTCAAATAGGCTCCAGCGCGCGTTTTCTTTTACGCGTTTCATGAAAAGGTCGTTTATCCAAAGCGCAGGGAACAGCTCATGCGCTCTGCGGCGCTCTTCGCCCGAGTTTTTGCGCAGATCCAGGAAGTCGCTCACGTCCATGTGCCACGGCTCGACGTAGACGGCTATCGCGCCCTTTCTCGTGCCTAGCTGATCGACGGCGACGGCGATGTCGTTTGTGACTTTTAGAAAAGGGATGATGCCGCCGGCTGCGTTTTTATGTCCGTCGATGCTACCGCCCATCGCGCGCACCTTGCACCAGTCCCAGCCGATACCGCCGCCAAATTTGCTAAGAAGCGCCATCTCTTTGTAGCTATCGAAAATCCCCTCGATATTATCGGGCGTGCTTCCTACGTAGCAGGAACTTAGCTGATGGCGCGTCGTGCGGGCGTTTGATAGCGTCGGAGTGGCGAGCATGACTTCAAATTTAGATATGAGGTCGTAAAATTTCTTCGCCCAGCCTTGGCAGTCTAGTTCATTTTGCGCGAGGAACATCGCTATGGCCATAAACATCTGCTGCGGTAGCTCTATCGGCGCGCCGCTGCGGTCTTTGATCAGGTAGCGGTCGTATAGCGTCTTGATGCCTAGATATGCAAACTGCAAGTCGCGCTCGGGTCTGATGTAGTCGTTTAGGTCGTCCAGGTCGTATTTTTCTTTTAGTCCAGGGATGATACGGCCTGCTTTTTCGCCTTTTTGCAGATAGTCGCGTAGGTGGTTGTAGCCGCTAAAGCCCGTAACCTTGTGATAAAGGTCGTATAAAAACAGCCTCGCCGCGACGAAGGTCCAGTTTGGGCGATCGATGTCGATCTTTTCGACGGCCGTTTTGATGAGGGTTTGTTGGATCTCCTCGGTCGTTATCATATCGCGAAATTGAATTTTCGCGTCCACCTCAAGCTCGCTTAGACTCACGTTTGCTAGCCCCGCGACCGCCTCGCTCGTGTATTTTTTGATCTTGCTTACGTCAAGCTCCTCGGTGCGTCCGTTTCGTTTGATTACTTTCAAATTTTGTTCCTTATCTATATTTTATAAACCAAGTCCAGCAAAATGCTGCAAACAAGCGATAAAAGCATCAGCTGTTTTATCTCCAAGCCATTTAACGACTT
The DNA here is from genome assembly GCF_014253065.1 of Campylobacter massiliensis. Classification (NCBI taxonomy): domain Bacteria; kingdom Pseudomonadati; phylum Campylobacterota; class Epsilonproteobacteria; order Campylobacterales; family Campylobacteraceae; genus Campylobacter; species Campylobacter massiliensis. The sequence goes on from NZ_JACLZK010000001.1 coordinate 1,129,226, forward strand.
CCATTAGCTTTGATTTTTTTTCTTGATCATCTTTGCAATATTCAAGTTCTCTAAGCATTCCTTTTAATTCATCCTTTAAATTTTTAGCAAGAATTTCATCTGGAATCTGATCTATTTTTTCTATCGTGCTTTTGATGCTAATATCTTGAGCAATATTAGCACTCGCTGTATTTGTATTGTTATTATTTATTGTGACGGAATTTGATTGATTTGAGCTCATAGTTTTTTCATCCTCATCTTGTAATTTAGCCATATGTAATTTTAATTTATCTATCAACATTTCAAGATATTTTTTATAATTATCGTAATTTATTGGAGTACCATAATAATGGCTGGTTAGAGCAGGCGATGGAGCACGAATATAAATTTCTTCTATATGTTTATATATTCCATTTAAACGAGTAAAAAAATCATAAATTTCTTTAGGCTTTTTATTTAAATATCCTTCTGCCTCTATAATATGTTTTTCTATTATTTCTATCTGTTTTCTATTTGACATTTTTGCCTCTAAATTTACTTTCCAAAAACTCTTTTAAAAATCCCGTCCACGTGCCTGGCGTAATACGCGTAATCAAAGCACTCTTTTATCTCTGCCTCGCCTAGGCTTGCTCGTAGTTCCTCGTCGGCGAGCAAATTTTGTAAAAATAGGCTCTCGCCGTTTTCGTTTATCGCTTTTTTACCCTCTTGCAGATCCGCCCAGACCTTCATCGCGTTACGCTGTACGATCTTGTACGCGTCCTCGCGCGAAATCCCGCGCTGCGGAAGCTGTAAAAGCACGCGCTGAGAAAAAACGAGCCCGCCGGTTAAATTTAGATTTTTCATCATATTTTCCGGATAAACTACCAAATTTGCGATCAAATTCGTAATGCGCGCGAGCATAAAATCGGCCGTGATGAAGGCGTCGGGCAGGATAAATCGCTCGACCGAGCTGTGGCTGATGTCGCGTTCGTGCCAGAGCGCGACGTTTTCAAGCGCAGGCGTCACGTATGAGCGCAGCATCCTGCAAAGGCCGGTGATATTTTCGCTAAGCACGGGATTGCGCTTGTGCGGCATCGCGCTGGAACCCTTTTGACCGGGGCTAAAGTACTCCTCGGCCTCGTAAACTTCCGTCCTTTGGAAGTGGCGCACGGCGACGGCGATCTTTTCGCAGGTGGCGGCTAGGACGGCGATCGCGCTGATGACGTGGGCGTAGCGGTCGCGCTGGATGACCTGGTTTGACGCTGGGGCTGGCTTTAGGCCGAGCTCGGCGCAGGTTAGCTCCTCAAACTCGAGCGGAGCGTGAGCGAAATTCCCCATCGCGCCGCTTAATTTGCCGTAGGCGGCGACCTCTTTGGCATCTTGTAGCAACTTTAGCGCGCGCGCCACCTCGTCATACCACACCGCGAGCACGAGTCCGAATGTGATCGGCTCGCCGTGGATGCCGTGGCTGCGGCCGACCATCATCGTGTTTTTGTGTTCCTGCGCTCTGGTTTTGATCGCGCTCATTAGGCCTTTTACGTCCTCTATGATGAGCTCCATGCTGCTTTTGATCTGAAGCGCGACGGCGGTGTCGATGCAATCCGAGCTAGTCATACCGTAGTGCACGAAGCGGCTCTCATCGCCCAGGCTCTCGCTCACGCTCGTTAGAAACGCGATCACGTCGTGCTTAGTCGTCTTTTCTATCTCGTCGATACGCGCCACGTCAAAATTTGCGTTTTTGCAAATTTTCTCGCAGTCCGCATCGCTGATGAAGCCTAGCTTATTCCATGCCTTGACCGCAGCCTTTTCGACCTCAAGCCATGCGCCGTATTTTGCCTGCATATCCCACTTTTGCGCCATCTGTTCGCGCGAATATCTCTCTACCATCTCTTTAGCCTTTTTTATGCGAATTTTTGTATAATTTTTTAAGGAAAGATTATATAAAAACTGGGCTGAAAAGGCGGTTAGTATCCGCTAAATTTGCCCTTAAATTTTAGATTTAAAGAGTGAAAATTGCCTTATATTCATAAATTTATCGCGTATGCCCAAGGGCAAAAAGCGTATGAAATTTTGCTGCAAAACGGCTATAAAATGCGCGAAGCTCAGTGCCTAATCGACAAAGGCCGACTTATCTGCGACGGCGCGGTCGTCGGTGAAAAAAATACCTTGCTAAGCGGCGAAATTTGCCTGATAGAGTACGAGACGAATCCGCGCGGGCTAAAGCCGATTTTTGAGTGCGATAAATTTGCGGTTTTTGATAAACCTAGCGGCGTGCTCAGTCACCCAAACGGCAGACACTGCGAGTACTCGTTAAATGACGAAATTTGGTCGCTCTACGGCCGAGAGGCGTCGGTTGCGCACCGTCTAGACTGCGAAACAAGCGGACTCATCGTCGTAGGCAAAGACAAAAATGCGGTCGTAAATTTGAAAAAACTTTTTGAAAACAGACAGGTTTATAAAAGCTACGTCGCACTCGCGCACGGAAAGATAAGCGAAAATTTGCGTATCGAAGCAAATATGGATCTGGCAAACGACTACGACGACGTAAAAATGCGAATGCGAATTTGCGAGGATGGCAAAAGCGCTGTGACGGAGATTTCTCCGATAGAGTATTTTGCCGATATCGATGCGACTCTGGTGCGAGCCGTACCGCTCACGGGCAGACAGCATCAAATTCGTTTGCATTTGTTCCACGTGGAACATAAGATTTTGGGCGAACCGCTATATGGTCTAACGCGACCGCAAATCGAGAAAATTTTAGATAAAGAGATGAGCGAAAGCGAGCGAATTTTAACGACCGGCGCTCCGAGGTTGCTGCTGCATTCGGATGAAATTAGTTTTAAATTTGACGGCGTAGAGTACAAAATAAAATCCAAATTTGACGCTAGAAACGAGTTTTATAGCCTCGTAAAATCAAAATAAAAGATAAGCAATGAAGTTAGATATCGAGCAGTTAAAATCAGAATTTGAAAGCAGACTAAATGCGCAAAACTGGTTTAAAAGCGTTGGCAAACACTCGCTAGATGCCGATGAAATTTCCACTCCGTTTCGCGTTAAATTTGCAAAATTTGAGCAGCTATCAAGGCTACTAAAATCAAACGAGTGGAACGATATCGACCTTGATATATTTCCCGAAATTTGTCGTTTTAGCGATCAAATTTTACGGCAATACTCGCTGATGGATGAGCTCGCAGGCGCGGCTAGGGAGATTTTATCGGTTAAAAAAGATCGTTTTATTAAGGATATCCGGACGAACGGCTTGCCGACCGAAACTTATGATTATTCGGTGTTTCTGATTGTTCTGCGTGCATTTCAAGAGTACGGCATACGTAAAATTTGTCCGAATTTCCGCATTGACTTCAATACAAATTTGATAAAAATATTAAATTTAGGCTACCTTCCTTGCGGTTGGAAGCATAATGTACCAAAGCTTCGGAAGGCTTATAATCCGATTACATTTGTGGGCGATAGCGTAAAGCGGCAGGATAAATTTAGCTACGGTGACGGAGTGTTGTATGTTTATTAAAAAATAAAATTTAATTGCAACTAATAAAATCTAGGGTTTTACTTTAGCGCTATTGTGTTATAAATTTTCTACTGATTTGCCTTATAGTTTGAAAATAATCTCCGAATTTTTCTTCTACTTTTTTGAAATTTTTTATCTTATACGCATCTTTTTTATCGCGATGACAGAGCATCAAATAGGTCGTAAAGTGTAAAATATCTAAAATTTCGGCACGCAAATTTTTATCTTCTATCTCGGTTTCTAGGCAGATTTTTAGAATTTTCTTAAAAATTTTCTTATCAAAATAGCAAAAATCATAGAGTAAAACGAAAAACGAGTTGTCGTTATTTCTGTCTATTTGCTCTCTTAAAAATGCTATTTCATCGGTTGGATTTGTCATAAAAAACCGTCTTTATGATTAGACCGAGCCCTATAAAAACCACGATGCAGACGAAAACTATCTGGGATATATCAAGTAGAGTCATTTTGCCGTCTTGGCTATCGTTTTGCCGCTTGTTTGATTGTCGCGCTCTTTTAGCTGACCGCACGCCGCGCTGATGTCCAGGCCCTTGCTTTGCCTGATAGTGCAGGTCACGCCGTGATCGCGTAGGTACGTCTGAAATGCCTCCATATCGGCCGTGTTCGGGCGTCCGTATTCGCTGCCTTCGTGCGGGTTAAAGTAGATCAAATTTACCTTTGCTTTGATGCCGTGTAACAGCGAAACGAGCTTTTTAGCGTCTTTTATACCGTCGTTCATGTCTTTTATGACGAGATACTCAAACATCACTCGCTTACGCATATCGATCGGAAAGCCCCTCACTGCCTCCATAACGGATTCGATTTTGTAGGCGTTATTTATCGGCATTAGTTTGCTGCGTAGCTCGTTAGTAACGGCGTGCAAAGATATCGCTAACAGCACGCCCAGATCCATCTCGCCGAGCTTTTTTATCTGGCTGCCTAACCCGCTCGTGCTAACGGTTTGGCGGCGCGGAGCGATAGCTAACCCATCGTTTTCTTTTAAAATTTTTATAGCTTTACTAACGTTTTCTAGGTTATCTAGCGGCTCGCCCATACCCATATATACGACGTTTACGCGGCGTTCATAGGGGATTTTATTTTCTCTTTTTATCCACAAAATTTGCCCCACTATTTCGCCCGGCGTTAGGTTTCTCGTTAGTCCGCTCTTGCCCGTCAGGCAAAACGAACAGCCCATGCGGCAGCCTACCTGCGAACTAACGCAGATCGTATAACGAGCGTGACGCGCCACCTCGCCGTTTTCATCGCTGAGCTCCTCCTTCATCGGCAGCAGCACGCTTTCTATCCGTAGTCCGTCTTTGAGCTCAAAAAGATATTTGATCGAGCCGTCGCTGCTCTGCTCAAATTTAACGCATTTTAGTGGGTCGAGGTAAAACTCCTGCGCCAAATTTGCGCGCAGATCCTTTGGCAAATTTAGCATCTCGTCAAAACTCGTCGCGTTTTTCTTGTATAGCCACTCGAAAATTTGCTTCGCGCGAAACGGCGGCGATAGCTGTTCTTTTAGCTCGTCTAACGTAAAATCAAGCAAATTTTTCAAATGATTTCCTTTTGTTTTAGGTAGTTTTCGAGCTCTTTTTTGGCTTGCTCGTGGTTTTTTATAAAATCAACATGTGCGTTTTTGTCGCAAAAATTCGTCGCTACAAATATGCCGTAAGCCGGGATTTGAAATTTTTGCGCGACTTTAAGAACGGCAAAAAATTCCATATTTTCTAAAAAATATCCGCGATCGAAAAGCTTGTGAGCCAAATTTTGGTCGGTCGTGATGAAATTTGATGAATTAACCTTGCATGTTCCACGTGGAACAATAGAAGCGATTTCACTTTCTATCGGCGAATAGCTCTTGTTTTCTAGGCTTGAAATTTCGATATTTGCCACAGACGAGCTCTCGTAAATTTCAAAAATTTCACCTTCCTTGTAAAGTCCTGCCGAGCCTATAAAAATGATTTCTCTCGGCAGTGCGTTTAAAATTTTATCCGGATTTTGCGAAGTTTTCGCGCTTTGCAAAATAGGCGAATCAATCAAATTTAGCCTCTCGTCAAGCTGCCGATTAGCTGTCAAATTTTGCTCGTATCTACCGCAACCATCAACCATAGCTCGCTTTTGTAAAAGCGCTGTCAAATTTATGCTCATATCCACTAGCCCGACGCCCATAGGTAGCGCGAATGGAAATATCTCGTTTCGTCCCGCTGAGATAATCACGCCCTGCCCTTTTGCGCGCTAAATTTGAGCTCAAATTTCACAGTCTGACCTCGATGCCGTTTTGTCTGAGGTATGTTTTAAGTGCCTTTATCTCGATCTCTCTAAAGTGAAAGATCGATGCCGCTAGGCATGCGTCTGCGCCCGCTAAAAATGCGTCCTTAAAGTGCTCCATTTTGCCCGCGCCGCCGCTTGCGATGACGGGGATATCAAGCGCGCTAAAAATACTCGTCAAATTTAACTCAAAGCCGTTTTTAACGCCGTCGCAATCCATCGACGTGAGTAAAATTTCGCCCGCACCGCGCTCTTGCGCCTCTTTTGCCCAAGCAAGTGCATCCCTGCCGGTATCTAGCCTGCCACCGTTTATAAAAACGCTATAACCATCACCCGTCCTCTTCGCGTCGATTGCGACTACGACGCACTGCGAGCCGAATTTATTCGCCGCTTCGTCTATCAAATTCGGATTTTTTATCGCAGCTGAGTTGAGGCTGATTTTGTCGCAGCCGACGTTTAGCAGGCGCGAGATATCGTCGATCGTGCGTATGCCGCCGCCCACGGTCAGCGGGATAAAAAGCTCGCGCGCGACCCGCTCTACGACGTCCACGATCGTATCGCGCTCAAGGTGCGACGCCGTGATATCGAGGAAGCACAGCTCGTCCACGCCCTCCTCGTTGTAGCGTTTGGCTATCTCGACCGGATCGCCCGCATCCACGAGACCTACGAAATTTACGCCCTTTACCACGCGTCCGTCTTTGACGTCTAGGCATGGGATTATGCGTTTTGCAAAATGATTCATCACTATTCTTTAGCTAAAATTTGGCTTTATTTTAGCTAAATTTGACTTATCTAATCATTACATAAGATATTTTTGGGTAAAATCGGCGAAATTTTAAGGTAAATTTACGCCGATGCCGCAAACATCGGTGTGCTTTAGGTGGGTGCAGGGAGCTTGCTCCCGCCCGTAAAGAGTGGCTTCGCTACTCTGCGGAGTTAAAATGGAAAATATTAAAGCAAAAAAATGCTTCGGGCAAAATTTTTTACAAGACGAAGCGACGCTAAACAAAATCATCCAAGCGATTCCCAAAGATACGCAAAATATCGTTGAAATTGGGCCTGGCTTAGGTGATTTGACATTTAGAATTTTGCGGATTTGCGGCGTAACTAGCTATGAGATAGATACCGAGCTTTTTGCGCTGCTGCAGAAAAAATTCGCAAACGAAATTCAAAACGGACGATTGAAACTTTTTTGCAAAGATGCGCTGGATCAGTGGAGCGAAGGCGGCCTAAACGACGAGCCGTATTTTTTAGCGGCAAACCTGCCCTACTACGTCGCTACGAAGATGATCCTAAATGCGATCGAAGACGAGAAATGTCGCGGCCTGGTCGTGATGATACAAAAGGAAGTCGCGCTCAAATTTAGCGCAAAAAGCGGCGATAGAGATTTTAGCTCTTTGGCGATTTTAGCCTCGCTTCAAGGCGGCTGCGAGCTGCTTTTTGACGTGGATGCGAGCTGCTTTAACCCGCCACCGAAGGTGACTTCCTCGGTTATAAAACTGCAAAAAAGTAAAAATTTAATAGGCGAAACGGGTATATTTGAGAGTAAATTTGAATACGAAAAATTTAAAACTTACCTCAAAATCGCCTTTAGCGCGCCTAGAAAAACGCTGATGAAAAATTTGAGTTCAAGCTATAATAAGCCTGAAGTCGAGCGAATTTTTAGCATGTTAAATTTGAGCGCAAACATCCGTCCGCACGAACTAAATGTCGATCTTTATCTAGAAGTATTTAAAAATTTAAAGGAAGATAATGAACGACAAGAACGAAGAAAAAGCGGTGGTCTCTCAGGGCAAGAGCAATAAAAAGCGCAGATTTCGCCCGAGAAATAAAAATAAACAAGAAAATTTAGATCAAAACGCGCAAAACGGCGAACAAAAAGCCAGTCAAAGCGTGATAGATAATTTCTTTTTAGAACCTTTTGACGGCGGCGAACAGCATGCCCAAAACGGCGAACATACTAACGCTAACAAACAAAACGGCAAAAAAAATCGCAGTAAAAACAATAAACAAAACTCCCAAAACGGCGCGCAAGGCGAAAATAAAAACGCTAACAAGCAAGCCGCTAACGCCGAAAATCAAACAGTTGAAGCTAAGCCTAAAAAACAGAAAAAACCTAAGAAAAATTTACCCGCCAAGCTAAGCGGAAACGAGCAGTGGCAGCAAGATATAGCTAGCGCGATGGAGGCGAACAAAGCCGTCCATGAACTACGCCTCGAGCCGATGAAATACCTAAACTCGACCGATCACAGGATCCGCGTCACGCCTCTTGGCGGACTGGGCGAGATCGGCGGAAATATGACGATATTTGAGACCGACACGAGCGCGATCATCGTGGATATCGGCATGAGCTTTCCTAGCGAGAGTATGCACGGCGTGGATATCCTGATCCCCGACTTTGACTACGTACGCAAGATAAAAGATAAGATAAAAGGCGTCATCATCACGCACGCACACGAGGATCACATCGGCGCGGTGCCCTACTTTTACAAAGAGTTTAAATTTCCTATTTACGCCACGCCGCTACCGCTCGGTATGATAAATAATAAATTTGAAGAGCACGGGCTAAAACAGGAGCGTTCGCTTTTCCGTTCGGTCGAAAAGCGCAAGCCGTATTTGATAGGAGACTTTGAGGTCGAGTGGATACATATCACCCACTCTATCATCGACGCTAGCGCGCTAGCCATCACGACAAAGGCGGGCACCATCATCCATACTGGCGATTTTAAGATCGACCACACGCCGATCGACGGCTACCCAACAGACCTTGGCAGGCTCGCATACTACGGTGAGCGCGGCGTACTGTGCCTCATGAGCGATAGCACGAACAGCTACAGAGAGGGCTTTACTAAAAGCGAAAGTAGCGTGGGTAAGACCTTTGACGCGATATTTTCCAAAGCCAAAGGCCGCGTGATAATGAGCACGTTTAGCTCCAACATCCACCGCGTCTATCAGGCGATCGACTGGGGACTAAAATACAACCGCAAGGTCTGCGTCATCGGCCGCAGCATGGAGCGCAACCTCTATACGGCGATGGAGCTTGGCTATATCAAACTCGATAAGAAAATTTTTATCGACGCTAACGAAGTCGGCAAATTTAAAGATAACGAGGTGCTGATCGTCACCACCGGCTCTCAGGGCGAGACGATGAGCGCGCTGTACCGCATGGCTACGGATGAGCACAAATACATCAAAATAAAGCCGACCGATCAGATCATCATCAGCTCAAAGGCTATTCCTGGTAACGAAAGCAGCGTTTCTACAGTGCTAAATTTTCTCATCAAATCAGGCGCTAGCGTCGCGTATCAGGACTTTAGCGAGATACACGTGAGCGGTCACGCCGCACAGGAGGAGCAAAAACTGATGCTGCGCCTAATAAAGCCTAAATTTTTCCTCCCGGTCCACGGCGAGTACAACCATATCGCAAAGCATAAAGAAACGGCCGTATCCTGCGGCGTGGACGAGCGAAACATCTATCTGATGAGCGACGGCGATCAGATGGAAATTTGCCAAAAATACATGAAGCGCGCCAAGACGGTAAAAACGGGCAAGGTATTTATCGATAACCAAATCAACAAGCAAATTTCAGACGACGTCGTGATCGATAGGCAAAATTTGGCCGAAGCGGGCGTCGTGATGATCATCGCGCAAATTTCCCGCCACGGCGCTAAGCTCATCAATAAGCCTCGCGTCATCAGCTACGGGCTCGTGGGCGATAAGCAAGACGGCGAGTTTAGAAAAGAGATGGAGGGCGTGCTGGAGCAGTATCTAAGCAACGTCAAAGAGGAGCTTCTAAAAGACGGCAGGATGCTCGAAGGCCAGGTGCGCCAGGTTATCCGAAAACACATCTTTAGAAAAGTCAAAAAGTACCCGACCATCGTGCCGATCATATATCTGATGTAAGGGCGCAAAATGAGCGAGATGATAAAAATAGCCGCTAACGTGCTAAAGACAGAGGCTAACGAGCTAACGAGAAATGCCGAGATTTTAGACGGCGAATTTGAAAAAGCGGTTGAGGTTTTATACAAAACCAAAGGCAAAGTCGTGGTCACGGGCGTGGGCAAGAGCGGACACGTCGGCGCCAAGATCGCCGCGACGCTTGCTAGCACTGGTACGCCTAGCTTTTTTATGCATCCGACCGAGGCGATGCACGGCGATCTAGGTATGATCGGCAAGGATGATACGCTACTAGCTATTAGCTTTAGCGGCGAGAGCGAGGAGCTAACCAAAATCCTGCCTCACGTGCAGCGTTTTGGCGTGCCGATAGTTGCGATGGCGAGGGATAAATTTAGCACGCTTGGTAAATTTAGCGACGCCTTTGTGAAGCTTGACGTTAGCAAAGAGGCCTGCCCGCTAGATGCCGCGCCGACTAGCTCGACGACACTAACGTTAGCTTTGGGTGACGCGTTAGCCGTTTGTCTGATGGAAAAGCGGGGCTTTAAAAAAGAGGATTTTGCAAATTTTCATCCAGGCGGAAGTCTCGGCAAGAGACTATTTCTAAAGGTAAAAGACGTAATGAGAAGCGAAAATTTACCGATAGTACGCTGGAATGCGAGCTTAAAGCAGGCGATCGACACGATGACGCACGGCAAACTCGGTACAGTTTTGATCGTCGATAAAGACGACGTTTTGGATGCGATTTTAAGCGACGGAGACCTTAGGCGCGCGCTGATGAGAGAGGACTTTGATCTAAACGATGCTGCTATCAAATACGCGACGCTAAAGCCAAAAGAGCTAAACGATAAAGAGATGTTAGCAATCGATGCGTTAGCGCTCATCGAGCGGTACAAGATCCAGCTCCTAGCCGTCGTAGAAAACGGCGTTCCGGTCGGTGTTTTACATATACACGACCTTGCAAATTTAGGACTATAAAATGCAAAAAAGCAGACTAAACAAATTTATATCGCATAACACGAGTTATTCGCGTAGAGAGGCTGACGAGCTAATAAAGCAGGGCAAAGTTAGCGTAAACGGCCGCGTCGTTAGCGAGCTGGCTACTAGCGTTAGCGAAGAGGATAAAGTAAAGATAAACAGCCGCATAGTAAGGCTAAAAAAAGAATTTACCGTGATCGTTTATCACAAACAAAAGGGCGAACTCGTTAGTAAAAAGGACGACCGCGGACGCAAAACGATCTATGATAGTTTGGATCGTCAGTTTGCAAAATTTGTTAGTATCGGGCGGCTTGACTACGCTAGCGAGGGGCTACTTTTGCTAACGGACGCTCCAGCAATCGCTACTGCGCTGATGAACAGCGACGTAGAGCGCGAATACTATCTAAAAGTAAAGGGCGAGATAACGCCTGAGGTGGTAACGGCGATGAACGAGGGTTTTTTTGCTGCGGACGCCACCAAGGGCGCGCATGCTAAAACTGCGATAAAATCGATGGAATTTAAGCCGTTTTTGGACTATAAAATTTTTGGCTCGAGCGGCGGCTTTACGAAGCTAAAAGTCGTGATAAACGAGGGACAAAACCGTGAGCTACGCCGCTTTTTTGGCTATTTCGACCTTGAGGTGATGGATCTAAAACGCGTTAGTTTCGGTCGCGTAGATCTTGGCATGCTAAAGCCCGGTAAATGGCGATATTTTGAAAGTGGCGAATACGAAGCGCTGAGGGATTTTTTGAAGGTTAATAACGTTAGATACTAGCCCCTATATTCAAAATATTCTAGCAGCTTAATTGTCTAAATAAAGGCAAGCTGCTTATGAATTTATAAAATCATACTAAAAAGGCTCAACAGAGCTCAATACAAACATGGAGAGGGGATAAGTAGGTTCTGTTGATCCAATACTTTTTAGTAGAGTCGATTACTGTTAGTGTGGTTGCCCTATCTCGAGACAGTAAAGCCGAGCATAATACAAAGATAATTTGTTCTATTTTATATTTTTGTTAATACTGTTCTATTCTATTTTGTGGAGTAGTAATAGTTATCGGTGTTGGTATAATATTGCCTACTAGTTATTTTGACTTGCCTTATATTTTGCTTTAAGGGACGAATAAAAGCGTCTATATTTATACAACATGCTTCAAAATTTGATTAAAAAGTCGAAAAATACAATAAAAACTTAAATAAAAAATACTTAAAATTTACAATAGTTATAACTACTATAAATTTTAAGTTCTCGGAGTGAAATTTATCCTAAATGTAATTTTTTGGATCGTATTCTTTGCCTTTGTCGTGATCCTTTAAAAGCTTAACCACGACGGGACTAAGCGCGATGATGGCGATCAGGTTTGGAAGCACCATGAGGCCGTTAAACATATCGGCTAGCTCCCAGACGAAATTTATCTTTAGCAAGCTGCCAGCAAAGACGAATCCGACGACAAATATCTGCAAAATTCGCACGAATTTGGCTCCAAAAAGGTAACGCACGTTGATCTCTGCGAAATAGTACCAGCCCAAAATCGTCGTAAACGCAAAGAAAAACAAGCAAATCGCCACGAATCCATAGCCGCCAGCGTGCCCCAAAACATGCGTCGAAAAGGCCTCTTGTACGAGCGAGATGCCAGTTAGCACGGCTTTGCCGTTTTCAAAATGTATCACGTCGGCGCTAAGCACGACGAAAACGGTGATATTTAGGACGATAAATGTATCGACGAACACGCTCATGATGCCGAGCACCGCCTGATCTACCGGGTGTTTGACGTTAGCCGCGGCGTGCGCGTGAGGGGTTGAGCCCATGCCCGCTTCGTTTGAAAACAGTCCGCGCGCGATACCGTATCTCATCGCCGTAGCTATCGTGGCTCCGGTCGCGCCGCCCCAAGCTGCGGACGGATTAAACGCGGCTTCAAATATAAGCGCTATGACGCCGGGAATTTTATCAAGATTAAAGCAAATGATCACAAGTCCGACCGCGACGTAGAGGATCGCCATGATAGGCACAATCTTTTCGGCGACTCTGGCAATGGCTTTGACGCCGCCGATAAAGATCATAGCGCAAATCGCCGCCAAAAATAGTCCGCTCGCCCACTGCGGTATGCCAAACGCGCCCTTAAAGCCGTCCGAGATCGAGTTGGCTTGAACCATGTTTCCCATAAATCCGAGCGCCAAAATGATCGCCAGCGCAAAAAAAGCCGCCAAAACTTTGGCGTAGCGGCTCTTTAGCCCGCGACTGATATAAAACGCCGGCCCGCCGATCATATGGCCGCTGTCGTCTTTGGTGCGGTAAATTTGCGCGAGGCAGATCTCCGCAAAATTCGTCGCCATACCCAAAAACGCCGCGCACCACATCCAAAATATCGCGCCCGGTCCGCCCATGATGAGCGCGGTTGTGGCACCCACGAGGTTGCCCGTGCCCACCTGCGCCGCAACAGCCGTAGCGACTGCCTGAAACGAACTCATGCCCGATTTTCCCGCCGCTTCGCCGTGCAGGGAGAAGTTACCGAAAAGCCTATTAAGTCCCATTTTAAACTTAAAAATCTGCACGAAACGAAGCCTAATCGTAAAGTAAAGCCCCGTACCGCAAAGTAGCGCGATGAGGAAATACGGCCCCCAAAGGAATGAATTTATAGAGCTTACGAGGTCGGTGAGCATGGATTTGCCTTTATTTTTTAAAATTTTTCAAGTATATTTAAAAAAATATAAAACTAAAATAAATAATAAAAATTTTTTAGCCTATTTTAAAAATATAGGTAAAATTTGAGTTAAATTTGACAAGGCAGACGATTTTTAAAGGATTTCTTGATTTAGGCAGCGGGTTTTATTTTGGCTGAACCTTCTCGTTGCTTTACAAATTTGACGGCAGTTTTACGAGGTTTTGCCGAGAAATTTAACAAGTCTGTAAAACCCAAAAACTAAAAACGCAGCAAATTTGACCCCGCCGCTTTTTATAAAATTTGACGAAACGACATGGCAAATTTGATCGGCATAAATTTAATGTAAGCCATTTAAATTTTGCCGCCAGCTACAAGCCTTACAAATTTTAGACTTTGGATTTTATCTTAACCAGCCACTCGTCCAGCGTTTTTTCAAAGCCGATGCCGTTGCTCTCGTAAAATTTAAGCGGCTTTTCGAGGTATTTTTGCTCTACCCAGCCGCCGAAGCTATGCGGATACAGATAGTCCTTGGCCTCAGGAGCGGTGTTTATGAGATAGGGCGGGATCTTTAGCGGCGGCTCGTTTTTGACGTAGGCTAACGCTGCATTTATGGCCTTGTAGCTGGAGTTTGACTTTGGCGAGTGAGCCAGATACATCGCGCACTGAGCGAGGATTATACGCGCTTCTGGGAAGCCGATCTTGCTAACGGCAGCAAGTGCGTTAGCGGCTAAATTTAACGCGTTAGGGTTGGCGTTACCGATGTCCTCGCTGGCAAATATCGCCATCCTTCGCGCGATAAAATCAGCACTCTCGCCAGCGTCGATAAGCCGTGCCAGATAGTACATAACGGCGTTTTCATCGCTACCGCGCAAGCTTTTTATAAATGCGCTTGCTAGCCCGTAATGCACGTCGTCCTCGCTAACGCCTTCGCTAACTGCGTTAGCTCGCAGCGTTTTTAAATTCTCTAACGTTATTTCTTCGCCCAGACTCACGGCAAACTCGAGCAAATTTAGCAGCCCGCGTGCATCTCCTCCGCTACTTTTTACGAGATAGGCTCTGGCATCGTCTGAGATATCAAATTTAACCTCGCCCCTCACGCGCTCAAGCAGCTTTTCAAAATCCTCGCTCGCAAGCGGCTTAAACTCAAAGAGCATCGAGCGGCTGCGGATGCCAGAGCTTAACGTGAAATATGGATTTTCGGTGCTAGCTCCAATGATGGCGGCGCGGTAGTTTTCCATCGGTATCAGCAGGGCTTCTTGCTGCGTTTTGCTTAGGCGGTGGATCTCGTCGATGAAAAATAGCGGCTTAGAAAGCGCATTTTCGTGGTTTTTTAGGATTTTGCGAAACTCCTCGATCTTGAGATTTCCGCCGTCAAATTCATAAAAATCATACTCCATCGACCGCGCGATGACGCGAGCAAAGCTCGTCTTGCCACAGCCTGCGGGTCCGTAAAATATACTGTGCGGGATTTTTTTATTTTCGATAAATTTTTTAAAAACGCCCACCAGCTCGCGCTGTCCGCAGATCTCGTCTAAACTCGTCGGACGAAATTTCAAGGCGAAATTTTGCAAATTTGCTCCTTTTAAATTTTAAGACATTATAGTCAAATTTAAATTAAGAAGCGGATTTTCGGAGCGAACGGGTTAAATTTGGGCGGGCAAGAAAAGGTAAATTTGACGTTAGCGCCCTGCCCTCGCAAACTCAAATTTAGACAAAAACGAGCCGTCAAAAACGGTAAATTTAACGGCGAAAGCGAGCCGAATTTAAACCAAATTTAGCTCGCTCGCCGCGTCAAATTTAAAACGTCTTTTCAAAATCTACGTAGAAGTTTCTGCCTTTGCCCACCCTTGAAGTATCTTTTAAGCCGTTAGCGAAAATGTACTCTTTGTTAAAGATATTGTTGATGCCGAAGCTGATTTTTAGCCCCTTGTTTAGCAGATGGCTGTCGAAATTTTTCGGTTCCCATCGGCCTTTAAAATTTACGATAGTAAAGGTTTCATCTACGTTTTCGTATTTTTGGCCGCGCACGACGTAGTATTTCTCGTCGTTGTTAGGCCTAAACCAGTGCGTCATATCGCCGCCGAGGCTCAGTCCCCACGGCTCGTATCTATACATTGCGCCTAAAGTTAGCTTGTCGGCATAGACGGTGAGTATCTTTTTGGTCGCTTTGTCGTAAATTTTCGTGTGGTCGTATCCAAGCGAAAATGTAAGGTTGTTTATCGCATATTTGGACTCGATCTCGATGCCGCGGCGTTTTGCGTTATCGACGTTTTCGTACATACCGTAGCGTCTGCCCGGCGCTTCGGCGTCAAACGGCGGATTGCCTTTGTCCGGTCTTGCTTTTAAATTTATCATATCTTTGATATTGCCGTCGTAGTAGGTAGCCTTAAAATATAGCTCGTCATCGGCTAAAAGCCCCTGTTTGTCGATAGAAAAGCCTACTTCGTACTCTTTTGCGATTTCAGGTTTTAGGTCGGGGTTTGGTATGTACCAGTAGTGCGGATTTAGCGGGCCGGCCGATGACGTTTCGTTTGGAGTAGGTCCCCTAAAGGTCTCTGCATAACCTGCGAGTAAATTTACGCCATCAAAGACCTCGTACGCAAGGCCGAGTTTTGGAGAAAATCTAGACTCGGAGTATGAGCTGCGATCGCCTTTTTTGACTCCGCGTTTAAATTTATCGAATCTACCGCCCAGGGTAAACTCGAATCTACCTACGCTAAATACGTCTTGCGCGTATATACCGAGGTCTTTATAAAAATTCGGAAACGAACCGAAGTCGCTAAGCTCGCCGTTGTACCAAAATATCGCGTCCTCTTTTCTATGCTCGTAGTCAATACCGGTGACTAGCCTGTGCTCTAGCACGCCGGTGTCAAAGAGGCTTTCGTTTTTGAGCCTGACGCCCCACCTGTCGTCTTTATTTTTGTAGTCGACATTGACGGGATTGCCCCTGCTAAAGCCCGTTCTAACCCTATGATTTAGAGCTTTGGCGTTGTAGTACTGAGCGGAGAAATTTATCCATCTATTATTAAGCGGAGTATACTTGTATATCACGCTATAGTCTCGCTGTTTTAGTCGTCCCACGGTAGGTATGGCACCCGCCTCGCTCCAGTAAAGAGACTGCCAACCGCTAATAAAATTTTCGTGATAGTTAAATACGCTAGCCTCCAAGGCATGCTCGTCGGTTATAGCCCACTCTGTTTTAGCAAAGACGGTGTTTACGCGTTCGTCGTTTTCCGCGTATTTTACGCCAGATCGCTTGCCGTCTCTAGCCATCTTTATCTTGCCGAAATCCACATGCTTGCCGTATAGTAAAATGCCGAAATTTTCCATCGGCTTAGCTGCGACGGCGGCTCGATTCGAGTTCATGTGATTACTTTCCTGGCGGTGGCCGATCGTGACGCCGTAGTCGCTGCCCGGGTTTATAAAGTCGCTCACGTCTTTTGTTCTCATACTAACGATACCGCCGACCGCGCCGCTACCGTGTAGCACGGAGCTAGCGCCCTTTACGACCTCGACGCGTTGTAGCAAGTCGTTATCCACGCGAAAGGTTGAAATTTGATTAGAAAAAAGCGAAGGCGAGCGCTTTATGCCGTCTTGTTCGATGATGACGCGCGCTTCGCTTTGATAACCAAAGCCGCGGATGTTGTAGTATTGGCCGACTTGTCTACCGTGGTCGTTACCGAGCATCACTCCAGGCACCGAGCCGATAGCGTCGATAACGGACGGCGATTTAACTAGGTCGTTTTGATTTAGGACGCTGACTTGGCCCGCGTATTTAGCGACGTCTGTTTCACTCCTGTTTGCCGTGACGGAAACCATATCTAGCTTTACAGATCCGGTTGCATTGCTATCGGCTCGCTTAAATTTGCTATCCACTCCTCCAGTCTGCGCGAGAGCCGAGGCTGCGCTTAACAAAACCGTAGCCGCAATGATGCTAAATTTACCCATGACATACCCTTTGTGTTAAGATATAAATATTGATAATTAGTGCTAAATTATAAGCAGATTTTAACGATTCTTTTCTTAAGAATAAATTAGATATCAATAATATTTAAATGTAGGTTTGTCAAAACGCAGTAATTTTTGCTTATTGCGTAAATTTGGCGAAAATACTGCGGCAATTTTTTAAATTTGGCGTTTACAGCGGCAGTAAATTTGCTCAAATTTGATTGAGCTATTTGGCTGTGATTTCGACCTTTAAATTTGACTCGTAAATATTCGCTTTTTCAAATTTTTGCCGCCATCAAATTTTATGTAGATTTATCAAAATTTAACGTCAAATTTACCGCCGCAAGGAAGCATAAAACGTAAATTTAATCCCGAATAATCTTCGCCTTTGCCGTTATGTTCGCGATCTTTAGCTCGTAGATATTCATCGCCTTTAGCCCGTGAGCCGCCGCGACGCCAAAGGTTCGCATATACTTTGGCGTGTATTTTTCGCTAAGTAGCCGTAGCGCATGCAGCCTCGCCGCCTCGTCCGTCACGGCGTAGGCCTTGGTTACGGCGACGGCGGATTTGTATTCGGTCGTAAAGACTTTCGCGCCAAGCGCCTTGCCGTCGTCCTTGATCGCGTATAGCTGCTCATCCGTCAAAACCGGCACTTGCGCGTAGCTCACGCAAACTAGCGTCACGCTCTTGCCGTCCTTTAGCAGTCTTGCCTTAGAACCCGCAGGAGCGCCGTGCAAAAATACGCTCTCTCCCTCGCGCACGACCGAAATCGGCACGCTAAAGATCTCACCCGCCTCACCAATGCAAGAGATCGTGCCGTATTCGCACGCATCGATGATCGCAAGCCCCTCCTGAGCGCTTAGTTCTCTATCTTTTCGTCTCATTTTCCGCCTTTAAATTTTTGAAAATTATAAAATTTAAACCCTAAAAAAGTGTATAATTTTACAAATTTAAAGGACGATGATGAAAAAAGTATTGACATTTTGCGCACTCGGCGCGCTGGCTTTTGGCGCTCAAAACGCGTGCGAGGAGTACGTGAATCAAAGCAAAATTTACCTAAACGAGCTTTACGAAATAAAATCCAAGCAGTTAAAAGACGATCCGCAGGCCTTTAGGCTCTTTGAGCTTAAATTTAGCGAGCTACAAAAAGCGCAGGATGGCCAAGCGGCGCTAATCATACAAAGCGGCGACGAGAAATTTTGCGAGCGCGAATCGGCCAAGATAAAATCTATGCTAGACGAGATGAGGGCGGAGAAAGCGCAAAAGTAGGCCTGTTTTATAGAAAATTTGAGCCGCTTTTATCGAGTAAAGCCAAAAGCAAATTTTAAACCCGCCAGAGATAGTTTGACGAGCTTTTTATTGCAAATTTGACGTAGTCTATTTAGTCCAAATCACAAAAGTGCGCTTTATCGTAGCCAAAATCAAACCATCCTAAACCGCGTTATTTAAATCCCAATCTATCGGCGCTTTGCCGTGTTCGGCGAGATACAAATTCGCCTTTGAAAAGTGCCTGCAACCAAAAAACGCGCCGCGCGCTAACGGACTTGGATGAGCCGCCGTTAGTACAAGGTGTTTGTTAGCGTCGATGAGAGGGATTTTGGCCTTAGCTGGGTTGCCCCAGAGCATGAAAACGACGTTCTGGGCGCGTTCGCTAAGCTTCCTAATCGCAGCATCCGTAAACTCCTGCCAGCCAAAACCAGAGTGCGAGTTAGCCTGCCCAGCGCTAACGGTTAGCGTCGCGTTTAGCAGTAGCACGCCCTGCTTCGCCCAGTAGCTCAGATCGCCCGAGTTTGGCTCCGCGATACCTAGATCGTCGTGGATTTCCTTATAGATATTGGCGAGGCTCGGCGGGATCTTGACGCCGCGCGGTACGGAGAAGCTTAGCCCCATCGCCTGCCCCGCGCCGTGATATGGGTCTTGACCTAGGATCACGACTTTGACGGCGTTAAACGGCGTGAGATTAAAGGCGTTAAATATCAGCGCATTTGGCGGATAGACCTCGCCAGCAGCCTTTGCTCGCAGGAAATTTTCCTTCACGCGGGCGAAATTTTCGCTCAAAAACTCCTCCTTTAGCACCTCTTTCCAGCCTGCTTCGATTTGGATTTTATCGATTTGCATGATTTTCCTTTGCAAATTTGCTCTTTTTCTTTACGTTCATTTTAAGGCAAATTTGCAAAATGATAGCCAAAAAATATTTAAATTTAGGCGGTTTAAGACGGGCTCAAATTTGGACGCGTTTATCTTGTTAAATTTTCAAAAAAGAGCAGGGCGGTTTTAAAATTTGCTGTATAATTTAAACTAAATTTTAAATAAAGGAACAACAATGTCCGAGCAAATTTTCGAGAAACTAAAAGAGCTGCTAAGCACGCAAAATGCGGACTTTCGCGCGGTATCTCACGCTAGCGCTAAAACCTCGGCCGAGGTCGCCGTAGCGCGCGGCACAGAGCTAGGGCAGGGGGCTAAGGCGCTCGTTTGCGTCGTAAAAGGCGGCGGCGCCAAACGATATGTTTTGGCCGTGCTGCCGGCGGATTACAAGGCCGATTTGCAGCTCATCGCACAGGCGTTTGGCGGTACGAGAGCTAGCCTAGCGAGCCCTGACGAGGCTATGCGACTCACTGACTGCGTTTTTGGTAGCGTTCCGCCGTTTAGCTTTCACGAGGAGCTAGAGCTGATCGCTGATCCCAGCCTGCTTGCGCGCTATGCCGAGCTCGCCTTTAATGCAGGCTTGTTAGATCGCTCTATCATTTTAAACACAAAGGACTACGAGCGCATCGCACAGCCGAAGCTAGTCAAATTTGCAACGACGGAGTGAGAAATTTAGTCTAAAAAGGATAAAATTTAACCGAGATACTCAAAATGCAAAAGTATTTTCAAATCTAAAAACGGGCAGAAATTTGCGCAACTGATGCGGTCAAATTTACCGCTTGATATGCGTGTTGTTTGCGGGCGGTAAATATATTTGATATTGCCCGGCGTAGCCTACTACTGCAACCTCTCTAGCGCTCTTTTGGCGTATTCGTTACCGCCCGCTGCTCCGCGCTTGTAGAACTCTATGGCTTTATCCATATCCCTTGCGACGCCGTAGCTGTTCTCGTAGCATATAGCTAGATCGGTTAGAGCGTGCGGGTCGTCGTCGGCAACGGCTTTTTGGATGTAGATGAGCGCTTTTTTATAGTCTTTTTTAAAATGTATCCCGTTTAGATACATATTTCCTAGCATTGCGTCCGCGCCAGTGTCGCCTAGTTTGCTTGCCTTTTCAAAGGTCTGTGCGGCTAGCTTATAATCCGTCATGCGGTAGTAGATCCGCGCCATATTGGAGTGGGCGAGCGAATCATTTAGTCCCATGGCTTTTTTGTACCATTTTACGCCTTCACCGATATTAGACATCCTTACCTCGTATAGGTAACCCACGAGCGCGACCGCTCTGGCGTCGCCGCTATCGGCTCTAGGTTTGATAAAGGCCAGTGCTTCTTTATATTTTCCGCTATCGTCTAGCGCTATAAATTTATCGTAATCCTCGTTAGAGAGCCCAAACGCCGCAGTGATCGCAAATGCGCATAATGTTATTACCGTCTTTTTCATCTTAGTTCTCCAGTACTAGCAGGTCTTTAAATTTATGCTTGACGCTCCTTATCGCGTCGCCGTCCTCGGCGTAGTCCGTGATATAGCCGTCCTTATCGGTGGTAAAGTATACAAAACCGTAGGTGCTGTAGTTGACGCCTGTTACGCTGCAACCCCAGAAGTTGCACGATCTATTAACCGATAGCACTTCGCGAGGCTCGTATTGCATATAGAATTTGTTTGAAAGCATACCTATCTCGATATGCGACCAGCCGCCGGAGTACTTTTCCATATCTAGGATATGGCGGCCTTTTAGCTGGGATAGCTCTTTGTTTTCTAAAAATATATTAGAGGGGCCGATGCCGTACGTAGTACATCCGCCTAGCAGGAAGGCGCATAAAATAGGCAGGAAAGTTTTTCGCATTTTTGATCTCCTTTGTGTTTTCTTGCGGCTGATTTTATCTAAAGGGGACGGCGCAAATCAATATTTTGGGATCGTGGTTAAATTTACGGCTTTGCGGAGCTTTAAATTTGACGCCGAATTTGATCTATCTTGAGTCAAATTTGGCACTGTTTTGGGGTAAGGCGGCGGTCAAATTCGGCTATAAATTTAGCTATGCCACTAAATTTATAGCACAGGAGGCAAATCGCCGCCACTAGCTAAACGGCTCAGTCCGCCAGCCCATCTTCGCCGCATTTTGCGATGAGCGCGTCAAATTCTGCTTTGCTAAACGCGCTTACGACGATATTTTTAGCGTCGATAAATTCGTATTTATCTTTTGGCAAATTTTGGATGAAATTTTCATATTTCAGCGTCGCTAGGATCTCGTATTTTTCGTCGTCGTCGCCCTCTCCGCCAAATATCGCGACAGACCAGCGCGCAACTTTCTCATCGCCTAGCATTTGTAAATTTTTATACTCCACGCTAGGCTCATACGGTAGCGCGGTAACGACGCCTTGCGACAGGACATACTGCCCGATGATCTCGCCGTTATCGTTCCTGCGATAAAACATCTGATTTGCAAAATACGCGTCCAGGTTTTGGATATCGGTTACGAATTTGCTAAATTCGCCCGCGGGATCCTTCGCGCCGAGGATGCGAGCTATGATCTTTTGATCAAGCGACACTTCGTTTCGCGTGCCGTAAATCGTGCTGATTTGCGCCTCTTTTTGCAAATTTTGCTCTATCGCCTCTAGTCCCGCGCGTATATCGGGCTCATAGTCAAAGCCCTCGATATTTTGCGCGCTAAATTTCTTGCCGTCCTTGCTCACGATTTCGCCGTCCATTTTTATGGCTAGGTTTTTTAGGTACTCTAGAGCGATTTTCCAGTCCGTGCGGGTGCTTGGCGTGCCGATGCGGACGTTATAGGCCTCGTCCTCGCAGCCGATCTCAAAGCCGCGCCCGCTAAGTCCGTCCGTGCCGGCAACGAGGCAGTCAAGCTCGTCGAGCTTCGCGCCGTAAAAGCCCTCGGCGTCAAACTCCTCGTCATCCTCGTCCGCGTTAAACTGCGATAAATTGGGCACTATTCGCAGCGCCTCCTCTACGCTCATCACGGGCGCAAGGCCGACTAGAAATTTCTTTTTATTTTTGACGAAAAACGTGATGCTCATTTTTGATCCTTTGGAGTTAAATTTGACTTTCGCGGCGTTTTGGCGGAGTCAAATTTGAGCCTAAATTTACCGCGTCAAATTTGCCGCCGTTTAGAGCGAGAATAAAAATTCGGGCGCAAATTTAAGCATACGCGCCCAAATTTGGCTTACTCGTCCTTTTTCTCGTCCTCTTTTTTGCCGATTTTTTCTTTGGCGGTTTTTATGAGATTTTCGGCGGCTTTGTAGAGCTTCTCGCCTAGTTCTTTTGATTTTGCTTTGAGATTTTCGCCGATCTCGCTCGCATTTATCGCGCTTAGCTTCTCCTCGGTTCGTTTTTCGAAGTCGCTGATATCTTTTTTGAGCGCTTCGAGGCGTTCTTTGGCGTTAAAATTTTCTTTAAATTTATCGCCTGCTTGACCGACTTCGCGCTTTAGCTCCTCAAATTTAGCTCCGGCAAGGCTAGCGAATTTATCGATATTTTCGTTAAATTTTAGCTCCTCTAGCTGAAGCTCGATCTGGCGCGAAACGTCGTTTTGTAGTCGCTTAAATTTGGCGAAGTAGCTATCGACGGACTCGTCTAGGATTTCGTTTATCACGGCAGCAGACGGCTCATCCGAGCGCGCCATATCGCGCAGCATTGCCACGAACCTCTCCTCGAGCCTTATAAATTCTTTAGCTTCGCCTAGCAGCGTTTGGCCGTCTGGGGCAAATTTGATCTCCTCGATAAACTTCTCCGTTCTTTTGCTAAGCGCCTCTTTTACGCCGCCGATCGCGCCGCTTATTAGCTCTTTGGCAAAAGCCTGATCGACGTCGGCTAGCTCGGTCGCCGCCTCGCAGACCGTCCTTGCGATCTCCAGGATGCGCTCTTTGCTCGCTTCGCCCTCGTTTATCGCGCTAAGCACGACGTTTTTGGCGATTTGCTCCACCGTGTCCTTCACATCGTCGCCCTTTTCGATCGCGGTTAGAAACGCCGCCTCGGTGGTTTCTTTTAGGATTCCCAGCATTTGCAGCTCGCAGAGCATTTTTTCGTCTATCGCGGTTAAAATTTCCTCTTTATCCGCCAGGTCGCTGCTTTTGATGAAATTTTCCATATTTTCAAGCAGCTCGCGAACGTCGTTTTTGATCTCGTCTTTTTGCGCGTAAATTTGCCGCTCGATCTGCTCTTTTTCGTAGATTAGGCGGTGGATGTACTGCTCTTTTGCCTCGCTGAGCGCGTCGCCCGCGCTTTGGATGAGGTTGGCGACGTTTTGGCGGTTTAGCAGATCCTCGCTCTTTAGCGCCTCGCAAATTTGCTCAAACTCTTTAGCCAGAGCCGCGTTTGCGTCGCCGTTTTTTGCGCCTTTGACGCTTTTTCTAAACTCGCTTAGCGCAAATTCCCTTATCAAAACGGAAATTTGCGGGTCGTTTTTGTTCTCTTTTATGGTTTGGATGAAGACTAAATTTTGCATGAAAGTCCTTATAGTACGTATTTGCAAACGCGTCTTAGCGCGGAAAATATCTCTAATCGCTCCTCGTTAGAATTAACCAAAACGCTTAGATTGTAGCTTTTGTATTTGCTCTCTTTGCTCGATTTTGACGGCGTTATCTTGTGTTGTCTCTCGCCTACGACGCCCTGCGCAATAGCTTCGGCGCTTTCATTCTCAAGCACGATGATTTTGTATTCCCAAAAATTTGGATAGATGATTTCTGGTTCTTTATTTAGATCGCACGTAGTCGCCACTTTTGCCTCCGCTCTTACTTTCTAGCGCGATATCTGTTATCTGCATGGTTTTATCTATCGCTTTTATCATATCGTAGATCGTTAGGAGACCGACGCTAACGCCTGTTAGCGCCTCCATCTCGACGCCGGTTTTGCCGTCTATCTTGACGCTAACGGTTAGCTTGTAGGCGCAGATATCAGCTAGCTCTTCGATATCGCAGTTTATGCCGCTGATTAGCAGCGGGTGGCACATCGGGATGAGTTCGCTCGTCTTTTTCGCTCCCATTATCGCGCCTACGACGGCGGTTTGCAGGACTGGGCCTTTTTTGCCAGTGTTGTTTTTGATCGCGTCAAAGGCTTCGCGCGACATTTTTATAATGCCGCTTGCTACGGCTATGCGCGTAGTTACGCCCTTGTCGCTTACGTCGACCATTTTAGGGCGGTTGTTTTCGTCTATGTGAGTTAGCATTTTCGTCCTTTCGCCTGAAGTGCTAAATTTGCTTAAATTTGAGCTAGGCGGAGTAAATTTATGAGAAGGATTATAACTAAAAAAGCTTAATGAATAAGACAAAAACGCCTCGGCAGGGGGAGCCGAGGCGCCGTTACAAAAAGGAGGTTTTCTTGTCGGACGCGCAAATCATACCAAAAAGGTCTAAATTTTATCCCAATTTTTCGTAAATATATTATTCCCTACTTTTCGCGTAGGCCAGAGCGCCTGATTTTAGGCGTTTTAGCCCCTCTAGCACGCGCGATCTTTGCGTGGCGATATTGAGGCGTAAGAAGCATTTTTCCGCGCCTCTATACGCGTTGCCGTCGTTTAGCCAAAGGCCCGCTTTTTGGCGTAAGAATTTATGAAAATCGCTCGCGTCGTCGCAAATTTCGCGGCAATCAAGCCAGAGTAGATAGGTAGCGTCCTGCTCCACGAGCCTGATCTGCGGCAGTTCGTTTTGTAAAAACGCGCTCACGATTTTGCGGTTTTGCTCTACGTATTCGCGCATCTGCTCGAGCCACGCTTCTCCCCGCTCAAACGCCGCGATCGCCGCGATACAAGAAAACGCATTGCCCTCGCCCACCTCGTCGTCGTTGATAGCTTTTGCCATTTTGGCGCGCAGTTTGGGATTTGGCACTACGGCGGCCGAGCTTTGAAGGCCGGCGATGTTAAAGGCTTTGGTCGGCGAAACGCAGGTGATCGAGATGTTTTTGCAAGTCTCGCTCGCGCGGATAAACGGCACGTAGCTTTTGCCCGGGCTCGTGATGTCGCAATGAATCTCGTCGGAGATCACCAAAACGCCGTGTTTATAGCATAGTTCGCCGATTTTGGCTAGCTTTTCCTCGCTCCAAATTTTGCCGACGGGATTGTGCGGGTTGCAAAGGATAAACATCGTCGTTAGCGGGTCGGCGAGCTTTTCTTCGAGGTCTGCAAAGTCTATATCGTAGCCTCGCCCGTCGTATGCTAGCTCGTTTGTGAGCGCGATCCTGCCGTTGTTTTCGATACTGCGGTAAAATACGTGATAGACAGGACTTTGGATCACGATTTTATCGCCCACGCTCGTAAATTTGCGCACGGCGGAGCTGATGATCGGGATCACGCCCGTGCAAAAAATCAGCCAATTTGGGTCAAATTTGACGTCGTGGCGCCTGCTCCACCACGAGCAGATGGCCTCGCTCCACTCCCACGGCACGTACGAGTAGCCAAAAACCCCGTTGTCTAGGCGCTTTTGCAGCGCTTCTAAAATTTCGGGCGCGACCTTAAAATCCATATCCGCCACCCACATCGGTAGCTCGTCGCCGCTTATTTTCCACTTTGACGAATACGTCCCGCCTCGCTCTACAGGCGCGTCAAAATCGTATTTCATTTGCTCTCCTTGCGTAATTTTTGCGGATATTTTAGCGAATTTGACGGGTAAAATTTAAAATTTTGCTACATTTTTGAGCAAAGTCGATTTTTAATGCAATATTTTTTATAATTGCATTAAAAATTTAGCAAATTTAAGGATAAAAATGCTCACGATAACCTCACGTTTGCCAAGCGCAAATTTAAAAATTTCAAAGGCACTGCCTCAGCTCATCCAAGGCTACGTCTACCGCTATCTACCAAGCGCCGAGCACGAGGGATATAGGCATGAGCCCAGCGGCAAAATTTTTAAACGAACGAATTTTGATTTTCGTTTAAAGGGCGCAAATTTGCGAATTAGATTTACCTCTTATGAGCCGGAATTTGAAAAAATAATCGCGCTTGCCGTGCTAAAAGATGGGTTAAATTTAGGCGAACTTTGTCTGTGCGATACGACGGTGGCGGTTAGCGAGCACAGAACTACGCAAAGCGAAACGGTGCTGCAAGGCTGCGTAGCATGCGCGGTAAGCGGGCTTTTGGGGCATAAAATTTATCTGCAACCGCAAGATTCTAGGCATCTTGAGATGATGAAAACAAACGCCTTGCAAAGATTTGAAACGCTTACCGGATGCAGATACGAGGGCAAATTTGAGCTAAATTTACTCTGGCAAAATTTGCAAAACCCATTTAATTTTTATTACGGCAATAGCCGCTCGCCGGTTCAAGCTTGGCAAGCAAAATGGAAAATTTATGCACAGCCCGAGCTCATAAATTTGATCCTTGATGCGGGCGTAGGAAGTGGATGTATGAACTGCGGAGTGGGGTTTGTGGAGATGGTGGAGGAAAAGCAAGTTAAGTAAAATATAAATTTAAAAGCCTATAAGGAAAACAAGTACTGCTTGCTTTTCAAAGAGTATTTTATAAAAACTTACTTAAAAAATCAAGTAAAATCTATGTAAATTATAATAACTTGACATAAAAGATCGCTTGCAGTATAATTATGCCAACTTAATTTAGGGGAATCTCTTGGGCGATATAGTTAAAATTTTCGCCGACATAGGCGAAATATACCAAAAAGACGAAAAGCGTCTCAAAAACGAAGCCTACAAATACGACGCAATCAAAGCGTATCTCTGTGACATAGAAAGCAAGCGAATAGAACCGAATTTAAACATAAGCAAAGACGATCTGATAATATGTAGATTTGGCGTAGGCGCAAATTCCGGTAATCTTTTTCCAAATTCTCAATTTTTATCCAAAGAAGTAAATAAAGACGAAGTTAAATTTATAAAAGGCGTTTTGAGATCGGTTTCAAATTTGCTCTCATTTTTCGAGCCGAGCAATATAGAAAATGACGCTATTTTGTCTATGTTACCAAGTATAAATGAAGAATATTTTGCCGATATTATAGATGAAATCAAAGACCTTGATGAGATAAAAAAGGAAAAAGGCAAAAAAGTCGCTACTTTTTTCTCGCTCTCATACAAGGGCAAACCCGTTTCTGCCTATTTTAAGCAAATTTTTGAAAATCATATCAGCGTAAAAGAGCAAAAATCATCTTACGGATACGATATTTTAACAAATGAAAAAGGCATAGGCGGCGATGCAAATTTAGCGTTTTGCTCGGTAAATGAGATGCCCGCTAATATGCAATTTATCAAATCCAAACTCCTGCCGTTAAACGCCGTTAGCGCAAAAAAGGTAGAAAACGGCTTTAAAGCTATAAAAGATAAGCTATCGCATAATTTTTACGGTATGAAAATGGCGATTTTGCCGATGATTTTAGGTAGGTCGGTAAATTTAGAAGAGATTGTAAAAATACTAGAAGAAACTTCAAAAAGCGATATAAAAAGCATTCAAATATCTGAAAAAGTTATAAAATTTAGCATAGATTATTATCTCGAAGCCGCTGCTAAAAAGCAGGAAAATTTGCCTGTTTTAAATACGATTTTATTTTATACGCAAAGTAACGCCGCTATCGATTTAAAGCTTGCGATAGATGATGTTTTGCCCTCTTTTATCTCTCATATTTCAAATTTAATGGGTAGTTTTGATATAAAAGCCTTCTATGAAAAAAACGGTGGAACCGACGAGACGATTTATTTGCAAAATTTGTTTGAAGACGGGCTAAGCGTGATGAGTTTTTTACTGTCGCGAAATAAATTTGATTTAGAGATTATGATAGAAAGATATAGCGATTTGATTTATTACGGTAGCGTCAATAAAAGTTATGCAAAAAAATTAGAATGGAGCAAATATTTTAACGATTTTTATAAAGAAAGAACGTTTGAAAATATTACGAAATATCAAAATTTTTTTAATGAAATCGATGTCTTAAATAAAAAACTAGTGTTTCAAAAGGAGTGCGATTTGGAAAATTTAACCGATAAAAAGGAACTGATTAAAGAGCTAATCAAAAATAGCGAGTTTTTAAATCAAAACGACGCGCTCATTAGCGCTTATTTGCTCGGTATGCTAAGCGCAGCTCTGATAAACTGGCAGCTCGGCGTTAACGGCGGCGTATCGTTTAGCAACTGGCTTGATAACTACGGCTCGATAAATAAAGAAAGTTTGGAACGAATTTGGACTAAATGCGATGAGATGATTAGAAAGTTAAAAGGCGCTTCCGGCAAACCGAATTCTAATGTTGAAAACATAAAAGAGTGTTTGATTGAAATTTTACCACAAACATTTTTTGCAAAAAGGGCCGGAAAAACGGTCAAAAGCTCATACATTACGCTTGCTTTTGCTATGGGCGGAAGCGATTATCGTAAATTTTTAAAAGATAAAACAAAATAAGCAAGGAGAATAAGATGCAGAAAAAAGAGATACTTTTTTTGTGGGATGGAGAGAATTGGAACCCAAACGGCGATATGCTAAAGGATAACGCTCCAAGATGCGATGATGAGACCGGCATAGCCGAAGTAACGGACGTGCGTATAAAAAGAACTATTAGGGACGAGATTATGAAAAAAGACGAGGCGTCGATTTTTATAAAGGAGTATAGGATAGAAGATGCCGTACTAGACGCTAAAACGGCGATCAGACAAAGTATAAACATAAAACAAAGCAAAAGCGAACTGCAAAAAGAAATTTTGTCTAAATTTATCGATATTCGCGCATTCGGCGGCGTGTTGCCGATTTCGGATAAAGACGAAATGAAACAGGATAAGGAGATAAAAACCGCTGGCGTTCAGTTTACGGGGCCGGTGCAGTTTAGATTGAGCAAATCCCTAAACAAGGTCGAAATAGAGTATGTTAAAGGGACCGGTGCTTTTGCCAGCGATTACGATCCAAATGAGTCAAAAAAACAAAAAGATCAAGCGACCTTTAGAGAGGAAAGATTTTTAAGATACGCTATTTTTGCTACTTACGGCATTATCGATAATTATAATGCGGCAAAAACCGGCTTTAACGAAGCCGATGAAGCTAAAATTTTAAAAGCCTTATGGCACGGCACTAAAAACCTAACGACTCGCTCCAAAATCGGCCAGACTCCGAGGTTTATGCTAATCATCACGTACAAAGACGATACATTTGCGGGCGATCTAAACAATAGCATAAGCCTAAAAAGCGAAAAAGACGATAGGGCGATAAGAAGTATCAACGAATACGCTATCGACTTCACAAATTTAAAAAATAAACTCGCAAGATATGCCGCAAATATAGAAAAAATAGAGTATATGAGCGATTATGATTTTGAAGCGATAAACAAAGAAAATTTTGACAGTAGCTGGAAAAAGATAGAGGCATAAAATGAGCATTATTGCTTTTAGATTGTTCGGCGATTACGCTCATTTCTCGCATCCGGCGACGATTTATTCTAGCCTAACCTATCCGGTGCCGCCAAAGACCGCTATAATGGGCTTTTTGGGTGCCGTTATAGGCGAAGAAGAGTATTTTAAGCTATCAGGCATCAGATACAGCATAAAAATAGATAGGCAAATTTTAAAAAAGAGTTTTGTTTTTAACGGCATAAAATTTGCCCTCTCAAGCAGTATGCATATAGAGGAAGGCTATCAAAACGCAAAGGAGAAAAAGCAGTTTTGCAGAGAACTTATTTGCTCGCCGTCTTATATCGTATTTTTAAATTTAGAAAATTTAGAGCAAAGATATCGGGATAAAATAATTTCAAATTTAAAAGAGCATAAAACCGCCTTTACGCCGTATCTTGGGATAAACTTTTGTATAGCCGATTTTAGCTGGATCGATATAAAAATATGCGAAAAAATATCGCAGGATGAAAGCTTTATAGATACATTTACGCTTATGGATGATTTTATTTTTGACGGTATTAATGAAAATGCGAAATTAACTACGGCAAGAATGCCTTGCGACTGCGAAAATGGACGAATTTTTAAAGATTTTAAAGACTTTGTGATGGAGATAAACAGCAAAGAACCTATAAAATCTAAAAATCATGGAAATATATATCAGATAAACGATGAAAGAGTCTATTTTATTTGACGAGTTTTGGTCTCATCCAAATAAGCTTTTAGAAAATCATATAAAAAATATGATCTCTCCCGGCGATGAAGAGCTAGATAAGCAGGTAAAGCTCTATCACGACATCGCAAAACTGAAGAATAATTTTCAAATTTACATCAGAGATACCTCAAACGATAAGCTGGATAAAAACCACTCGTTTTTATCGGCATATTTTTTCTTACTAAATTCAAAATTTGATGAAATACCGACTCTATTTGGCTTTCTTGCCATCGTTTCGCACCATGGCGACGTATTAAATTTAGATAGATTAGTGCGCGAAGATAACAAATTTTTGGGCGATAATTTTGAAAATTCAAAAGAGCTAAAATACTGGGACGAAGTGGCCGACGCCGCTAAAAATATCGAGATTTATTCGGGATTATCTACTAAAAAAGATGAGTTCTTAAAGAAAGCTATGAGCCTTCAAATGTTTTCTTGCCGATTAACCTATCGCAATTTTACGTATAAAGATTTTATAAATTTCAAAAGCCTATACTCGAATTTAGTTTATAGCGATAAATTTGAGGCTATCTTTAATAAGCCAAGGCAAGGAAATAAGCAAATTCCGCTTTGTGAGCTAGAAAGACATATTTCAAAATTAGCGGAAAAATCAGGCGACGAAAAACCAAATAAGCGAGATACGTTTAGAAAATTTGTTTTAAACAACTTTGACGAAAATTACAAACTTTTTACTTTGACTGCGCCGACTGGCTACGGCAAGACCTTGACCGCTCTAAATTTTGCCTTGAAATTTAACAAATCTCGCATAATTTATGCGCTTCCTTTCACTTCGATAATCGATCAGACCTACGATATAATCGCAAAAATTTATAAAAATAGCGATATTTCGGTTAGTAAGGCTCACCACAAAACGACGATAGATGAAAAAAATCTAACCGAGGAGGATAGGTATTCTAAGATCAAATTTTTGATGGAATCTTTTAGCGGTGAGATAAACGTAACTACGCTTTATCAGCTGATATTTGCGCTATTTGGCAATAAAAACAAAGACAACGTTAAATTTAATCAACTCAAAAATAGCGTCGTTATCATCGACGAGGCCCAAGCGATCCCGTATAATTTTAGAAAAGATTTTATCCTGCTTTGCGAGATCATTTCACAGCGGCTCGGCACTATTTTTATATTTATGTCGGCGACGATGCCAGTTATTAAAAGCGAAAATTTTAAAGAAATTTCAAATTTAGAGTATTTTTCAAAGCAGGATAGATACGTCATAAAATGGCTTGACATAAACGGCGAAGATGGGCTTTTGGAAAAGATTTGCCAGGTCGCAAGCGATAAAAATACCCTCGTCGTCGTAAATACGATCAAAAAAGCGCAGGAGCTGTTTGTAAAACTAAGAGATAAATTTAGCTGCTTTTGCTTAAACGGATATATGTATGATAGGCATAAGCGAGCGATTATAAGAATGGTAAGATATAGGATAAGTAAGAGCAAAAACGATCCGTTCGCGAGTAAAATTTTATTAATTTCCACGCAGTCTATTGAGGCGGGAGTGGATCTTGACTTTGACGTGGGATTTCGCGAAGTCTCGCCCATTAGCTCTATCATACAGACCGCAGGGCGCGTAAATAGGCATTTTGGAAAAATTTGCGGAGAGTTATACGTCTTTCCTGAAATAAGTAAATTTACAAATTTAATTTACGGCGATTTGTATAAAGTAAGCGGAACTATTTTGGAGGATTTTAGGCAAAGAGAGGTGCAAGAGAGCGAAATTTTAGAAATTTCAAATTCATTTTTTCAAAAAGTTAGCGCTCAGCTGGAACAAGATACGGATGAAAGCGACATAGGAAAGAGAATAAAAAAGCTTGAGTTTGAAGACATTAACGAAGTGATCAAAAAGGTTATGGATGATAACTGCAAACAAACGCTAATAATCGAAGCTAAAGAAAATTTCATTAAGGATTTTGAAGCTAAAATTCTTGAAATTAAAAATAGCCAAAATGACGAATTTACGATACGAGATATTTTAAAAAATCATATCAGAAAGTTGTCGAAATTTAGCATAAACGTAACACTAAAAGATAAAGAGAAATTATTGCCGAATTTAAAGCAAATACGCGGGCTAAAAGATATGTTTTATCTACCGTTTGGCTCGTCTTATTTTTATAGCACGGATTACGGGCTTAAAAAAGATACGAATTTGGATATTGAGGACGAGGTATTTGACTAATGTTTTGCAAAGACCAAATCACCGGCACGCTTGTGAATTATTACGTTACCTGTAAGCGCGAGGCGTGGCTTTACGCGCACCATATCCACGCCGATCAGGAGGATGAAAACGTGCTGATGGGCAAGGCGCTGGCGGACACCAAAGAGAGCGATTTGCAGGATTTCGCATTTTCAAATTTAAAATTCGACAAACTTTCCAAGCAGCGCGGACATTATCTCGTCACCGAATACAAAAAAAGCCTAAAAAACGAGATTGCGGGCAAAATACAGCTACTTTTTTATATCTATCTTTTGAAAACGAGCTTAAATTTAAAAGAGGTAAAAGGCAAACTAATCAGCGGTAAAAAGGTAATTTTGGTAGAGGATAGCAGTGAAAATTTCGCTCTAATAGAGCAAATTTTAAGCGAGATAACGGCGCTCGTAAATCTGGAGCGACCGCCGAAATTTACGCAGGGTAAATTTTGCACAAACTGCGCTTATAGCGGATATTGTGCGAGTTAAAATTTAGAAAAATGTTAGAAAAATGTACGTGATTTTATTTTACGACATCGCCGGCGCCGAGCAAAAAGAAAAAAACAACTCAAACCGCATCAGAAAGGCGGTCGAGAAGTTTCTGCCTCGCGTGCAGTTTTCCGTTTTTGAAGGCGAGATTCGCGAGAGCGATTTTAAAAAACTAACTGCGATTTTGCAAAAAGAGTGCATTGCACAGCTCGATTCTATCGTGATTTATACGTTTAATTCGCTGAAATACTCCAAGCGTATCGTAATCGGACAGGATAAAAGCGGCGCGCTGTTTAGTTAAATTTGCTCGCGTAAATTTGCCGAGTTTGGCGGCGTTTAAAATCCCAGCTAAATTTAAGGAAAAAAGATGCAAAAAAGCGACAGGACGCATTTTATTTTGAGCACAGGCAGGCTTCGCAGGCAAGATAACAATATCTATTTTGATAAATTTGATGATGCGGGCGCGGTCGTCGCTAGTAAAATTTTGCCGATAAACGCGATCGATGAAATTTACGTACTGGCAAAAGTGCAGATCGATACCTACACTATGGCGTTTCTGGCGGATAACAACATCCTTTTGCACGTTTTTAGCCCGTATCAGAGCTTTCGAGGTAATTTTTATCCAAATACCTCAAACTCGGTCAATAAAAGCGGCTTCGTGCTGCTAAATCAGGTCCGCGCTTTTGACGACCCGCTTAAGCGCGCCTACATCGCCCGCGAGATTACTCGCGCGCACATCCTAAACGACGCGGCAAACTGCAAAAGACACGGCGTGAAATTTGACGTCTCGCCACATATAGAGGCGCTAAACGCTGCTGCGGACGCGCCTGCGATAATGGCGGTGGAAGGGGCGTTTCAAAAGTTATACTACGAAAAGTGGAACGAGATAATCGCGGATCAAAAAAGCTTTAAATTTACCGTCCGCTCCAAGCGCCCGCCCGCCGATAAAATCAACAGCTTCATAAGCTACGTAAATACGCGCATTTATAACGTCTGCCTCAGCGAAATTTACAAAACCGAGCTTGATCCGCGCATCGGCTTTTTGCACGAGCCAAACTACCGTGCGCTGAGCCTGCACCTCGATCTTGCCGAGATCTTTAAACCGATTTTGGGCGACACGCTGATTTTTAGCATGCTAAATAAAAAGGAGATCACGGCAAAGGACTTTCAAACGGACGCCGGGCGGATAAAATTTAGCAACGATGCCGTGCAAAAAATAGAGCTAAAAATGATCGCGAGGCTTGGCGAAACGATTTCGCTTGGTGGGCAAAATCTCACGTGGCGGCAGGTGATCCGCCGCGAGGCAAATCAGATCAAAAAATGTATCTGCGAAGATGCGCCTTATGAGGGGTTTAGGTGGGGGTAAATTTGGTCTTTTGTCGGTAAGGTCCAGCAAAAGGTCGCGGTTGCATTTTGATGATTTGATTTTAGAGTCCTGACTTCATCAAAATGCGGCACAAAAATCGCTACGCATTTGCGGTTAAATTTGACTTATGCGTCTTTGGCTACGGTGTCGGGTTGGGGGGGGTGCTAGCTTGCTCTTTTCGCGGTGGGATATTTGATTTTTGAGTGGCTTTTTAAATCCAAATCATGTCGATAAAGCTTTTTCTAAGATTTTAGAAATGCTGAAATTTGGGCCATTTTATATCTATGCTATTTTGAATTTTATGCAAATTTAAGGCGTAAAAATATAGACTTTGGTTTTTAGTAGCCCTAAAAATGTATATTTTGGTGCTGTTAAAATTTGCTCCGTTGGAGTTTGAAACCATCCTAGCAACCGAATAAGCGACTAAAGTTCGCTGGTTAAAATTTGCTCCGTTGGAGTTTGAAACATTCAAATTTGAACGAATTTAAACGAGATATTGAAAGTTAAAATTTGCTCCGTTGGAGTTTGAAACAAATCCTCATATTCCCCTTTTTTGTCGGAATAATCAAGTTAAAATTTGCTCCGTTGGAGTTTGAAACCGTCAGCACCGACAAAATAACTCTTTTTCATCTGAGTTAAAATTTGCTCCGTTGGAGTTTGAAACGTTTTCGATGCACCCGTGCTTGAGGAGCTAAAAAATGTTAAAATTTGCTCCGTTGGAGTTTGAAACTAAAGCGTTCTAAGCTCTATTTCTAGCAAATTTGCGTTAAAATTTGCTCCGTTGGAGTTTGAAACCTTCGCGCGCGCTACGCGCCGCGCTCAGTTTCCGCGTTAAAATTTGCTCCGTTGGAGTTTGAAACTCTAATCTAAATTTTGTGTCGTGCGGCGCGTAGCGGTTAAAATTTGCTCCGTTGGAGTTTGAAACAACACAATGGCAAAGACTACGGCACCACTATACACACGTTAAAATTTGCTCCGTTGGAGTTTGAAACACCGTAAAAGCCTGAGCCATCACCATGACCCGGACCGTTAAAATTTGCTCCGTTGGAGTTTGAAACAAGTGCTTTTGATATGTAGATATATCGCTTCTAAGTTAAAATTTGCTCCGTTGGAGTTTGAAACCAAATTTCTGAAAATCAAACGGAGTTAAAGGAAACTAAGTTAAAATTTGCTCCGTTGGAGTTTGAAACCTGCATAAATAGCGAACATGCTACGCTATCAACTTTAAGTTAAAATTTGCTCCGTTGGAGTTTGAAACATTTTACAAAAGAATTGTTAGCAAAGGAACCAAAAGCCGTTAAAATTTGCTCCGTTGGAGTTTGAAACTAAGAAATACGGCCGTCAATATAACGGCAACTATGAGTTAAAATTTGCTCCGTTGGAGTTTGAAACTCATAAATGATAACTTCCTTATGCTCGGGGATATTGTTAAAATTTGCTCCGTTGGAGTTTGAAACCAAGATGTATCAGTCTGACCGGGTCAATAATTTTAAGTTAAAATTTGCTCCGTTGGAGTTTGAAACAACTAGGTCTTAAGCGCGTCGTAAAGGATAACTTCCGCGTTAAAATTTGCTCCGTTGGAGTTTGAAACTTCTTTCCCGCCAAGCTTCAGGCGCTCTGCGCCGGTTAAAATTTGCTCCGTTGGAGTTTGAAACTAAAATCTAAAGATTTGAAACAAGCTAAAAAAGCGTTAAAATTTGCTCCGTTGGAGTTTGAAACCGAAGGTACAAAAACCAAGTTCCAAAAAAATACGGGTTAAAATTTGCTCCGTTGGAGTTTGAAACGGCGTCCTTTGACCGCGCCTATACTAGGCACGA
Organism: Campylobacter massiliensis; assembly: GCF_014253065.1. Lineage (NCBI taxonomy): Bacteria > Pseudomonadati > Campylobacterota > Epsilonproteobacteria > Campylobacterales > Campylobacteraceae > Campylobacter > Campylobacter massiliensis. Next base: position 1,165,507 of record NZ_JACLZK010000001.1, read on the forward strand.
AAGTTAAAATTTGCTCCGTTGGAGTTTGAAACGATTGACAAGGCGGCCTTCTTTGCTTGCTCCGCGCGGTTAAAATTTGCTCCGTTGGAGTTTGAAACTAAATTTCTTGTTGTGCTTGCGTGCGCTCGACTTCGCGTTAAAATTTGCTCCGTTGGAGTTTGAAACCATCCCAAAGATCAGCTACGACTTCATTTCCCGAGTTAAAATTTGCTCCGTTGGAGTTTGAAACATTTTATGAAATCGTGCTTGGATAGCTTAATAAAAGTTAAAATTTGCTCCGTTGGAGTTTGAAACATTCAAATACTCGACAGTGCCAAAAATGTAATGATGTTAAAATTTGCTCCGTTGGAGTTTGAAACTCATATCTACCGCCGGCTACAATTTGCAAGGCGAGATGTTAAAATTTGCTCCGTTGGAGTTTGAAACAACCTTGATAACCTGCAAGGGCTTTGTAGGAGTTGCGTTAAAATTTGCTCCGTTGGAGTTTGAAACATTTTTATTTGCGATCCTAGCTTTAACTTGACCTATGTTAAAATTTGCTCCGTTGGAGTTTGAAACTATACACAGCTTTTTCATATTCTCCCATATATAAAGTTAAAATTTGCTCCGTTGGAGTTTGAAACGATTTTGACGGGGCGTATCTAATGGAGATTTTTCAGTTAAAATTTGCTCCGTTGGAGTTTGAAACAAAAACTCCGATAACGCATAAAATCTATCGACGGTTAAAATTTGCTCCGTTGGAGTTTGAAACGAGAACAAGATGCAAGAGCGCTAGTCGGCTCAAAAAGTTAAAATTTGCTCCGTTGGAGTTTGAAACAATGAAGCTAAAAGTCAAAAAATAAAACAGCTTCAGTTAAAATTTGCTCCGTTGGAGTTTGAAACCCACCGCCAGGGTTATTAGGATCATCAGGTTTAGGGTTAAAATTTGCTCCGTTGGAGTTTGAAACCCGCTTCCAGGATTGCCGACTAAACAAGTTATCATGGTTAAAATTTGCTCCGTTGGAGTTTGAAACAAACTACTACAATCAATGCAAGAACCATCAGTGTGTTAAAATTTGCTCCGTTGGAGTTTGAAACCGACCCCGAAACGGGCGGGATGACCGAACAGATAAGGTTAAAATTTGCTCCGTTGGAGTTTGAAACTTGAGCTCTATCTCAAATCTAAAAACCGCGTATGACGTTAAAATTTACTCCGTTCGAGTTTGAAACTAAAAAACCTGCAAAAACCGCTAAATGACCCCGAGTTAAAATTTACTCCGTTGGAGTTTGAAACCCAAATCTTCGCATATTCTCCGCATATTTTTCTAATAGTTAAAATTTACTCCGTTGGAGTTTGAAATCGAATTCGTCTTGAAATTTGGTCGGGTTTGGCGAGCCGTTAAAATTTACTCCGTTGGAGTTTTTCTGGTAAGTAAAACAGGCATATTTAAAATACTTGGGGTTTTTTAAAGTAAATAAATATAGAGGTTTTTTGGGGATTTTGAATTGATAGGGCCTTTCTAGCCCTCTATTTTTATTTACTATTCTAGCCGTAAATTTTCTTTAAATTTGCAAGATTTGCGCTCAAATTTAAAAGCAGCATATCGGCCGTTACTAGTCTAGCCATCGCGGTAGCTACGACGCTGCCGCGCACTCCGATACACGGATCGTGCCGTCCGCGCAGTTCGCAGAGAGTATCCTCTCCGCGCACGTTTTGCGTCGGCTGAGGTAAAAATATCGACGGAGTCGGCTTAAAATGTGTCTTTATCACGACCTCTTGTCCGCTCGTCATGCCGCCCAGCGTTCCGCCCGCGTGGTTTGAGGCGAATCCGAATTTCTCGTTTGAATTTAATCCGCGGCAAGCCTCGCCGTCCGCCTCGCTTTTGCATTCGTCAAATTTGCCGCCGTTTAAATTTGTCGGCTCGTCCGTACCGTCAAGAGTAGAGTTATCCGCGCCCAAATTTACGCCTATATGCGCCGCGCTCATCGGGTCGTTATTTTGGCTGCCGCGCATCTTGCTTGCATTCACGCCCTCGCCGATTTCTACGGCTTTGACGCCGTTTATGCCCATCATCGCAGCCGCGATTGCCGCGTCAAATTTATAGTATAGCCCCTCGCCAAGCCCCACCGGCGCGCCGCGGATAACCGTGACGACGCTAGCTCCGACGCTGTCGTGCTCCTGCTTGGCTTTTAGGATTTCCCCTTTCATCGCCTCTTCGTTACCCAGCGAAAATATCTCCGAGCGCGCCGCCAGCTCGAAATCCGGTCGCTCGCCGCACGAAATTTCACCTACGCTAGCCACGCCGCTTTGCACGCTGACGCCAAACTCGCCCAGCAAAATTTGAGCTATCGCGCCGCCCGCCACGCGCACGGCCGTCTCTCTAGCCGAGCTGCGTCCGCCGCCTCTGTGGTCGCGGATGCCGTATTTGCGGTAGTAAGCATAGTCGGCGTGCCCAGGACGAAAGAGCTCGCGTAAATTTTCATAATCGCCCGATTTTTGATTTTCGTTTCGGATGATAAAGCCGATCGGAGTGCCCGTGCTTAGCCCATCAAACATGCCGCTTAAAATCTCCACGCGGTCGCCTTCGCTCCTTGCTGTGGCAAATTTCGAGCCGCCCGGCTTTCGTTTGTCAAGCTCGCTTTGGATAAAATTTAGATCAATGCGCACACCCGCAGGAAAGCCGTCTAGCACGCCGCCGATCGCCGCTCCGTGACTCTCGCCAAACGTCGTTAGCGTTAGTTTGCGTCCGAAGGTATTCACTTGCCGTCTCCTAAAATCTCAAGCGCGGTTTTGGCGGCTTTTTGCTCGGCTTCTTTTTTACTCTTGCCCGCGGCTCGCGAGATCTCGCGCTCGTTTAGCATCAGCGCGATCTCAAATTCTTTCTTGTGATCGGGGCCTTTTGAGCCTACCAGTACGTATTTTGGTATCTCGGCGAAGCGCGCTTGAGTTAGCTCTTGCAGCGCGGTTTTGTAGTCTTTTACCATGCGGTCGAAATTTATATCAGGATAGCATCTCTCAAAGGCTTTTAGGCTAGCCGCGCGCACGGCGTCAAAGCCGCTTTCTAGGTAGATCGCGCCCATCAGCGCCTCGAAAGCGTCCGAGAGTATCGAGGCTTTTAGTCGTCCGCCGTTGTGCTCCTCGGCCTGCGAGATGTTGATGAGCCCGCCTAAATTTAGATATTTAGCCAGCTCGGCGAAGCTTTTTTCATTTACGAGCGCGGCTCTTAGCTTGCTCAGATCGCCTTCGCTTAGGCGCGAAAATTTGTGAAAAAGATAATCCCCGATCACCAGATCCATCACCGCATCGCCCAAAAACTCGAGCCTTTCGTTGTTCGCACCGCCTTTTACGCTTTTGTGCGTGAGCGCGGTTTTTAGCAGCTTTTCGTCTTTAAATTTATATCCTAATTTCTCTTCCAAATTTCGCATTATTCGCCTTTTAAGCTATTTTTTATCTTTACGGCTTGCTCGCGCGCCATCTCGTCGCAAAGCTCGTTTTGCGGGTGTCCGGCGTGACCTTTGACCCAGATCGCTTCGACCTCGTGCGGCTCGCTTGCGCCTAGATACTCCTGCCACAGCGGGACGTTTTTTACGTTTTTAAAGTTTTTCTTCACCCAGCCCTCTAGCCACGCATTTACGGCGTTTGCGACGTATGAGCTATCGGTGTAGAGCTTCACGCGACACGGCTGCTTTAGCGCTTTTAGTCCCTCGATCGCAGCGCGTAGTTCCATTTGATTATTCGTCGTGTGCGCCTGCCCGCCGCTTGCCGTTTTTTTGTGCTCGCCGTACTCTAGGATGTACGCCCAGCCGCCCGGTCCTGGGTTATCCAGACACGAGCCGTCGCTAAAAAGGCATACTGTTTTCATCAGGTTTTTCCGTGATGTGAGGCAAAATTTGCACGCTGCCTAGCTCACTACACATCGGACAGCGGTAAAAATGCATAGGAAAGGCGTTTTTGCAGCTCTTGCAAACGTAGTTAAAGCTAAGCGCGGCTTTGTCGTAGTTTGCCGCTTTTAGCTTCTTTAAAACCTCTAGCTCAAAACCCAGCGGCGCGCCGTCCTCGTCGCTCATGCCTTTGATGAAAAATAGGCTCTTATACTCGGGGTCGGTTAAATTTACGGGCGTGTTTTGATAATAAACTAAATCCAAAACGTCCTGTAGCGGCGGGAAATCGCTAAAATCCTTAAGCCCCGAACCGTTTAAATTTAACCTCTCCATCGCCATTCGGCGCACGAGCGCAAATTCATCCTTTAGGGCTAAAATTTCGCCGATCTTAGCGGCTTCGTCCCTGCTTTTATCCGCTAAAATTTGCAGCGCCTTTATGTAGGCCGTCTGCGCTCTCACGTCGCTGCCAAGCTCCTGCAACGCGTCCAAGGCCTGCAGCGCGCCCTCGTAGTCTTTTAGTTTTTCGAAAATTATCGTTAGAGATTTTAGCGCGATTTGATTTCGCGGAGAGATTTTTAGCGCCTCCAAAAACACGCTCTTTGCGCGCTCGAGAAAGCCCGCCTTAAAATAAGTCTGACCCAGATCGGTAAAAATTTGCTCCTTTGCCGCTCGGTTTTTAGCTCGCTCCAAAGCCACGGCATAGACGCTAATAGCCTTTTCAAAATACCCGCTTTTTGAAAACGTCCCCGCCAAAAAGCACATCGTAGCCGTATCTGCGCCAGAGTTTATCAAAAGCTGCTTGTTTTCGTCGCTCAGGCCTTGAGATTTGCCGAATTTTTTCAAAAATCCCGCGATCTCCGCCTTTTCGTCCTTGCTCTTAAAAACGCCCCACGCGTAGCTAAAAACGGCGATCACGAGCACCGCGGCGACTAGCACCACGAGACCGAAAATCGGGTCTCTAAATTCGATAAAAAATATATCCAAAATGCCGCTTTCTAAAGTCAAATTTAACGCCGATTATAGCAAAACGATTGTATAATCTCGCTTATGATCGATCCAAAATCAATAGAAAGACTAAAAGCGCAAACCGATATCGTCGATATAGTTGGGCACTATCTGCCGCTGAAAAAAAGCGGAGCGAACTTCGTGTGCGTCTGCCCGTTTCACGACGATAAAAACCCGAGCATGAGCGTGAGTCCGTCGCGCGGGATATTTCACTGCTTTTCGTGCAAAGCCGGCGGCGACGCGATCAAATTCGTGATGGACTACGAAAAGCTAAGCTACCCCGAAGCCGTCGAAAAGATCGCGGGGTTGCAAAATTTCACGTTAAACTATGTGCGCGGCGGCGAACCGACGAAAGAAAACAAGCACATCCTAGAAAACGCAAACGCCTTTTACCGCTCGCTGCTTTACAAAACTCCTGCGGCCGTCGAGTATTTGTACTCGCGCGGTATCACGGACGAGCTAATAGATAAATTTGAACTAGGTTTCGCGCCTGAGAGCGCGCAGACGATAAGGCTACTGCAAAACGATCAAATCGAGCCCAAAGAAGCCCTAGAAGTCGGTATCGTAAAGCAAAACGAAAACGGCATCTACGCTAGCTTCATAAACCGTATCACCTTTCCTATCTACACGCACGCGGGACGGCTCGTGGGCTTTGGCGGACGTACGATCAGCGGCAACCCCGCAAAATACGTAAATTCGCCCCAGTCCGCAGTTTTTGACAAATCCACGCTTTTTTATGGCTACCACCTGGCAAAGCGCGAAATTTTCACCAAAAATCAGATCATCATCACCGAAGGCTACATGGATGTCATCATGCTGCACAAGGCGGGTTTTAACAACGTCGTAGCGGTGCTGGGAACCGCGCTCACGACCAAGCACCTGCCGCTTTTAAAGCGCGGCGAGATTAGCGTTATTTTGTGCTTTGACGGCGACGACGCGGGCATAAACGCCGCGACAAAGTCCGCCCTGCTGCTCGCGCAAAACGAAATCGACGGCAGCGTCGTCATCATAGAAGGCGGCGCAGATCCGGCCGATATGGTGGTAGCGGGCAAGATAGAGTATCTGCGGCAAATTTTTGAAAGCGGCACGGAGATCGGCGAATTTTACATCAGACATTTAGCCAGCGGCTTTGACCTCTCGCGCCCCGTGCAAAAGCAAAAAGCGCTAGAGGCGATCCAGGCCTTTACGGCGAGCCTAAAACCCGTCGTTGCAAACTCCTACGCCCCGCTCGTGGCTAAAATTTTAAATATAGCCGAGGGGTCGTTTTGGCTAACTAGAGGTGCAAATACGCAAGCCGTCCAGGAGCGTATGCAAGCCTACGAAATGCAAAATTTCGGCAAAAATCAGCGCGGGCGTAAAGACCCGCTCAAAATTCAAATTTTGAAAACTATGGTAGAAAATCCAAAATTAAAAAAAATTATTTTAGAAAATTTAAAACCAGAGTATTTTTCATCCTACAGAGATATTTTTGAAGCTATTGCAAACGGCGCGACGCAAGACGAAGCTGTGGTTCGAGAAATAATATTTGAAAGCTACGATACCTTTAAAACCGAAGATGAAATTCTAAAAACCGCAAAAATTTTAAAAATAGAATTTTATAAAACAATGCAAGCAGACTACCTTGCTGCCAAAATACCATATAATAAAAAAGAGGAAATATTGATAAAAATTGGAAAAATTTTACAAGGGTTAGAAAAATGAAAGCATTAGTTTTATTTAGCGGCGGGCTGGACAGCATGATCGCCATCAAGCTGCTGACAAACCAAGGCATCGACGTTACGGCGGTGCACATCGATATCGGCTTTAGCGGCGACGAGGGAAAGATGGAAATTTTACGCCGCCGCGCAAACGAAGCCGGAGCTGATTTTAAGATAGTCGATATTAGAAACGAATACCTACGCGATGTGCTTTTCACGCCAAAATACGGCTACGGCAAGCACTTTAACCCCTGCATCGACTGCCACGGATATATGTTTAAAACGGCGCTTGCGATGATGCGCTCGGAGGGCGCGGACTTTATAGCGACGGGCGAGGTGGTCGGTCAGCGTACGATGAGTCAGAGGCGCGACGCGATGTTGCGGGTCAAAAACGCCGCGGGCGACGAGGAGGATCTCATCTTGCGCCCGATGTCTGCACGGCTGATGAAGCCAACAAAACCCGAGAGAGAGGGCTGGGTCGATCGCAGTAAACTGCTCGCTATCGGCGGACGCGACCGCAAAAGACAGCTCGCGCTCGCGAAAGAGTTTGGCTTTAGCGAGTACGAGACGCCGGGCGGCGGGTGCTTGCTCACGATCGAGAGCTTTGCGAATAAAATCAGAGATTTCATCAAATTTGACCCAAATATGACGAGTGCGGATATGCAGCTACTGCGCCTCGGACGCCATCTACGCCTAACAAACGGCACCAAAATGGTCATCGGCCGCGACGAAAACGATAACGCCAAACTGCTAGCCCTAAATAATCCAAAATTTACGCAGATCAAATTTGACGGCGATATCGTAGGTGCGGTGAGCTTCGTGGATGCTGAATTTAACGAGGCCGACCTCGAGTTTGCCGTGCGGCTGGCGCTTGCCTACACCAGAGCCGATAAAGATACGGCGGTGCGAGCTAGGATCGGCGAGCGCGATATTTGCGTGAAGCCTTTTGAGGGCAAAGAGCCTGCGCAGGAGTTTTTCGTTAGTTAAAATTGAGAGCTTTAAATTTGCCTGATTTTCGGAAAAAGGCAAATTTAAACGGCTCGAAGCGCTCAAGCTTTTGCCGTCTTTCATTAAATTTACCGCAAATTTTAGAGTCTGCACACGGATAAATTTCAAATTTACAGTACAAACCCCTTGTTTTAACTCGGCAAATTTAATTCACCTTGCGACGCATCAAAATCAAAGTGATTTTGTCTTTTATTTTATTTTGATATATTTTAAGTATAATTCTCATTTTAATATAATAATGAGAGTTTTTGCGATGGATTATCAAGGATTATTTTTATTGGCGCAGTTTTTAAACGAGAGAAAAAAGGCGAACCGTAAGGAGATAGCGGAGTTTTTATCGCACAAAACGGGTGCGAGTCAAAGCAAAACGGACGCGCTTTTAAGCGTCATAGCAAATAGCCCTAAAATTCAAGCTTTACCGCAAGAAAAGAGGATCGTTTTAAAGACTTCGCGCGGGATCTACGAGATAAGCAAAACCGGCGAAAAACTCCTAAAAGGCAAAAACGCTAGACAAAATTTTGAAGATTGGGTCGGCGGCGTTTACGGCGAAACCAAGACGCAAAATTTACCCGCGCCCAAAACGAAAAAATACCTAAAAACCGTCACCGCTCTCGTCGTGCATGAGATAAAAGACAAAATGATCGGCGAAGCAATCAAAAAGCCCATAGAAGCGATAAAATCGCTCGCGCTAAAGCTCATGAAAAAGCATAAATATCTAGGCAAATTTTATACTTTTAGACACGTTTTTTTGGCGCTTTTGGCCGCTAAAATCGCGTTTGACGTCGTAAAATTCTTTAAAAATCGCAAGCTAGAAAAACTGCTTGCGAGTAGCTGATTTACTCAAATTTGATTAAAAAGTTTAAATAGAACGCATGATAGATGATTGTAAATTGCGATTTCTTGCGGATTAGGATAAACTGCTTATCGCCTAAAAACTCATTTTATATCAAAAAATCATTCGTCAGACAGTCCGCGTTCAAAGCTTTTTGCGCGAAAGCTGCGCCTTTGCAGCGGCGAGTCGCCCAGTTTTGCTATTGCGTCCAGATGCGCCTTCGTACCGTAGCCTTTGTGCGCGGCGTATCCGTAGCTCGTATGCACGCCGTCCCACGCCGTCATCAGCGCGTCGCGGCTTACTTTGGCTAGGATGCTGGCCGCGCTTACCTGCGCGACTTTGCCGTCGGCTCCGACCATGGTTTTTACGCCGGTGCCGTAGTTTGCATTGCCGTCGTAGAGCAACTCGTAGTCCGCAAAATGCGACTTAAACAGCCGCAGCGCGCGCCTAAGACACTCGCTAAGCCCTAGCTCGTCGATCTGCTCGTTTGAAAAATACGCGATGAGAAATTCCGAGCTTCCCGCGATCTCTTTAAACAGCTCCTCGCGCCGCTTTGCGGTTAGTTTTTTTGAGTCGTTTAGCCCCGCTATCTCGCGCTTTAGCACGCATGCGGCTACCGCCAAAGGCCCAGCCAGCGCGCCGCGCCCCGCTTCGTCGATACCGCAGATTTGGGCGTTAGATTTGTTTTTCATCGGTGTGCTTTCTTATTAAATTTTATTTTTTCAAGTACAAAATTTATTGGCATAGCGAGATTTTTGTGCTTGATAGTTCTATCCTACCGAGTATAAAATTTGCAAATTTTAAGTCGTCAAATTCTGCCTCGGTTTGATTTGATTTTTGATTTTTTCTCTATACGGTATTTGAAAATTTACTTTTCGCTTGCGTCTTTGTTTTGTCAAATTTTAGCTTGTTTCGTATCAAATTTTGCCTTCCATTTTTTAAGCTTCATTTTCTGGCGGAAAAAATCGGCTAAAACAGCCCGAAATTTTGCTTTAAATGCTCTTTGATGGGCTCAAGCGGTAGCGAGATCTCGCTGTTTTTGCCGCCGGTCGCGCCGTCAAAAAAAGTAATTCCGCTTGGCGAGAGCGTAAAATTTTCGCTCGGAGTTATCTTTTCTTTTGCGAAAATCGCGGTCAAATTTGCATCGTTTAAATCCTTAAAAACGTCGCTCAAATTTATCTTTTTTAGGTTTTTTAGCCAGACGGTTTTGCAGATTTTCCCGCCCTCTCCGAGTTCGCAGACGCTTCTTATTTTGCTGTTTTGATACTCGAGGCTATTTAGCGCGTTTGCGGCGTTTTTTGAGGGGTCTTTGAGCCATGTCGTTTTAAAATTTTCAAGTTTTGCGGCGAGAGATTTTTTGTTATTTTGCGCAAATTTAGGCGCGTAAAAGTCGCTCGCGACGGCCTCAAATCGCGTCCCGTCTCGCCCGATCTCTTGCAGCCCGAGCGCGGCAAAATCATAGCTTGCGACCTGTTTTATCACGGCTTTTCGCGCCTTGCCTCTGATCGCTAGCTTGCCCGTCAGTTCGCCTTTATCCGCTTTTACGCTTAGATTTAGCCACTCGGTAACTGCGCTTACGGCCGTTATAGCGGCGCCCGATTTTTCGATGCCGCCTTTGGTGAAGTCGTATCTGGCGCCCTCAAAAAATGCGTGCCCTTGAAATTTAGGCGGCAAAACGACGCCCTTATCGCTAAAATTTTCAAACTCGGCTTCAAGCTCGCTGATGTAGAGCTCAAATTTACTCCCGTCCGCCTCGCCTGCAAATTTATAAATTTTGCCCTCGTTTTCGTGTCTGATCTCGTAGCCTAGCGCCAAAACGCAGGCTAAAAATAGCGCCGCAACCACTCTCATAACCGCTCCTTATATGCCCAGCGCCCAGCGCGAAAACGGCGCCACCTCGCATTTTATGCCCTCTATACTCGTCTCGCCGGAGTTCGCCACGCTGATTGCTTGTAGCCTATTTATACCTAAATTTTTTAAATTTGCGTGCAGTTTTTTAAATTTTAAAAAGACCAAATCCGCATCGCTAAACGGCGAGCAAATGATAGCAAGTTTCCTTTTAGGCAGGAAAAAATCAAGCTCTTTTGTATAAAAAATCTGCTCATTAAATTTGGCCAATTCGCAAAAAACCGTGTTATTAAAATTTTTAGCGAAGTCCTTTTTTAGGCTTAGCGCGCTTTTAAATGCAAAGTCGCTAAAATAAAGCCTTTTTGCGGCGTTTGGCTCGTTAAATTTTTCTACCAAGCTAACTGTGCTCATATTTTCTAGCTCGCTAAGCGCTCCGTAAACGCTATCTTTTGAGATTTTGCGGGTGGATTTTAGCGTGCTAAAAATCTCAAAAATGCTCACGTTTTGCGCCTGAGCTTTCGCGCACTCTTTTAGTACGGCCAGCTGCGTGGCGGAGAGCGAGGATTTTAACGCGGTTTGTAGATTTGCCGCGACGTTTTCGGCGTCGCAAAAGGCCGACGCAGGACTTCTGCCGTGAAGCAAAAAGTGGCTAAAAAGCGTCTCTGGATCGATCTTTTTTGAAAAAAATGCGATAAATTCCTCGTAGTCTAAAAAATCCAAATTTAGCTCGCTAAAGCCGTTTAAATTCGCGTCTTTAAACCCAGAAGCGACGATAAAATTTTGCAAATTTAGCTCTAAAATCGGCTCGAATTTATCCCAAAATCTCTGCTCGAAATCATCGATCGCTAGAATTTTTATCTGCGGATTTTGGCGTAAAAACTCGAGAAAATTTGACAAAATATCATCCGCGTCTATGCGAAGATCGCCTAAATTTACGTACAAAAACTCTTTGCTATCAAATGCCGACAAAAAGCCCGCGATCAACGAGGTTTTGCCGCTTCCTATGCCGCCTTTTATCAGCGTTTTGGGCGCGGTAATCTCAAATTTTCTATTTATAAATTTGACGTTTTTCGGCGGGCTTTGGTATAGCGCGTTTAGAGTTTGCATTTTTAGCCTTTAAAATTTGGAAAATTATAGCGAAGTTTCCTTGTAAAGAGGAAGATAATTAAAATTTGACGTCAAAAAACAAGGGCAAATTTAATGATTTTTAAAAAAAAGGGGGGGGGGGGGTAGAATGCATTAAATTTTTATTTGAAAGGCGGATATTATGAAAAAAATTACGGTTTTTGGTCTGACGTTAATAAGTGCATTGGCGATAGACAATCCGATGGCAGATATACTAAAGGACTATGAAAACAAGTGTAATGCCGGAGATGAGATGGCGTGCGGCGTGGCGGGCGGAGTTTATGATTTTGCCTTTGAGGTGTACGGGGTAAAGCAAGACTACGGCAAGGCGATGAAATTTTATAAAAAGGGCTGCGATAATGGAAACTACAGGTCGTGCAATAATCTAGGCTTTATGTACGAAAATGAAAAAGGCGTAAAACTAGACTATAAAAAGACGTTTGAGTTATATACTAAGTCTTGCGACATCGGAAACGACGCGCTCGGTTGTAGAAATCTCGGATTTTTGTATATCAATAAGCATGTTTCAGGCATAAATGAGAAGCAAGCGTTTTTGGAAGGATTTGGGCGTGTTAAAAAAAGCTGCGACATCACGCCGGATTTTACTGCTTGCAGCTTTTTGGGCGATGTATACTTAAAAATAAATGAGAAAAACGACGCAATGAAATATTATCAAAGAGCATGTACTGCCGGGGCTACCGATAATGTTGTTCAATCTTTTGAAGAAGGCGTTAAGCTTTGGCAACTAACCTGCGGAATGTACGAACTTTTAAAGCAAGGCTCAAGATGATTATTTAAAATTTGGACACGATTTTTATCTGTCCAAATTTACCCCAAATCAAATTTAAATATTCCGCTTTAAATTTTCAGCCAAATTTACAAAAGCTTCCTTATAAAAAGGAAATAAATCTATTAAATTTTACTAAATTTGCTCAAAATATTGACTTTAAAAAGCCATTTGGATAAAATCCGAGTCTCTTACATAAGTAAGAAGTGTCGTATGTTTGCGACAAGTTCTATTCAAAGGAAAGAAAATGGAAAGAATCAGGCTTAAGCTTAAAGCTTATGACCATAGAGTTCTCGACCGCACAGTTGCAGCCATAGTAGAAGCTGTCAAACGAACGGGCGCCGACGTCAGAGGTCCGGTGCCGATGCCTACGAAGATCAAACGCTACACGGTCTTAAAATCACCACACATCAACAAAGACTCACGCGAGCAGTTTGAAATGAGAATTCACGCTAGAATGCTAGATATCGTAGCGGCTACGCCCGATACCGTCGACTCGCTAACAAAGCTTGACTTAGCCCCTGAGGTTAACGTCGAAGTCCGCGCGATGGGCAAATAAAGGCGAGGTGAAAGATGGAATATATCGTAGAAAAAATAGGCATGAGCAGAACGGTAAACAACCCAAGCATCCCCGTTACGCTTCTAAAGGTCGTAAACGCTAAAGTTTGCGAAGTGAGCGAATGCGGCAGTGCTATAGTAGCTTATGCTAAAGGTAAAGCAAAAAATAAAGCCATAGAGGGTCAGCAAAAAAAATATAGCCTAACGGCGGAATTTAATAAATTCGCAACCCTACAAGTCGCCAATAAAGAGGCGGGCGATCTTGATTTTAGTCCGCTTAGCTCGGCTAAAATTTTAAAAGTTAGCTTCAGCTCAAAAGGTAAAGGCTATCAAGGCGTCGTGAAAAGACACGGCTTTGGCGGCGGTCCGAAAAGCCACGGTTCTCGCTTCCACAAAAGACACGGCTCTATCGGTAACCGCGAGTGGCCGGGACGTGTTCAGCCTGGTATGAAGATGGCCGGACACACCGGAAACGAAAAAGTTACCGTTAAAAACGAGATCGTAAGCTTTGACGCCGAAAACGGAATTTTGGTTTTAAAAGGCAGCGTCGCTGGCTATAACGGCGCAATGGGCAGAATAAGGATAGTAAAATGAGTAAAGTTTGCGTATTAAACGAAAAATTTGAAAAAGCTAGCGAGCTTGATCTACCGGCTAATTACGCTGAGATCAACCCGCACAACCTATATCTTTACGTTAAGTCTTATTTGTCCGGTATGCGTTCAAATTCGGCTCACACCAAAACCAGAGCTTTCGTAAGCGGCGGCGGTAAAAAACCGTGGAGACAAAAAGGTCGCGGCGGCGCTAGAGCGGGCTCAACTAGAACTAACGTCTGGGTAGGCGGCGCGGTGGCGTTTGGTCCGAGCAACGAGCGAAACTATTTCCAAAAGGTCAATAAAAAGCAAAAAAGATTGGCGCTTGAGTTCGCGCTAAACGAAAAAGCTAACGCGGGTAAAATTTTCGCGGTAGATAGCATAGAGATCGCAAGCGGTAAGACTAAAGACGCTGCTAAAGTAATCAGCGCGTTAAATTTGAGAGACGCTTTGGTCGTAAAAGATCTGCTTGACGACAACACGCTATTGGCGTTTAGAAATTTATCAAACTGCTATCTAATCGATGCGAGCGAGATAAACGCTTACTTAGTGGCGACTTACGGTGCCGTCGTTATCGAGAAGGCCGCACTTGAATCTATAATAAAAGAGGGCTGAAATGGCAGATATAACTGATATCAAAACGATTTTATATACGGAAAAAACTCTCGGTCTTCAAGAGCAAGGCGTGGTCGTCATACAAACTTCGCCTAAGATGACTAAAAACAGGCTGAAAGAAATTTTGAAAGAGTATTTTGGAGTAACGCCGCTTCGCGTAAATTCGCTTAGAATCGACGGAAAAGTTAAGCGTTTCAAAGGAAGAGAAGGACAACGCAACGAGATAAAGAAATTTTACGTTAAGTTGCCTGAGGGCTCAAGCCTAGAAAACACGGAGGCGTAAGATGGCGATAAAAACCTATAAACCTTATACACCTAGCCGCAGATTTATGACGGGCTTATCGAGCGAGGATATCACCGCTAAACCTAGCGTGAGAAGCTTGCTTGTAAAGATCCCTGTAAGCGGCGGTAGAAATAATAACGGAAGAATAACTTCTAGACATAAAGAAGGCGGAGCGAAGAAACTTTATAGAATCATCGACTTTAAACGCCGCAAATTCGGTATCGAAGGTAAGGTCGAAGCTATCGAGTACGATCCGAACAGAAACTGCCGCATCGCGCTTATCGCTTATAAAGACGGCGAAAAACGCTATATCATTAGACCAAACGGACTAAATGTTGGTGATGTAGTAGCAGCAGCCGAAGCGGGCCTAGACATAAAACCTGGCAACGCGATGAAACTAAGAAATATCCCGGTTGGTACTATCGTACACAACGTGGAGCTAAAACCGGGCAAGGGCGCTCAGATGGCTCGTTCAGCCGGCGGTTATGCTCAGCTAATGGGTAAAGAGGAAAAATATGTAATGCTTCGCTTGCCAAGCGGCGAGATGAGACAAGTGCTTGCAGAGTGCATGGCTAGCATCGGCGTAGTAGGTAACGAAGACTGGGCGAACGTAACTATCGGTAAAGCCGGACGTAATCGCCACAGAGGTATCCGTCCTCAAACTCGCGGTTCTGCGATGAACCCGGTAGATCACCCGCACGGCGGTGGTGAGGGCAAGAAAAACTCAGGCCGTCATCCTGTTACTCCATGGGGTAAACCGACCAAAGGTGCTAAGACTCGCCGTAAGAAGGCTAGCGATAAGCTTATAATTTCAAGAAGGAAAGGTAAATAGAGATGGCAAGATCACTCAAAAAAGGACCTTTTGTCGATGAGCATGTAATGAAAAAAGTCGTTGCCGCTAAAAAAGCCAACGACAACAAGCCGATAAAAACATGGTCTAGACGCAGCACGATAGTGCCTGAAATGATAGGCCTAACGTTTAACGTTCATAACGGCAAGAGCTTCATTCCAGTATACGTTACTGAAAACCACATCGGATATAAACTAGGCGAATTTGCTCCTACGCGCACATTTAAGGGTCACAAAGGCTCGGTGCAAAAGAAAATCGGTAAGTAAGGGGATAAGATGAGCAAATCAATTATTAAATTCGTAAGACTATCTCCGACTAAAGCCAGACTAATCGCAAGAGAAGTACAAGGCATGAACGCCGAATTTGCACTAGCTAGCCTTAGCTTTATGCCAAACCGTGGCGCCAAATTTATCGCTACGGCTATCAGCTCTGCGGTAGCTAACGGCGGATTTGAGCCCGAAGAGGTTATCGTGACAAGCTGCCGCGTGGATGCAGGCCCAGTATTAAAAAGATTTAGACAGCGAGCGAGAGGAAGCGCAAGCAGAATCCGCAAACCGACTTCTCATATATTAGTAGAAGTATCTAAACCTGAAAAGAAGGAAGCGTAATATGGGTCAAAAAGTAAATCCGATAGGTCTAAGACTAGGAATAAACCGCAACTGGGAGTCAAGATGGTTTCCTGCTAAAGGAACTTTGGCTGAAAATATCGGCGAAGACTACAAAATTCGCGCTTTCTTGAAAAAGAAACTTTACTACGCGGGCGTTTCTCAAATTTTGATCGAGAGAACGGCTAAGAAAATTCGCGTAACCGTCGTAGCAGCTCGCCCCGGTATTATCATCGGCAAAAAGGGCTCTGACGTAGAGAAGCTTAAAGAGGATATCCAAAAGCTGATCAACAAAGAAGTAAACGTAAATATCAAAGAAGAAAGAAAAGCTCAAGCTTCAGCTCAGCTAGCTGCGGAAAACGTAGCTATGCAGCTTGAAAAACGCGTTGCATTTAGACGCGCAATGAAAAAAGTTATCCAAGGCGCTCAAAAATCAGGCGCTAAAGGTATCAAAATTTCAGTTGCTGGACGTCTTGGCGGTGCGGAAATCGCTAGAACAGAGTGGTACTTAGAGGGTCGCGTTCCGCTTCATACTCTAAGAGCTAAGATCGATTACGGCGTTGCTGAAGCGCATACGACTTATGGAAACATAGGTATAAAAGTGTGGATATTTAAAGGCGAGGTTCTTCAAAAAGGCGTTCAACCTGAAAAGAACGAAGAAGAAAAAGCCGATAAAAAACCGCGCAGAGCAAGAAGAGGTAAATAATCATGTTGATGCCAAAACGAACTAAATTTCGCAAACAGATGAAAGGCAGAAACCGCGGTAAAGCTACTCGCGGCGCTGATCTTGCTATGGGTGAGATCGGAATAAAAGCCGTAGAAGCGGGCCGCGTAAATTCGCGCCAGATCGAAGCGGCTCGTGTGGCTCTAACTCGCCACGTAAAACGCCAGGCTAAAACTTGGATCAGAGTTTTCCCAGATAAGCCGCTAACCAAAAAACCTCTACAAACTCGTATGGGTAAAGGTAAAGCCGGAGTCGAAGAGTGGGTTATGAACATAAAACCAGGTCGTATAATAGTCGAAATGGCGGGCGTAGATGAGGAATTAGCGCGTGAAGCTCTAACTCTAGCTATCCACAAACTTCCGTTTAAGACTAAAATCGTAACGCGAGAGAGTGAAAATGAAATATACTGATATTAAAGACAAAAGCGTTGCAGAACTTAACGCGTTATTGAAAGAGAAAAAGGTGCTTTTATTTACTTTAAGACAAAAGCTAAAAACCATGCAGCTAAGCAACCCTAACGAGATTCGCGCCGTCCGTAAGGAAATAGCGCAAATCAACACTGCAATTAGCGCTTCAAAGTAAGGGGTGAGAAATGGCATTAAAAAGAGAAATTCAAGGTGTCGTTTTACAAAAGGCCGGCGATAAGACGGCTACGATTTTGGTTGAGAGACGCGTTATGCACCCAAGATACCACAAATTCGTAAAACGCTTTAAAAAATATATGATTCACGACGAAAAGAACGAAACTAAAGCGGGCGATACTGTCGTAGCTATCGAATGCAGACCGCTAAGCGCGAGAAAATCTTTCCGCTTAAAGACTATTTTAGCGACGGGGGTTGAGTAATGATACAATCTTTTACGAGGCTTACGGTTGCCGACAATAGCGGCGCGAAAGAACTAATGTGTATTAAAGTTTTGGGCGGCAGCAAGAGAAGATACGCGACTCTTGGGGACGTTATCATCTGCTCGGTCAAAAAGGCGCTTCCAAACGGTAAGATCAAAAAAGGTCAAGTGGTAAAAGCGGTCGTCGTTAGAACTAAAAAAGAGGTTCAAAGAGATAACGGCTCGCTAATCCGCTTCGACGAAAACGCAGCCGTCATCCTAGATAACAAACGCGAGCCTATCGGTACTCGTATCTTTGGACCGGTCGGCCGTGAGGTTAGATACGCTAACTTTATGAAAATCGTTTCGCTTGCTCCGGAGGTGTTATAATGGCTAACGTTAAATTTAAAGTAAAAAAAGGCGATACCGTTAAGATCATCGCAGGCGACGACAAAGGTAAAACAGGTAAAATTTTATCCGTCCTAGCCAAAAAAGGACAAGTCATCGTCGAGGGCTGCAAGGTAGCTAAAAAAGCTATAAAACCTAGCGAAAAAACCCCAAACGGCGGCTTTATCAATAAAGAGATGCCTATTGATATCTCAAATGTTGCAAAAGTTGAGGGCTGAAAATGAATAGATTAAAAGCTAAATATAACGAGGTCGTAAAGCCTGCTTTGGCTAAAGAATTCGACATCAAAAATCCTATGCTAATCCCTGCGATCGAAAAGATCGTAATAAGCGTAGGCGCTGGCGAATCGGCTAAAGATCAAAAGCAACTTCAAAACATCGCCGATACTATTTCGCTAATCGCTGGACAAAAAGCCGTGGTTACCGACGCTAAAAAATCGGTTGCGGGCTTTAAAGTGCGCGAGGGATTTCCCGTCGGCGTAAAAGTAACGCTTAGAAAAGAGAATATGTTTGCGTTTTTAGACAAACTAATCTCTATCGCGCTACCGAGAGTTAAGGACTTTAGAGGCCTTCCAAAAGACGGCTTTGACGGACGCGGAAACTACAACTTCGGCCTTGACGAGCAGCTAATGTTTCCGGAGGTCGAGTACGATAAGATTCTACGCACTCACGGTATGAATATAGTTATAGTCACGACGACAAACAGCGACAAAGAGGCATTCAAATTGCTTGAGCTATTTGGTTTGCCGTTTGCGAAAGGAAAGTAATATGGCAAAAAAATCAATGATAGCAAAGGCTGCCAGAAAGCCTAAATTTACGGTTCGCGGCTATACGAGATGCCAAATTTGCGGTCGCCCGCATTCGGTTTATAAAGATTTTGGAATTTGCCGCGTATGCCTAAGAAAAATGGCTAATGAGGGACTAATCCCGGGTCTAAAAAAAGCAAGCTGGTAAGGAAGAGAAATGTTAAACGACTTAATTTCAGACGGACTAACTCGCATTAGAAACGCCGCAATGAGAAGACTCGAGACTACGAAGCTTCTTCATTCAAACGTCGTCGAGGCTACTTTATCTATCCTTGCGGCTAAAGGCTATATCGAGAGCTACAACGTCGTAGAAGAAGATAAAAAGAAATTTATAAACGTAGTTTTAAAATACGACGAGCACGGCAGAAGCGTGATTAACGAGCTTAAGCGCGTATCAAGCCCGGGTCGCCGCGTTTATAAGGGAAAAGACGAGATCAAGAGATTTAAAAACGGCTACGGAACGATCATCGTTAGCACCAGCAAAGGCGTTTTAAGCAATGAAGACGCTCACAAAGCTGGCGTAGGCGGCGAAATCCTCTGCTCTGTGTGGTAATTGTCTAAAACGCTACGGGGTAGCGTTTTAGATTACCTTAAAAAGAAGCTTGAAGCGGTGAGCTTGCTGGGTTTACAGCGGAGCATCGTTTTTGAATCTTTAAAATGTAATCTAATTCGGTAGACTTGTCGCATTTGCGACGGGTAGTGTTTAGGATTACTTTGAAATGAAATTTTACTAGGCATCTTTTTTGTAGTTTATAAAATTTACGAAAAATTTTCGCCGTCGAATTTCTAAAATTTAAAATCGGAAGCTTAAATTTAAAAAGCTTCCCAAATTTAGCTCGACTTGTAAATTTACCCGAATTTGGCAAAGCTAAATTTAAAAACGACGATGTCAAATTTTGACGTTAAATTTTGGAAAAAAACTCCAAAAAACAAGTCAAATTTGATGAGAAAATTAAAGTGTTTGAAGCGGTTTTTTATCGCTTCGATTCATTTCTATTTTTATGGTATTGTGGTATCCATTCGTAAAAGTAGACATACCCTAGACAAGTAAAAAAGGAAAAAAATGTCACGTATAGGAAAACAGCCGATAGCTATTCCAAGCGGAGTAGAGGTCAGCGTAGAAGGCAACGTCCTTAAATTTAAAAAAGGCGCTCATTTAAAAGAGCTTGACACAAAGGGGCACGTAGACGTTAAAGTCGAAGATGCTCACATAGTATTTTCTCCAAAAAGCGACGAGAGACAAGATAGGGCCTACTGGGGCACTTATAGAGCGCTTGCAAATAATATCGTAATCGGCATCACAAAAGGTTTTGTTCGTCAGCTTGAGATCAACGGCGTCGGTTACAAAGCCGCTGCTAAAGGCCAAGTGCTTGAACTTACTTTAGGATTTTCTCACCCGATAAATCACGAAGTGCCAAAAGGCGTTGAAATCAGCGTAGAGAAAAACATCATCACTATTAAAGGCGACGATAAGCAAGTGGTCGGTCAGATCGCGGCTCAAGTCAGGGCGTATAGACCGCCTGAACCGTATAAGGGCAAGGGCGTTAAATACGTAGAAGAGCGCATCATCCGCAAAGCCGGTAAGACATCTAAGAAGTAAGGGATAGATAATGACAGCAAATGTATTAAAAAGAAAACTCGCTCTTAGAATCAAGAGAAAAAGAAGAATCAGAGCCAAAATTTCCGGCACTGCGGTATTGCCTAGAATTTCTATCTTCAAATCAAACAGAACTCTTTACGTCCAAGCTATCGACGACGTAGCAGCCGTAACTCTAGCGGCAGCCGACGGCAGAAAACTAGGCGTAAAAGCAAACAAAGAAGGCGCCGTAACTTTGGCTAAAGAATTTGCAAAAACTCTAAAAGCTAAAAAAATTGAAACGGCATTATTCGACAGAAACGGCTATTTGTATCACGGAGTCGTAGCGGCTTTTGCAGACGCATTACGTGAAAACGGTATCAAACTATAAGGAAAATCGCTATGGAAAAATATAACAGAGAAGAATTCGAAGAAGTAATGGTTGATATCGGCCGCGTTACAAAGGTCGTAAAAGGCGGTCGTAGATTTAGATTTACGGCTCTTGTCGTAGTAGGAAACAGAAACGGCCTAGTGGGCTTTGGCTTCGGTAAAGCAAAAGAGGTGCCGGACGCTATGAGAAAAGCCGTAGACGACGCGTTTAAAAACATCATCGAGGTAAAAAGAAAAGGCTCGACTATACCTCACGACGTAGAGGTTAAATTTAACGCTAGCCGCGTTTTACTTCGCCCTGCTAGCGAAGGTACGGGTGTGATCGCGGGCGGTAGCGCTCGTCCTATTCTAGAGCTTGCGGGCATCAAGGACATCCTAACAAAATCGCTTGGCTCAAACAACTCGGCAAACGTCGTTCGCGCTACTTTAAAAGCGCTAAGCATGCTTAAAGGCTAAGGAGAAGATATGGGACTAGAAAATTTAAAACCTGCCGAGGGCTCGACTAGACAAATCAAAAGACTAGGTCGCGGTCAAGGTAGCGGTCAAGGTAAAACCGCAGGCAAAGGACACAAAGGTCAAAGAGCTAGAAAAGGCTACAATGAAAAAAGAGGCTTCGAGGGCGGTCAGCAACCGCTTCAAAGACGCCTTCCAAAAGTAGGCTTCGCTTCTAAATTTGAGAAACCTTACGTAATCAACGTAGAAAAAATCGTTGCGGTAAAAGAGCTAAGCGAGATCACTATCGCTACTATCGCTACCGTGCATAAAATTTCAAGCAGCGTCAAGAAAATCAAATTGATCGGAGTGAGCGCAAAAGATTTGGCTTCGAAAATCAAAGACGAGAACGTAACCGTTAGCGGACGTGCGTAATGAATAAGACATTGACCAACAAGATTTTAATCACGTTGGCATTTTTATTTGCATACAGGATACTGGCATACGTGCCGGTTCCTGGCGTAAACGTCAATGTTATTAAAGAGTTTTTCGATTCGAATTCTGCAAATGCGCTTGGACTATTTAATATGTTCAGCGGTAAGGCCGCAGAGCGCCTCAGCATCATCTCTCTAGGCATTATGCCATACATCACAGCATCTATCATCATGGAGCTTTTAGCGGCTACTTTCCCAAATTTGGGCAAGATGAAAAAAGACCGCGATGGCATGCAAAAATATATGCAGATTATCCGTTATGCCACTATCGGTATCACGCTTGTTCAAGCAGTGGGCGTCAGTATGGGGCTTCAGAGTCTTCACGGTAGAGGCGGAGAGGACGCAATAATGATAGATATGAATTTATTTATCGCCATCGCAGCGGCTTCGATGCTAACGGGAACTATGCTTTTGATGTGGATAGGCGAGCAGATCACTCAGCGCGGTATCGGCAACGGCATCAGCCTTATTATCTTCGCTGGTATCGTTAGCGGCATACCTTCAGCTATCGGTGGAACGGTAAATTTGGTAAATACGGGCGAGATGAACTTCCTTGTAGTTATCGTAATTTTGCTTGTTATCTTGGTCACGGTAGGCATAGTTATCTACGTCGAGATGGGCGAGAGACGCGTGCCGGTGAGCTATTCGCGTAAAGTCGTGATGGAAAATCAAAATAAACGTATCATGAACTATATACCTATCAAGGTAAATTTAAGTGGCGTTATTCCTCCGATTTTCGCCAGTGCGATTTTGATGTTCCCAAGCACCATTTTGCAGGCCAGTACAAATCCTTACATCCAAGCTATTCACGATTTTTTAAATCCAAATAGCTATTTTTTCAACTTTTTGACGTTCTTGCTGGTCGTATTTTTTGCATATTTTTACGCTTCGATAGCGTTTAATGCAAAAGATATCAGCGAAAATTTAAAAAGACAGGGCGGATTTATCCCAGGCATTAGACCGGGCGAGGGCACTGCGGGCTATCTAAACGAAGTGGCATCAAGGCTAACATTTAGCGGCGCGATTTACCTTGGACTTATCTCGACGCTTCCTTGGGTGCTCGTTAAAATTATGGGCGTTCCGTTTTATTTCGGCGGTACGTCGGTACTGATCGTAGTTTCTGTCGCGCTTGATACGATGCGAAGGATAGAAGCTCAAATTTATATGAATAAATATCAAACTCTAAGTGCGGTAGGCTTGTAATGGCTATAACCATTATGCAGCCAAACGACATAGAGAAAATGCGAGCGGCGAATAAAATCGTCGCTCAAACTCTCGACTACGTAGAAGGCGTGATCAAGCCCGGCATTTCTTTGCTCGAAATAGATAAAATTTGCGACGATATGATAAGGGCTGCGGGCGCAAAGCCAGCGTTTAAGGGGCTTTATGGCTTTCCAAACGCCGCTTGTATCAGCGTAAACGAAGTAGTCATCCATGGCATCCCGAACGAATACAAACTACAAGAAGGCGACATCGTAAGCGTCGATATCGGCTCAAATTTGAACGGGTATTTCGGCGACTCGGCTAGGACTTGGGGCGTGGGTCAAATTTCGCGCGAGGACGAAAAGCTAATCGCTTGCGCTAAAGATGCGTTATATTTTGCGATAGATACCGTAAAAGCGGGAATGCACTTTAAAGAGCTTAGTTTTGAAATCGAGAAATTTATAAGAGCTCGCGGATTTGTTCCGCTAACGGGATTTTGCGGTCACGGCATCGGTAGACGCCCGCACGAAGATCCGCAAATTTTAAATTATTTAGAGGGCGGCAGTCCAAAATCGGGACCAAAAATAAAAAACGGAATGGTATTTTGCGTGGAGCCGATGATCTGTCAAAAAGACGGCACTCCGGTGATCGGGCCTGACAAATGGAAAGTAACCAGCAAAGACGGGCTAAGAACCAGCCACTACGAGCACTGCATGGCAGTCATTAATGGACGCGCGGAGATCTTAAGCCTAGCGTAAAATTTTAAAATTTACAAATCGTTCGTGCGACTTGTAAATTTTAAAATTTTAATTTGTGGTGAGTTAAAATTTTAATTTCAAACTTCCGCCGAGCGGCGAAAGTAAATTTAACAAAAAGGAGTTAAGTGGCAAAAGACGACGTCATAGAGATCGACGGCAACGTCATCGAGGCGCTGCCAAACGCGACGTTTAAGGTCGAGCTCGACAACAAACACGTGATTTTGTGTCATATTGCGGGCAAGATGAGGATGCATTATATAAAAATAATGCCTGGAGACCGCGTAAAGGTGGAACTAACGCCTTATAGTCTGGATAAGGGTAGGATAATTTACCGACATAAGTAAATTAAAAGCTAAATTTGGCTATACTCAGCCCTTTGCGACAAATTGCTGTATGAAGAATTGTTTTCAAAGCCCACCACTTGTTTTGAAAATAGTTGGTTTAAAATTTCGTTAAACCTGATGCAGCCTAAAAGTGGAATAAATTTTTAGGAGACTAGAATGAAAGTTCGTCCTTCTGTAAAGAAGATGTGTGACAAGTGCAAAATTGTCAAGCGCCAAGGCGTAGTTCGCATAATCTGCGAAAATCCAAAACATAAACAAAGACAAGGATAAAGCATGGCACGTATCGCAGGTGTGGATTTACCAAAGAAAAAGAGAATCGAATACGGTTTGACCTATATTTACGGTATCGGTCTTCATAAATCTCGTCAAATTTTGGATGCTACCAAAATTTCTTACGATAAAAGAGTAAACGATCTAACCGAAGACGAAGCTGCGGCTATCCGCAAAGAGATCCAAGAGAACCACGTGGTGGAAGGCGACCTTAGAAAAAGCGTCGCTATGGACATCAAGGCTCTTATGGACTTAGGAAGCTACCGCGGTCTAAGACACAGAAAAGGTCTTCCGGTGCGCGGTCAAAAGACTAAAACAAACGCTAGAACTAGAAAAGGCAAGCGCAAAACAGTCGGCGCTGCGACGAAATAAGGATAAGCGATGGCAAAAAGAAAAGTAGTTAAAAAGAAAATTGTAAGAAAAAGTATCGCTAAAGGTATCGTTTATATAAGCGCGACTTTTAACAACACTATGGTAACGGTTACCGATGAGATGGGAAATGCTATCGCTTGGAGTAGTGCTGGCGGACTAGGCTTTAAAGGAAGTAAAAAATCAACTCCTTATGCGGCCCAACAAGCAGTAGAAGACGCTCTAACCAAAGCAAAAGAGCACGGTATAAAAGAAGTAGGCATCAAAGTACAAGGTCCTGGCAGCGGTAGAGAGACCGCAGTCAAGAGCGTAGGCGCGGTAGAGGGTATAAAAGTAACGTTTTTAAAAGATATAACCCCGCTTCCGCATAATGGTTGCAGACCGCCGAAACGCCGCCGCGTATAATTAGAAATTTAGGAGAATTATTATGGCTAGATATAGAGGACCCGTTGAAAAATTAGAAAGAAGACTCGGCGTTAGTTTGGCGCTAAAGGGTGAGCGTCGCTTGGCAGGTAAGAGCGCGCTTGATAAAAGACCTTACGCTCCGGGACAACACGGACAAAGAAGAAGCAAGATAAGCGAATACGGCTTGCAGCTTCGCGAAAAACAAAAAGCTAAATTTATGTACGGCATTAGCGAGAAGCAATTCCGCCACTTATTCCAAGAGGCTGCTCGCCGCGAGGGAAATACCGGTGCGCTTTTGGTACAGCTTTTAGAGCAAAGATTAGATAACGTAGTTTACAGAATGGGCTTTGCGACGACTCGCCGCTTCGCTCGTCAGCTAGTTACTCACGGACATATTTTAGTAAACGGCAAGAGAGTAGATATTCCTTCTTACAGAGTCCAAGCTGGCGCTAAAGTAGAGGTTATCGAGAAGTCTAAAAACAATCCGCAAATCGTTCGCGCGATCGATCTTACGGCACAAACCGGCATCGTAGCTTGGGTTGACGTCGAAAAAGATAAAAAATTCGGAATTTTCACAAGAACTCCGGAAAGGGAAGAAGTCGTCATTCCTGTCGAGGAAAGATTCATAGTAGAGCTTTATTCGAAATAATAAGGGGTATAACGATGAGAAAAATTACCACATCAGCTTATATGCCTACCGAAATTTCAGTAGAGAGTATAAGCGAGAATGTCGCCAGAATAACTGCGTATCCGTTTGAAACGGGTTATGCGGTCACTTTGGCTCATCCGCTAAGACGACTTTTATATAGCAGCACGGTTGGATTTGCGGCTACGGGCGTCAAAATAGAGGGCGTATCTCACGAATTTGATTCGATGAGAGGCATGCTCGAGGACGTAGCGCAGTTTATTATAAATTTAAAAAACATCCGCTTTAAGCTAAAAAACGAGTCTGAGCGCGAAGTGGTCGAGTATTCGTTTAAAGGTCCAAAAGAGATAAAAGCCGGCGATCTAAAAAGCGATGTCGTAGATATCGTAAATCCGGACGCCTATCTTGCGACCATAAACGAGGATGCGGAGCTTAAATTTTCCGTAATCATCCAAAAAGGTATCGGATACGTCCCAAGCGAAGAGATAAGAGACAATACCGAAGAGGGTTATATAGCTCTTGACGCGTTCTTTACGCCTGTTAAAAAAGCCGTTTACGAGCTAGTAAACGTTCTAGTTGAGGACAATCCCGACTATGAGAAGATTATTTTCACGGTTACGACGGACGGACAAGTGGGCGCGATCGAGGCGTTTAAACACGCGATCGAGGCGATGTATCAGCAGATGTCGGTGTTTAAAGGCGTTTTAAATATCGACGTTTCGGCAGGTCTAAACTCTCAAACTTCTGGCAGCGAGCATGCGAAACTACTTCAAAGCGTAGAAGAGCTAAATTTGAGCGCCAGAAGCTTTAACTGCCTTGATAAAGCCGAGATTAGATTTATCGGCGAGCTTGCTTTGATGGATGAAAACGAGCTAAAAGAGCTTAAAAATTTAGGTAAAAAATCTCTAGAAGAGATTAAGGCCGTTATGCAAGAGATCGGATATCCGGTCGGCGGCGACCTAGGCGGCGGCAAAGATCAACTCAAGAAAAAAATCGCCGACCTAAAATCACAAATGAGTGCAAAAGAGTAAAAGGAACATAAATGAGACACGGTCACGGATACAGAAAACTAGGTAGGACGTCGGCTCACCGCTCGGCTCTACTTAAAAATTTAGCTATCGCTATCATCAAAAGCGAAAAGATAGAGACGACCTTGCCTAAGGCAAAAGAGTTAAGAAGCTATATCGAAAAGCTAATCACCAGAGCTAGAAAAGGCGACAGCAACGCTCACAGAGCGGTTTTTGCTAGCTTGCAGGATAAAGAAACTACGAACAAGCTAGTAACCGAGCTTGCTCCGAAATTCGTAGGTAAAAACGGCGGATATACGCGCATCGTTAAGACTCGCGTTCGCCGAGGCGATGCTGCCGAGATGGCTTATATCGAGCTAATCAAAGAATAATTTTTAGAGAGCTTCGGCTCTCTTTTTCTTTTTAAATTTATCCACTTCAGCTATCTCAAAACTCACTTGATTTTCCATCTCAATTAAATTTGTTTGCTTCTCTGCTACATCGTTTGTAATTTTACATATGGGCGGAAAATGAGAAATTTTGTAGCGACTTTTATTCTAAATTTTATGTGATTTTATGTACAAATTTGCCTTTTAAAGGTTTGCTTACATAGCAAACGCCTAATATGTCAAATTTATCTAAAAACAATCTTATAATGTGCAACGACCGATTGTATAAAATTATTTTGAGCTTTATATTGCGTACTGCATCCTTTTACTATTGCGCTTTTTCGTTCTCAGCCTTTGCTGGCATCTTTTAAATTTGGCTTGATCACATATAGAATCGCCTCAAATTCTAAATTTAACTAGATTAAAAATAGCGGCCAAAACGCCAAACTCATAGCGTATTTAAAATTTTATCTGCTATAATATCTCAAAAATTTAAAAGGTTAAAAATGATCCCATTTACTGATGAAGAGCTTTTAAAGCCCGTAAAAGCAAGCCTGCAAAAGGTTTTGCCTATGCTTGAAAACGACGGCGGAGGTATGGAGCTATTAGGTATCAAAAACGGCAAAATTTACGTCCGTCTAACCGGCCACTGCCACGGTTGCGCAGCTAGCTCGACCACGCTAAAATACGGCATCGAGCGCCAGCTCCGCATGGATATCCACCCCGAGCTAGAGGTCGTAAACATCCCTATCGGCGAGGAAGTTAAATTTGATTGATTATAAAAAGGCGGGACTAAAAGCGTTTAACAAGGGCGATTATGACGCCGCTGCGAGCTATTTTTCGCTCGCCTACGACAAAAAACCGGACAAAAAACTACTTTTTCTCATTATGCTTTGCTCGCTTGCTAAGACTCGCCGCGACGAGGCGATGACGCTTTTTGAGATATTTAAGCTAAAAGATAAGCTCGGTATGAGCCCGGACGAGCTGGAGGAAATTTTAGGCGCGCTCGAGGCGAAATTTAACGACGATGAGAGCCTTGAGGAGCAAAATGCGATCAGCTACGCCGATTTTATGGATGCGGTTAGGCGCGGCGGATTTAAAAGCACCTTTGAGGACATCATGTTTTCCACGCGTGTGATGATCGATAACCGCGACGATTTTCTCGAGTTTTTGCAAAATCTTATCAAAAACGACTTCATCGAAATGGGGCTAAACTACATCGAGACCGCGGCCGTGATGTTTGCCGGCGACGAACGGCTAAGCGCGCTGGCTCGCGAAATCAACGAAAAGGCCGAAAGTGAAAATTTACGTTAAAGAGGGCTTCGTCACCGACAACTCGAACGAATGCGAAGCGGGTTGCTGTTTCGTAAAAACGGCGACGAACGCCAAATTTGAAGCCGCCGCCGAAGCAAAGGGCGCAAAAATCATAAATTTGGCCGAGTGCAAGCGGCTACTAGGTATCGACGAGAACATCAAAATCATCGGCATTACGGGCACCAACGGCAAGACCACGACTGCAGCGCTTATCTGCGCTACGCTGTTAAATTTAGGCTACAAATGCGGCCTGTGCGGCACTCGCGGCGCTTTTATAAACAATGAACGCATAGACGACAAGGCGCTAACGACGAGCGAAATTTTACGCACGCTTAGCTACCTAAAAGCCGCTAGCGAGCGCGGCTGCGAGTACTTCGTGATGGAGGTTAGCTCGCACGCTATCGCGCAAAAACGCATCGAGAGCCTATCCTTTGCGATGAAAATTTTTACGAATTTGACCCAAGACCATCTCGACTATCACGGCACGCTTGAAGAGTACGCGCGCGTAAAGAGCGAGTTTTTCGCAGACGATGCGCCAAAGCTCATAAATATAGACGACCGCGGCGGGATCAAATTTAACCCCGCAAATGCCTTAACCTATGCGCTGCACGCCGACGCGGACTTTGCGCCCGGCGAGTATTCGCTAGAAGGCGGTATACGCGCGACACTAAAGACCCCGCGCGGGCAAATGACGCTAAGTTCAAATTTGCACGGCGAATTTAACCTCTACAATCTCATCGTAGCCGTCTCTTGCGTCGCGACGCTGACGGATAGACCGCTAGAGCAGATCGCGCGCGCCGCGGCGGAATTTGACGGCGTCGAGGGGCGCATGGAGGTCGTTAGTCGCGAGCCGCTCGTGATCGTGGACTTTGCGCACACTCCAGACGGCATCGAAAAGGTGCTAAATGCATTGCGCCATCGCAAAATCGTCGCGGTTTTCGGTGCCGGAGGAGATAGAGATCGCACCAAACGTCCTAAAATGGGCGCAATAGCGCAAAAATACGCGCACAGACTCGTCGTCACCAGCGATAATCCCCGAAGCGAAGAGCCAGAAAGCATCATCGCTGAGATCTGCGGCGGCCTAGAGATGAACGAGCGCGTAAAATGTATTGCAAACCGCAAAGAGGCTATAAAATACGCGCTTGAAAGCCTTGCGCATGACGAAATTTTAGTGATTTTGGGCAAGGGCGACGAAACCTATCAGGAGATCAAGGGCGTAAAATATCCGTTTAGCGACAAAGAGGTCGTGCGCGAACTTTTGGACGGACGCGCCTAAATTTACGAACAAAACGGCGACGAAGCAAGGGTGAATTTGAGTAAAATTTGCCTTTGTTTGCGTCTAAATTTCTATTTTACTGCCGAGCGGCGTCAAATTTGTCGCAGCTTTTATCGCTCGCGCAAATGCCTCCAAAATCAAATTTAATCACAAATTTAACTCCGAATTTTATCTCGTCAAGCAAGCAAAAACGAATCGCCGCGACTACATAAAGTTGCTTTTCGCGGCTAAATTTATAGTATAATTTTCCCAAAAAACACAAAGGACTGCCGATGAAAATCGAAATTTTATCAAGCAAAATCCACCGCGCGCGCGTGACGGACGCCAACCTAAACTACGTGGGCTCGGTCACGATCGGACCCGAGCTCATCGAGGCTGCGGGGCTTTGCGAGTACCAAAAAGTCGAGATCCTAAACGTCAATAACGGCGAGCGCTTCGCTACTTACGTGATCCGCGGCGAGAAAAAGGGCGAGATATGCCTAAACGGCGCGGCCGCGCGCAAAGTCTGCGTCGGCGACGTCGTCATTATTGTTGCTTACGCGCTTCTTAGCGCCAAAAAAGCGAGAGATTTCGAACCAAAAATCGTGCAGGTAAACGAGCAAAACGAGATCGTAAAATAATATATGTCCAAATTTGCCGTTTCTGCGGCGTGGCGTTTAAATTTACGTTTTATGGCGCTGAGTCAAATTTGCGGTAAGATCTAAGCTAGCTAGCACGACGGTCATTTGCGAACGGACGAAAGACGAATGCGCCGAATATCAATTTATTCAATTTTGCCGCCGTTTGGCGTTAAATTTGACGCGGTCGGTAAAATTTGGCGAAAATAGGCAAAATTTTGCGCCTGAATTTAAAAGGATTCGCAAAATGATAGCGATTTATTTTAGCTCCACGGGCAACACTAAGCATTGCGTAAAGAGATTTATAGAGCGCCTGGGCGGCGGTATCCCTGCGGTTTCGATCGAGGACGGGGCTTGCGGCGAGTTGCTAAAACGCCACGATGATGTGATCCTCGCCTACCCCGTTTACTTTAGCGACCTGCCGCAAATCGTGCGCGAGTTCATTTGCGAAAACAGCGCGAATTTTTGCGGTAAAAACGTCTTTATCATCGCTACGATGGAGATTTTTAGCGGCGACGGAGCGGGCTGCGCGGCTAGGATATTAAGGCGGGCGGGCGCGAAAATAACGGGCGGCGCACACATCAGAATGCCCGCGTTTATCCTCGACGTGGCGATTTTTAGTTATTCGGCGCAGAAAAACGAGCGCCTGATCAAAGAGGCAAACGCCAAGCTAGAGCGCGCCTCGGAGGCATTTGCCGCGGGTAAACCGCCGCAAGAGGGGCTAGGCATGCTATGCCGCATCGCGGGGCTTTTAGGGCAGCGGCTATGGATGAAAATTTGGGACAAAACGCCCTTTGCCAGGTGCAAACCGAGCCTCGATACGGCGCGGTGTAGCGGCTGCGGCAAGTGCGCGAGGTCCTGTCCGATGCAAAATATAAAAATCGTGCACGGTAAAGCAAAATTCGGCGAGCGCTGCACGATTTGCTACAGATGTGTGAACAAGTGCAGGCAAAAGGCGATAACGATCCTCGGCAAGGCGGTAAATCTGGAAAAATCAGTCGCGGCGGAGCTCAAAGATATCTGACGCGCGCTCGTTCGGGCGGACCAGCTCGCTAATTTATTTTGTTTCGCTTTGCGCTCGGCTTTTAAATTTGCCGAAATGATCCAAATTTAGCGCCCGCCGAGTCCACGTTACTTGGCAAATCAATCATACTGGATTTTACTACGGCTCGTTGCAGGCACGCTTGCGGGAGCCAAAATGGATCAAAACTCGCGCGGTTCATATAAAGTAAAATTCTATCATCAAATTTGACGGCTTTTCGGACTTAAATTTATCCGTCCGCGCTCGCATCCGCCGCGAGTTTTAAAGGCGGGAACGAAACTTGCATTGCAGAGCTTAAAAAAGTAAATTTAGCTTAAATTGGCTAAAATAACGCGAAATTTGAAAGGATGTTTATGTTTGAGGGGATCGATTTTTCAAAAATGGGACAGATGCTCGAGGAGGCGCAAAAAAAGGCGCAAGAAATCGAGCAGGAGAGCCAAAAGCGCGAATTTAGCGTAAAAAGCGGCGGCGGGCTCATTAGCGTAAGGGCAAACGGCAAGGGCGAGGTGCTCGATATCAGCATCGACGATAGCTTGCTGGAGGACAAGGAGAGCTTGCAGATTTTGCTTATCAGCGCCGTAAACGACGTGCTAAAGATGATCGAGGACGACCGCAAAAACGCCGCGTCAAGGATGCTGGGCGGGTTTGCCGGCATGGGACTAGGGCAATGAAACGCGTAGCTTTCTCGCGCCGTTTGGACGCGGTTTTGGGGCTTATGCGGTTAAATTTTAGCAGCGCGCGGGGCGATACGGAGGTAAATTTAAGCTCAAATTCGCGCGCCCGTTCAGTAAAATATGACGCTTCTTTAAATCCACGTGAAATTTCGCAAAAAACTGGTCTGAGTGCTAAAATAGCGACGAATTTGGCTCCAAATTTGACGGCGAATTTAGCCCGCAAAATTTGCTCTCCGCTTTTTGCGGTTTTTATGATTTGCGCTCTTGCCGCTTCGCTTAGGGCTGAGCCGCGCCCGACGCAGGATGATTTTAACGCTTGCTTTGAGAAAAACCTGCCCGCCATGGTAAACGTCGCGGGCAACGGCGGTATCGCGATCACGCCAAATTTAATAGCCGTTCCTAAAGGCGAAATCCCCGTGAAAAACTACGTCAAATTTGACCCGTATCTGGGCCTCTATCTGGTCGCCTCGGATGCCAAACTCGAGCCTGTAAAGATGGCCGACGATAACGCGACGAAAAAAAGCGACTGGGTCAGCGTCACGCACGATCTAAACACGACCGTCTACGGCCACGTAAAGGCGCAGGCGCAGGCTCTAGGCGAGCTGGACGTGCTCACGTTTGACGTAAACGGAACGGGCGCCGTGCTAAATCCATGCTGCAAGCTACGCGGTATCGCCGTGGGCGGGGATAAGTTCGTCCCGAGCCGCTATCTAAGGCACTTTGCGGTGTATAAGGACGTGTATTACGGCGACGTGGGCGCGGTTTTTGAGGAGCGAGACGGCAAACTCTACGTAAAAAGCGTCGATCCGCTCGGACGCGGCGCGGCGCTGATGGCGGGGGATGAAATTTTGAGCGTAAACGGCGAGAAATTTGAGAGCTTGCGCGAGCTAAACGAGAGAATTTTGTTCGCCAAAAAGGGCGAGCGGCTCAAATTTGAGATCAAGCGCGGCGACGAGGTTTTGAGATTTGGCGTGGCGGTTTCGGACGACGCGGCCAAAAAAGAGCAAAAAGCGCCGACGAAAGCGGATAAAAAGGCCGCCTCTAGCGACGCAAAACCGCAGTCCATACCGCAAAGCAGCGATGCCGCGAGCGTGCAAAAGCTCTACGGCATAACCTTTGACGAGAAGCTAACGGTAAAAAGCGTCGACGCAAGCTCAGGTGCGGCGAAATTCGGCGTCAGAGTCGGCGATAAGCTGATACAAGTAGGGCAAAAAACGGTCTCAAGCCGCAAAGAAGCGCTAGGCCTGCTTGCTAAAGGCGGCGGTCAAAATTTGCTCTTTAGACGCAACGGCTTTGACTTTTTTTACAACGCGCGGTAGGTTCGGGCGGTAAATTTGACGCTTTTAGCGGGTAAACGAAGCGTCAAATTTAGCCTGCGCTCGGAGTTGATAAAATAAAACGGAGAATAGATGCAAGATCAAAAAAATTTAGCGATGAAATTAAAATCTACGGGTAACGGTAAAATTTACGTTCAAAACACGGGGAGAGGGTTAAATTTGAGCAAGTCGCGGGCGATATCTAAAGTGCAAAATTCGGCGCAAAGCCTGCGTGCGAGCTCGTCTCAAAATCAGCCTCAAATTTTAAACGCGGCCAAATCTAAAATAAACTCCGAAAACCTGGCTCAAAGCCCGAAAAATCGAGCAAATTTGGTCTCGCTAAACGCAGCCAAGAGCTCATCGTTTACTTCCGGCTCAAATTTACTGCAAACAGCACCGAGCGCCGCCGATCAGGACGCGCTTTTGGCCGAGTTTAAGGCATTTTTGAGCGCGCATTTGCCGAGCAGCCCTAGCTTTCATCCGTGCTTTGACGAGGCGCTTTCATACACGCTAAAATCGGGCGGCAAGCACTTTCGCGCTATGCTAGTCGCAGGCGTCGTAGCGGCAGTACGTCCCGAGCGCAAAGAGGCGGCGTTTCACGTCGCGCTAGCATTTGAGACGATGCACAGCTACTCGCTCATCCACGACGATCTGCCCGCGATGGACGACTCGGACCTGCGCCGCGGACAGCCTAGCCTGCACGTCAAATTTGACGAGGTAACGGCGATCCTGGCTGGCGACGCGCTAAACACCCACGCCTTTTATCAGATAGCAAGGGCTCCGCTAGACGCGGACGCGCGCATAAAATGCGTCGAGATCCTAAGCTGCAACGCCGGTATCTACGGTATGGCGCTAGGGCAGGCGGTGGATTGCTATTTCGAAAATCAAAAACTAGGGCTTGAAGAGCTAAAATTTCTGCATATCCACAAGACCGCGCGCCTCATCGCGGCGAGCTTGCAAGCAGGCTGCGTCGTGGCGGGGCTAGATGAGGCGGAGGCTGCGCGCATATACGACATCGGGCTTGATCTGGGGCTGGCGTTTCAGATCGCAGACGACATCATCGACGCGACGCAAAGCGCCGAAACGGCGGGCAAACCGACGCATAACGACGGCGCGAAAAACTCCTTTACCAACCTTCTTGGCGTTGATGGCGCAGTGCAGGCTAAAAACGAACTCATCGCAAAGATAGAGCGCGAGCTAGGCAGCGTGCATGCAGGCATCCGCGCTATCGTGACGGGTCTCATCGACAAGCATTTGCGGTAAATTCGGCTTAAATTTGCGTTTTGTTCGGTCAAATTTGAGCAGTTAAATTTGCCGTCAAATTTCGCAAATTTTATCCTTAACTACAAAACTCTATCCGCTCGGTATAAACAAACCATCCCGCAAACCGTGCCGATCCCGCCGCAAAATCGGCAAAATTCGGCGTCCTTTTTATGCTATAATCTTTTAAATTTATCAAAAGGAGAGATAATGAAAAAAATAGCCTTATCGCTTGCGCTTTTGTGTGCGGCGGCGTTTGCCAAAGAGTACGACTACATGCTAGCTAGCACCGCGCAAAAGACTTTTGAGGAGCCGACTTCTAGCTACGAGACTAAGCAAAACTACGATGCCAAGGCTCGCCGTCTAGAGCTAGTTAGCACCTCCGAGCTCGCAGACGGGCTAAAGGGCAAACACAAAGAGATCAGCTACTATAACAAAGACGGCAAGATGACGAAATATGAAGCCTTTAGCTATGATTTTACCGCGAAAAAATGGATCAAAGTGACCGAATACAAAGCCGATTATAAAAAAGGCGTCCTCATGCAGGAGTCTAGCTCGTTTATCCGCGGTATGCCGGAAAATGCCAGCAAAACTATCATAAAGTACCTAAAAAACGCTAGCGAGGAGATCAGATACGAGCTGGTAAAAGGCAAATGGCGAAAAACCGCGCTAACCAAAACCGTCGAGAACGCATACGGCGAGAACGAGCTCATCGTACTTAGCGTCTGGGACGGCAAAAGATGGCAGCCTAAATCAAAAACGCAGCTACTCTACGGCGCGGACGGACAGACGCGCGGCTATGAGAGTTGGGATTACGAAAACGGCGCATGGCAAAACCGCGAAAGAGGCACGGTTGCGGGCGACGTGAAGGGCAAATACGAGCAGGTAAGAAGCGTATTTGAAGGCGGCGCGTGGCGCTACGCCGAGATGTCCAAGCACGACTACGACGCTTCTAGCGGCAAAGACGTGACGATAAATCTCATCTGGAACGCCGAGCAAAACGCATGGGAAAACAACAGCAAAAACGTCTCGGTCGTAGAGGGCGCGGACTTTGAGACGGCGGCCTTTTTGTGGGATAAAGAGCGCAAAGAGTGGAAGCAGGAGTACTCCAACCGCAGCATCTACGACAAGAGCGGCGAGCGTCTGCTAACGCAGCGATACGACACGATGGACGGCAGCGAGAAGTTCGTCTACGGCTACAACGAGCGCGGCGATAACGTGAGCGTGGATGTTTACGAGCTAGCTAGCGACGAAAACGGCAAAAGATGGGTGCAAAATAAGCGCCTTGAGACGACCTTTGATCCGCACATACTGGCCGACGACGTCGGACACGGCGGCTCGCTGATGTCCTTTGAGATGCCTAGCAGATACGCGGTGACTAGCTTTAAGCAGTTCGTCGCGGCGGACGGTAAATTTAAGCTCGCCTCAGAGCAGACGTGGAAATATAAAAGGGTCAAATGATCTTTTGCTAGCGGCCTAACTGCGGTAAATTTGACGCTTTGGATTTGGTCAAATTTAACAAGCGCCCGAGCGTCAAATTTAGCTCGTTAAATTTTGCTTTCGCATCAAATTTGACGCCGTTTGGGCGGCTAAATTTAAAAAGGAGCGAATGTGAGATTTTTTTGGAAAGCGGCGGCGATGGCGGCGATTTGGACCTTGCCGCTAGCTGCGTCGGGCGAAATTTGCCTAAAAAAGACTATCTATAAAACACAGGGCGACGCCGTGCCGCGCTACAAATACGAAACGAGCCAAGCTTACGACGCGAAGGCTCGCGTGCTAGAAAAAATCTACGACGAAATCAACGACGACGGCAGGCGCAGGACGAAAAGCATTGTCAAATTTGACGAAAGAGGCGAGCGCGAGATAGGCAGCATTGAGTACGAGTGGGACTTTAGAGCCGGCAAATGGCACAAAGCAGGGTTCTCAAAAACAGAGAGGACAAAGGACGGCGCGTTTGTTTTTATTGATACCCGCGGTCAAAACGGCAAGCTAAACCAAGGTCAAAAAACCGTCGAAAAGCGAACGGGCGCGACGGAAATCTCTCAAAATTTCACTCTAAAAAACGGCAAATGGACGCCGACGTATCTAATCAAAAGACTTTATGACGAAAATCACAAAACCACGCTCGTAGCGACCTTTGAGTGGAGCGCCAAAGCCAAAAAATGGACTCCGTACGAAAAATCTATATATCGTTACAAAGGCGACGTTTATGCGAGCTCCGAGGGCTATAGGTGGCAGGGCAAATGGGTGCCGCAGACGAAGCACGTGGCCTTTACGGCTGCGGACGGAATGCGCACCGAGATAAATTTTACGTGGAAAGAGGACGCGTGGCGACCACAGGAGAGGACGGTGCAAAAAATAGAGCCCGAATTTAGGCGTTTTACCGATCTTAGATGTCGCTGGGACGCCGCAAAGAGCGAGTGGAACGGCTGCTATAAAAACGTGCGCGAGGAGACCGAGCAAGGTCGGCAAAAATACTCCGCATCGTCATTTTGGTGCGAGGAGTCGCAGCGCTGGGAGATAGTGTTTGAAAACGAGCTTAGCTACGACGCGCGCGGTAATTTGATAAAAAATCGCGAGACGTTGGACGGCGAACGGCGCGAGTACGTCTACGTCTACGACGAAGTGGGAAATAACCTATCCTCAGCGCTTCGTGAGCCAGATGAGAGCGGCAAATGGCGCGAAACGCAAAAGACGATAAACGCCTTTGAGCGGGATATTTTAGCGCGCGACGTCATGGATCGCGGCTTCATCGGCGACTACGTAGCCGCGGGCGAAAACGCGATCAAAAGCAGCAAGCAGTACTTTTTAGACGGCGACGAGTTTAAGCTAAGCGAGACGCTCGAGTGGTTTTACGAAAAGTGCGAGCCGTCTCGCGAGTGAGCCGTGTATCGTTCAAATTTTGCGCATTTTTTAAAAAACGGCGAAAAGATCGTCTTTACGTTAACCAAGCAAGAGGGCAAGAAGCTATCCGTAATGCTGGGCGACATATATAAGGCCCAAGACGGCGCATTTACGGTCGCGGGACTAAATGTCGGAGGGCGCGAGTGAAGTGGCAACGAGAAACTGCAAGTCAAGCCTAGTTAAAATTTACGAATTTAAAGAAGGCGGTATCTGCGCGGGTTTTGACGGAAACTAGATTTGAGTTTTGTCGGCTGAAAGTAAGCGCGTCTTTGCGTAAGCGAAGTGGTTTACGCGTTTTGCAAGGTACTCGCCGCTGAATTTCGCTTTTACTAAAAATTTATAAAAGCCTTACACTAAATTTAATGAGTCAAAATAAAATTCGGCAGCGATTTTCTAACAGAAGATCAAAAATAAAAAGCCAAATTTGGGAGGCTAAAGATGTTTAAAAAGATATTGTTTCTAGCCGTTTCTTCGTTATTTGCATTTGGTGCTCTAGCTCAAGCAGGCGAGATAAAAGCAAGCGACTCGCCCTTTGGTTACGCTAGCATTGGTGCAGAGCAAAATTTTGGCGGATACGCCGGCAAAGAGAGTAAAGAAGTCGTCGTAAAAGATAGGCAAGAGCTCGTAAAATACGCTCAAATGGGTGATTACGTCATCTATGTGGATGGCCTCATAGACCTTAGCGAAGGCAAGATTCCACAAAATGGCAATAGCGAGGGGCTGGATAAATTTATAAGTGAGATTAGCGGTGGCGAGTTTAGCTCTTATGCCAAATTTATGCAGGCTTACGGCGCTTCATGCCGTGCAAATTTAGACGGTTCACAAGATCCAAAGTTAGCAGCGCTTCGCAAAAATTTAGCCAACGAATGGGAAAAGCTCATAGTAGTGCCGGTAGCTAGCAACACCACAATAATCGGCCTAGGCGAAAACTCAGGCATAAAAGGCGGCTCGCTTTTGCTAAAAAATGTCCAAAATATCGCGATCCGCAACATGAATATCCTAGATGCTTTTGATCCATTTCCAGATGTACAAAAAAATGACGGCTTTAACGCGCAATATGACGGCGTTAGCATAGAGTCAAGCAAAAACATCTGGATAGATCACTGCCATTTTAAGGACACGGTCGAGCTTGGTCATGTGCATTTAGCAGGCGGAGAGCTTACTAAATGGCAGACTTACGACGGACTATGCGACATCAAGGGAGATAGTGCGGCTATCACGATCTCGCACAACATTTTTGAAAACCACGACAAAACGATGCTAATAGGCTCAAGAGACTCAGACGGCAGCAGCGAAACAAGGACGATAACGGTCGCTCATAACATTTTTGACAACTGCGCGCAACGCTTACCTATGGCACGCAATGCAAAGGTGCACGTCTATAACAACTTTTACGACTCAAAAGATGGCTTTTATGACCAAAAATACGCCATTGGAGTGCGCTTTGGCTCACTAATATACGCTCAAAACAACTACTTTACAAATGGCGTCAAAATAAGCTACAAGTGTAACAAAGGCACCATTTTTGAAAGCGGCAATATAGACCTTTCAAAAAAAGGCAGCGTTTGCGAAAAGCTAACTAAGCCGCCATTTGAGCCTCCATATAAATTTGAGCTCCTCAAAGCCTCAGACGTCCAAAACGAGGTAAATCAAAACGCAGGCACTGGCAAACTAGATGTTGCTAAATAATTAAAAAGAGAAAAGGAAAATTTCGCCGAGTTTTTAAAATTTACGGCGGCGTTAAAAGCGTAAAATTTAAGCCGAATTTTCGTATAATCGCATAAAAACTAAGGAGAAAAAATGCTAAAAAAGATGGCGGATACGATAAGGTTTTTATGCGCGG
Source organism: Campylobacter massiliensis (assembly GCF_014253065.1). Lineage (NCBI taxonomy): Bacteria > Pseudomonadati > Campylobacterota > Epsilonproteobacteria > Campylobacterales > Campylobacteraceae > Campylobacter > Campylobacter massiliensis. The sequence goes on from NZ_JACLZK010000001.1 coordinate 1,204,459, forward strand.
ATATGGTGCAGCAGGCAAACAGCGGGCATCCTGGCGCGCCGATGGGGCTAGCCGACGTCATGGTCGTGCTGGCTAAATTTCTAAATCACAATCCTAAAAATCCAAACTGGCTAAACCGCGATAGGCTCGTATTTAGCGGCGGTCACGCAAGCTCGCTCGTGTATAGCTTTTTGCATCTTAGCGGCTATGATCTTAGCCTTGATGATCTAAAAAACTTCCGCCAGCTAGGCTCTAAAACCCCTGGCCACCCCGAGATCCACACCAAAGGCGTCGAAGTAGCGACCGGACCGTTAGGGCAGGGCGTGGCAAACGCAGTGGGCTTTGCTATGGCGGCAAAATACGCGGCCAATCTGCTAAACGAACCGGAAAACGCCGTCATCGATCATAAAATTTACTGCCTCTGCGGCGATGGAGACTTGCAGGAGGGCATCAGCTACGAGGCCTGTGCGGTCGCGGGCAACCTACACCTAGACAACCTCGTGCTGATCTACGACTCCAACAACATCACGATCGAGGGCGACACGAGCATCGCTTGGAGCGAGGACGTGAAGGCGAGGTTTGAGGCGCAGGGCTGGGACGTCGCTCGCATCGACGGTCACGACTACGATCAGATCGAGTTTGCGCTCGAGCAAGCCACGGAGAAGGAGCGCCCGTATCTCATTATCGCAAACACCCGCATCGCAAAGGGCGCGGGCGAGCTAGAGGGTAGTCACCATAGCCACGGCGCGCCGCTTGGCGAGGAGATCATAAAGGCCGCTAAAATCGTAGCCGGCTTTGATCCTGAGCGTAAATTTGCCATCGACGAGGACGTGCTGATTCGCTTCCGCGCCGCGCTAGAAAAGGGCGACCTAGCCGAAGCTCAGTGGAACAAAAAGGTAGAAAATCTAAGCAGTGAAAGCAAAAATATGCTCAACTCGCTGCTAAATCCCGATTTTAGCAAGATAAATTTTCCTGATTTTAGCGGCAAAAAGCTAGCCACGCGCGATAGTAACGGCATCATCATGAATGAGATCGCTCGGGCACTACCTGGCTTTATCGGAGGTAGCGCGGATCTGGCGCCGTCAAACAAAACCGAGCTAAAGGGCATGGGCGACTTCCCTAACGGACGCAACATCCACTACGGCATCCGCGAGCACGCCATGGCCGCGATAAACAACGCGATCGCTAGATACGGGCTTTTCTTGCCGTTTAGCGCGACGTTTTTTATATTTAGCGACTATCTAAAGCCGTCTGCGCGTATCGCTTCGCTGATGAGCGTTAGGCACTTTTTTATCTTTACGCACGACAGCATCGGCGTAGGCGAGGACGGCCCGACGCATCAGCCTATCGAGCAGCTTAGCACGCTTCGCGCGATGCCGAATTTTTACACCTTCCGTCCGGCCGACGGCAACGAAAACGCGCTTTGCTGGAAGGCGGCGTTAAATTTACGCGCTCCAAGCGCCTTCGTGCTAAGCCGCCAAGGCCTAGCTCCGCTTGAAAAAGGCGAATTTGGCAGCGTAGAAAACGGCGCGTATCTGCTAAAACGCGCGCAAAACGCCAAAATCACGCTAATAGCTAGCGGCAGCGAGGTGGAGCTTTGCGTCAAGGCGGCTGAAATTTTAGCTGCTCGCGGTATCGGCGCGAACGTCGTATCCGCGCCGTGCTTTGACCTGCTTTGCGAGCAGCCGCGCGAGTACGTGGATAAAATTTTAGATCCGCAAACTAAAATCATCGCCGTCGAAGCCGCAAGCGCGCTGGAGTGGTATAAATTTGCGGGTGAAATTTACTCGATGAAGAGCTTCGGCGAGAGCGGCAAGGCGGGCGCATTGTTCGAATACTTCGGCTTTACGCCTGAAAAGATCGCGGAATTTGCACAGGAAACGGCGAAGTAAATTTAGCCTCTTAAATTTGACGGTTTTGGCTTAGGCTGGAGGCGTCAAATTTGAGAACTCATGCCGGGCAAGACCCGCATCAAATTTACGCGGTCTGCTCGTGGCAAAATCAAATTTATAAAAAGGAAAAGTTTGCAAAAATATAGGCAAAAAGCAGGGCGATTCGCCGACGAAAATTTCATCTTAAATTTAGCTCGCGGCGCGGGTAAATTTGACGCGCAAAAAGGCTTGAGCAAGCAAATTTATGCTCAAGATAAAATCAAATTTAGCGCGCAAAATACGATTAAATTTAACCAAAAGGCCGCGTGATGGAGCTTTCGCATATCATAGTTTTGGCCCTAGTTCAGGGCATTAGCGAGTTTTTACCGATCTCTAGCTCGGCGCATCTCGTGCTGGTGCCAAAGCTACTTGGCTGGGCGGATCAGGGGCTTGCCTTTGACGTCGCCGTTCACGTAGGCACGCTAGCGGCGATACTTTTTTATTTTAAAGACAGACTTGCGGGGCTTATGCGCGATTTTTTCGCGTCTATCGCGCGACGCGAGAAGGTCGGCGACAGCACGCTCGTGTGGTCGGTCGGCTTTGCGACCGTGCCGGTGGGGCTTTTTGGCCTGGCGTTTAATGACGCCATCGAGCAGTACGCTAGAAACGGACTCGTGATCGCGGCGATGACGATAATTTTCGGTATCGCGCTCTACGTCGCGGACAAAAAATCAGGCCTAAAAACCGAATATGAAATGACGATCAAGCTCGCTCTCATCGTGGGTTTAGCGCAGGCGATCGCGCTGATACCCGGCGTTTCGCGCTCGGGCGTGACGATGACGGCGGCACTGATGCTTGGCTTTAGCCACAGCGCAAGCGCGAATTTCTCGTTTTTGCTCTCGATCCCGGTTATCGTGCTAGCAGGCGGACTCGAGGCGGTAAAACTAATAAAAACCCCGGACGCGCTGCCTTGGAGTGACCTTGCTATCGGCGCGGCGGTTAGCGGCCTTAGCGCGTATCTTTGCGTGCGGCTATTTATGGCGCTGATCGCGCGAGCCAGTATGCTGCCGTTTGTTATCTACCGCATGATTTTGGGCGTATTTTTGTTTGCGATATTTTTATAAAGGTAGCTAAATTTGGGCTCAAATTTAAGATTTGCGGCCCAAATTCGCTTTGTAAATTTAAAGCGCAAATTTGACTAAGGTCAGTCAAAATTTAGCTTTTCTAAAACCTCTCTTATCCTTTTGTTTCTACTTTCCATGCTATCTTCCTCGCTAAACATCCTGTGTTTGCTATGTTCAAAAGGCGGTTGGTCTTTAACGAAACCATAAATTTCCTCAAAGCTCAAAATCTTGCCGTGCAGGTCGTAGCCGACGTTTAGCGCCTTGCCTTTTATGTTTGCGATATTTGCGTGGATGTGGCCGTAGAGCTGGATCGCGCCGTGATGACCTGCGTTCCATTCGGCTAGCGGATGGTGAAAGAGCACGAGGCGAAATTTATCCTGCCCGTGCTGCACGGTGATCTCTTTGTATTCGCAAATTTCTTCAAACAGCGCGTTGCCGTCCTCTTTTTTCATAGCTAGCAGCTCGTCTTTATGCTTTTTTATCGCTTCATCGTGATTGCCTAGCACTAGGACGTGCTTGCCGTTTAGTTTGCTAAATATGGATATATTAGTCTGCATATCCTTGTGAAAGCTTAGATCGCCTATATTATAGACCGTGTCGCAGGGATTTACTCTATCGTTCCAGAGGCGAATGAGCGCCTTGTCCATCGCCTCTACGCTAGAAAAAGGCCTAAAGCACGGATGAAATTTCATGATATTGCTATGTCCGAAATGCAAATCGGAGGTAAAATAAATCATTTTTGCTCCTTTAAATCCGCTTCAAATTTCTCGCCGCTTTTTATCTCCATGATAACTAGGCGCTTGAAAAACACGACCCCTACGTCCATCGAAAAGACGTCGTTTGCGCGCCTGGTTATTCTATTTTCTTCGCTTGCGACGTGCCCGTGAAATATCCGCTTGCCCGTATTATTACTCTCCCAAAAGGGCTCGATACTCCATAGTACGTAGTCCTCGTCCTGCTCCTCTTCGCTTTTTTCGCCGTCAAAGGCTGCGTGGACGAATATGCTTTCTTCAGAGCTTACGACGTGGGGCATATCGCTGATAAAATCCTTGAGCCACGAGAGCGCGAAACTGTTTAAATTTCGCTTGTAGATCGATCTTTTGGTTTTATCGCCGCCATTTCTAAGCCAAATTTGGTGATCCAGCGAGTCGCCGCCGAAATATCCGTCCATCATCATTTTCTCGTGATTTCCCAGCACGTGGATCAGCGCGTATCCGTTTCTAACGAGCTCAGCGTATCTTTTGTAAAGCCCTATCGTATCCTCGCCGCGGTCGCAGCTATCGCCTAAAATAATAACCAAATCCTTTTTGGTCAAATTTATCTTTTTAATCATCAGGTTAAAAAGCCTGAGGCAGCCGTGCATATCGCCGAATACGAAAATCCGCGCGTAATCATCTTCGTTTATGTGTTTTATCTTTATCATTTTTTGTTCTTGCGTTAAATTTGTGGAAAATTTTTGGGTTAAGTTTTATAAGATTATGGCAGATGGGAAGGGATTCGAACCCTCGAAAGCTTGCACTTTACACGCGTTCCAGGCGTGCTCCTTCAACCGCTCGGACACCCATCTATGAAGCCTGGATTATAGCTAAAATTTAATAAGCGCAAACTTATATTTGAGTTTGATCGCGTTTTATGGCGGCGTCAAATTTAGCGCGCGTAACGTCTTAGCGCCATAAAGGTGCGGGTTAGGGTGCAAAAGCGTCAAATTTGCTGCCAAATTTAGCTTAAATTTGAGCGAATTTATCCGCGCTTACCCAGAGCGAAAACAAACATCCTGCACGCCTCGCGAAACGGCTTTATCCAGCTCATCGCGCGACCGACTAGCCCCCAGCGGTGTTTGTACATATTCATCATCGTGCCGATTTCCAGGCACTTTATGCGCTCTTTATCCCACGCCTCGACCTCGTCCGCGCCCGCGATACCCATCTTGATTTTTACCTCCTCTTTCATAAATTTTAGCGTGTCGTGTTTGCGTGTATTCATTTTTGTCGCGAAGTCGTTGAGTAGATCGACCAGCACCAGCCCGCTAAATCGCGCTGCCAAATTTAAGAAAAACTCCCGAAAAATCGGCTTTTCAAAAAACATCGACACGCCTTCTAGCACGAAAACAAACTCCTCTCCCGCGTGCTTTCTGGCTAACTCGTCCATCCACGCGGTTTCTAGCATCGAGCAGGGTAGGCTGTAGTTTCGCGGCGCTTTTGGCACGAGCTTATCGCGAAGGGCTATGACGTCCGGCAAATCAAGGTCGTAAAAGGTCGCCTCTGGGCAGAGCGGAGCTAGCCTAAGAGGCCTGGTATCAAGCCCGGCGCCAACTTGAACGATGACGGCGTCCGGGTGCTCGCGCGTAAATTTAAGTATGCAGTCGTCAAAAAACCTCGCCCGTATCACCGTGCCGACCCTGCTTAGCGTCGAGCGGTCAAATTTGGCGAAATCATAATCGATCCTGCTCACGACGTCACCTGAAAATTCGTCTTTTAGTATGGGGCGGGCTTCCTCGTTTTCCTTGCTTCTAAAGTATAAATTTATAAGTAGCGTTTCGGAGACGATATCTGCAAATGCGATCTTTTCCATCTCGTTTTTCCTTTTTATTTTGATAATCTTTATAGAAATTGTAGTGCAAACGGCTTTAAAAATTTATAAAATTTAGCGTTTAACTCGCCGTTAATGCAATGTCGTTTATAATACGGCTTTAAAAAACGAAAAAAGGCAAAAAATGAAAAAAATCCTCATCATCGCAGGCTCGTGCAGCAACGGTGGCGCAGGCCTACAAGCCGATATCAAGGCGTGTGCGCACTTTGGCTGCTATAGCGCGACCGCGGTCACGGCGCTAACGGCCGAAAACACGGACAAGATCAAAAATATCGTCTCGCTAGATCCCTCGTTCATCGCCGATCAGCTTGAGATGCTCTCGGCGGAGTTTAGCTTCGACGCCGTCAAGATCGGCATGCTCTTTAACGAGCCTATCATGGACGTCGTGCAGAGCTTTTTAGAAAAAAACTCCGCTCCCGTGGTGCTAGATCCCGTCTGCGTCTCGAAAATGGGGCATAAACTCATCAAAGATAGCGCCATCGAGCGGCTAAAAGAACTAATGAAATTTGCCGCCGTCACGACGCCGAACCTGCGCGAAGCAGACGTACTTTTCGGCGATGATTTTACGAATTTGCCGTGCAACGTGATCGTGAAAAAGCACATCGTCGCTGGCAAAAGCATCGACACGCTTTACCGCAAGGACGGCAGCGTGCAAAATTTTGAGACGCCGCTAGCCGATCCGCTGGTTATCATCGGCGCGGGCTGCACGTTTTCTAGCTCGCTAGCCTGCCTACTCGCTCGCGGTGAGAGCCTAGAGGGCGCCATCCAACAAGGCAAAGAATACATCTACAACGCCATAATCACCGGCATCGACACGAATCTAGGCATGAGAAAACTGCTAAATCACGGGGTTAAATTTTAAATTTAGCGTGCATGACGCCGTAAATTAGTGTAAGAACAAAAGAATTTGCGAGGATTTATGAGTATAAGCCGCAAAGCGTCTTTTATTATTATTTTTCTAATCGCAGTGGCGGCCGTCTACTTAAATTTATACGACGGACGGGAGCTGGCGCGAAACTACGAAAAAAATCGTATCGAGATTTTAGCATTGCGCGATTTTGCGCGCGAGATTAGGCCTCGCGGAGTTTGGTTTGACCTGCGCTTGGACGGAGCCCGGGTTGAGACGTTTAGCGCCGTGAGTGCCGATAAAAACCAAACCGCGAGCTTCATCCGCGTAGATGAGCGAACGAGCGTGCAGGAACCTCTGCGGATACTGGGCTGGGACGAGCAGACTTTCGGCGAACTAAAAGCCAAACTAAAAAGCGCAAACGTCATAGGCGTAAGAATCTGGGGCAACGAGGCGTTTGGAGGCGAGCGCAAAACGACGATTTATTATCGGAGTGATGGCTTTGGAGGCTCGTATTACGAGATTTTTGACGACGCTTCGGACGAGATACTGCGAGGCGACAAGGAAGCGGGCTGCGAGGATAGATTTCATTCAGACGGCGTAGCTTTGATTTATGACGGCGGGGCTACCGTGGATTTTATGTGCGTAAGTAAAGACGGCAAAAATATAAAGCGTAGATAAAAATCTAAATTTTAGATTTACGCTTTAAATTTGGGGTTTGGTTTGGCGACTAAATTTGACCCGAAACAAGGAGAGATAAAATTGCGGGCGGTTTGTTAAATTTGACTGCTAGCGAGCGGATTTCTCGGCTTACTCGTTAAATTTGGATACAGATAACGGCGGCAAATTTGACCTAAAATTGTGGTCAAATTTGCTTGCTCGTTCGGTCAAATTTAACCCGCACTCCCGCTTAGTCGCAGCCAAATTTACCTAAAGCTTATCTGCGCATCGTCCGTGCCGTCGTCAAGCGAGATGTTGTAGCCGCCGGTATTTGGCGGGCGTTTATAGATATCTTGCGGGCCGATATTTAGCACCTCGTCGCTAAAAAACACGCATTCGCGCTCGCCCGTATCTATGTCTCGCACCCAAATTTTGCCGTCATCCACGATCTCTTCGTCAAACTCTATCACGCGGTTTTCATAAATTTTGCCCAGCAGTCGCTCGTGCAAGCGGTTCTCGTGCTCAAACTCCAGCTGCGCTTGCAGACACTCCGCCTCGTCTATGAAAATAGGCTCTAGTGCGATCTTGTCGCCCTCTAGCACGCACTCGAATTTCTCCAGTGTCGAGCAGTCCACCTCGCTGCCGCCCAGCCTCACGACGTCCTTGTTGCGCATGAAGTAGCGGTTGGTGAGGTTGCCTATCAGCGCCTCGTACGCCGTGCCGCCGATCGCGCGTTTGAGCAAAAATTCGTTTTGAAACGCCAGCACCAGCTCCACCTCGCACTCGCGCAGGATCTCTTCGTTTAGCTCGGTGTTCTCGCTTAGCAGCTTCGCCGACTCGTCGAGAAATAGGCTAATGGGCCTTTTTTGCTTCATCGTTACGCGTTTTAAAAGCTCTGGCAGGAAGCTGTTTAACAGGAAGCTTAGCGCGCTTTTGTCGCAGCTAGCGGCGTTAAATATCACGATCTTGCCGCTATTTAGCAGCCCTGCGATACTCGCGTCGCCCGCAGCGCCCTCGCCGTCGCCGTTTAGCGAGTCGTCGTTCATGAGGCCAAGAAACGGCGACATCATCATCGAGTAGTTGCGAAAATCATCTCTCGTGCGTTCGTCGCCGATATCCTTGTAGCGGCTCGTCGCGTCCAAAAACTCGTCCGCGGTGGCCAAAAACGCGCGGTTTATCATTATCGTCTCGCGGGTGAAATTTAGCGTCGAGGAGTCGAGATTGTCGCAGATGAGGCTCAGCGCGTCTTTAAACTCGAGCATCTTTTCTAGGTCTTGCGAGAGGCGCAGTATCGTAGCGACGTCAAAGGTAAAATCCCGCGCGAGCGTGCGCACGTCGGCATAAAACGCGTCCCCGTAGCAGTCGTTTAGCGGCGTGATTTTTTTAGCGAAAATTTTAAGCGCCTTTAGCACCTTAAAAAACTCCGTCGCGATGCTCGAGCCAAACTCCTCCCAAAACTTTTCTCTTGATTCCATCGGCTTTTTCACGCAGTTTTTAAAGTCCCGCGGTTTCATCGAGGCGATGAGATTTATCGGCGCGTCTAGTCTCGCTCCTACGCTTACGACGTCTTTTAGACGCCCCGCTCTGCGCGCTAGAGCCTTGATCTTGGCGCTTTCGCCGCCTTTATAATCCACTGCGAACACCGCGTAGCCGTTTTGCATGCGGTCAAGCAAATTCGGATATATCATCGCCGTCGTCTTGCCGCTGCCCGTCTCTCCGATGATAGCCGCGTGCGTGAAGTCGCTAGGTATCAGCGCGCCTTTTTTCTCCGCGTTTTCCCGCGTTCTCGTAAATCCCATTATTTTTTGCATATTTTTCCTTATCGGGGGCGATTGTAACGAAATTTGGTTTAAAGATTTAAATTTGACGGGGCGGCGGAGGCGTCAAATTTTGCCTTTGAGGCGAGATACGAAGCTAGCCTGCAAAACCCGCACCGCAAAATGCTAGACGTAAATCCGGCGTCAAATTTGGGCTAATAAAAACGAGCGCGGACTCGCTAAAAATAACCGCTACAAATTTAGCTCAAATTTGCCAAAAAAGCAGGCTAAATTTACTCGGCTTTTTTGCAAACGGCGGCCGAGTGCGTGAGTAGATCGTGTAAATTTAGCGCGTCCTTGCGGAAAAAGCAGAGGCAAAGCCCGACGATGCTAACTCCCGCGAGCAAAAAGCAGACGTAGCGGAGCAAAATGCGTATGAAGCCGAGCTTGCGGCCGCTGCGCAGGTCGATGAGATAGATGTTTTGCGAGCGGTAGCCGGGCGTCTGGGCTTTGATCGCAAAAAAGGTGCAGCAGATAAGGCCGACTGCGAGATTTGCCGCAAATATCGCGGTTTGGTTGCGTAAAAAGTCGTCCTTGCCGCCCAAAAAAACATAGGTCGTGAGGTAATATATCGGCATGCCGATCAAAAAAAGATCGACTATAAAGGCCTTTGCTCGCGCACCGATGCCGGCTAGTCGCGCTTTTTGTTTTGCCAAATTTACTCCTTTTTATGCTTTATTCCAGGCGCTCGTTTTGGATTTTGAGCGTCAAATTTGCTCGCTAGCGCCCAAATTTATGTGTTGTAGCGATTTACGGCCTACTTTTACGAACTCTCGTTTCCGTACAGTAAATTTACGGCTCGTTTCCTCGCGCCCGCCGCTTGTGCCGTCTTATCGGCCGACCTTGCTCCGCACATAAACGGAGCCTTGGTTGCGGCCCAATTATGTATTTTCTCGGTGCGGCGCAATTTTTATGGGTACCGCCGCGTCTTTGTTCGTTTTTGGCTGTGCAGCTGTTTGCGATGATCGATAATTTTCGTCTCGCATGTTTTTACTAGGCCTGCTTGCGCTTGATTTATCGCCCGCCCCGCATCGTTTATCAAGCCGTAAGCAAAACTCGGCATTTATCTATTGCCGAAACTATGCGCCGCGTTTAAATTTATAAATTTTAGGACGCACTTTTTGCGGACGTAAATTTACCTAAATCTAAATTTGACGGTTGCCGCTAAATGCACAAGACGGCAGCGTAAATTTAATTTCGCTCCGATTGCGGCTTGCAAAAACGTAGCGGCGGGTTTCGTTTATCGTCAAATTTATCGCTTAAAATATCGCGGAACGCAACACGGCCGAGTCAAATTTGATTTGCGATCGGTTTGCATTCATTTACGCCTGCAAAATCCGTCCAAATTTGCGGGGCTAAATCAAACGTAGCCGCCAAATTTAATAAATTTAGTTGCCTCTGCTGCCCGGTTTTATCGCCTTGCTTCCGTCGGCGCAGAGTGGGCAATTTGCGGGTTCGTAAATCTCAAACTCAAAGTTTCCAAGTGCGAAAAACGGCTTGTCAGCGGGTAGTTTGGCGCTAGCTTTAGCGACGCTGCCCGCTAAATTTGCGACCTTGCAAAAGCCGCGATTGGCAAGTGCGGCAAACGCCACGACCTTGCCGCCTAGGCTCTCGATCACGCGCGCGGCCTCTAGCGCCGAGCCGCCCGTGGTGATGATGTCCTCGCAGACGACGAATCGCTCGCCGTCTTGCACTTCAAAGCCGCGTCGCAGGCTCATCACGCGCTCGACTCGCTCGGTAAAGATAAAGCGCTTTTTTGCCGCGCGAGCTAGCTCGTAGCCGGCCAAAATGCCGCCTAGAGCGGGCGAACAGACGCTGTCAAACTCTACGCCCGATTTTTCGATGACGGCGGCTAGTTCGTCAGCTAGTGCGCCTGCTAACTGCGGATCCTCGAGCACTTTGGCGCTTTGGAGATAAAACTGCGAGTGGTTGCCGCTGCTAAGCAAAAAATGCCCCTGCAAAAACGCGCCCGCGTCCTTGTAAATTTTCTCTAAATCCATCGTTTTTCCTTTGTAAAATTTGAGCGAATTTTACCCTAAGCGCGCTTAAGCTACTATTTTTTGAGCTTTTCATGTCTTGCGATTTTACGTTATTATAAGCCTCTGCCGAGCAAAAATGGCTAGCAATTTTAAATTTGGATATAAATTTTGGTAAAAGCGAGCATGGTATGATAAATTTAAAATTTGGACGAAATAGATAAACGTACTTTTGGGTGTAGTAAAAGCGGACTAAAATTTATGCTAAACGCGAAATAGCGGAGGGTTTTTATAAAAGAAGCGGCTCGTTAAATTTGACGAGCCGTATGTAAATTTTAAACTTTTAAAAGTTCGCTCTCTTTTTCTTTTACGAGCGAGTCGATCTTTGACGTGTAGCTGTCGGTGATCTTTTGGACTTCGTCTTGCCCTTTTTTGCTCTCGTCTTCGGTGATAGCTTTATCTTTTTCTAGCTTTTTTACCTCGTCGTTAGCGTCTTTTCTGATGTTTCTGATGCTGACTTTGGCTTTCTCGCCAAATGCCTTAGCGTGCTTTGCGTTTTCTTGGCGTTGCTCGACCGTCATCGGAGGGAAAAATAGCTTCACGCTCTCGCCGTCGTTGTTCGGATTTACGCCGATATTTGCCGCAGAGATCGCTGCTGTGATGGTTTTTAGCATCGGTTTTTCCCACGGCGTGATGCTTATGGTGCTAGCATCGCTCGTTAGTACGGTGGCGACTTGGTTTAGCGGGGTTTGGCTACCGTAATAATCCACGTAAATATTATCGACTATGCTTATATTTACCTTGCCTGTGCGAAGCGTGCTAAAGTCGCGTTTTAAGCCGTCTATGCACTTGTCGCTATGCTCTTTTTGCTTTTTATAAATTTCATTCAGCATTTATATCCTTTACTAAAATTTTGGTCGTCGTTTTTCCGTTTACTTTAAGGCTCATTCTGACTTTGTATCGGTCGATCGGCTTGTTAAATTTAAGCGTCATCTGTCCGTTTTCAAGCTTGACCTTTTTTGTCTGCTGTCCCGTCATTGAGAAGTATCCGTGCGTCGCATTCTCATCGGTTTTGATGATTATCTCGCTGATTTTATTGTCTTTTGGATAGTCTTGGGGCAGTATCCATTCGGCTTTTAGAAATTTGCTCGCAAGCGCGGACGGTAGGTGCGTGCCGTTCATCGCAGGGATCCTATCTAGTTCGTGCAGATCGCTATCTGCCGCGACTGCGCCCGAGTTTTGGCTGAGTATCACCTCGATGCCGTGTTCTATCGCGACGTCGCGTACCCTGTCGTTATATTCGCCGAAAGGATAGGCGAAATATCGCGGTTTGTAGCCCATATTTTTTTCGAATTTACTTATGCCGTCCTCAAAGTCGTTTTTTAGTTTTTCCTCGTTAAGACCGACCATATGCAAGTGACCGTATGAGTGATAGCCGACTTCGCCGTATTTTTCTATCTCTTTAATCTGCTCAAAGGTCATAAAGTCGCCGTATTTTCGTGCGGTGGCCTCGACGTAGATCATCAGCGCAAACGGATATCCGTACTCTAAAAATATCGGCAAGCCTTTTTCGTAAAAGCTCTTGTAGCCGTCGTCTACCGTTAAAACGACCCAATTATCCGATACCGGCTCGCCGTTTTTTATCGCGTCTACGAGCTTTGAAAGCGGGATGACCTCGTAGCCTTTTTCTTTAAAATAGTCAAACTGTTCGCGTAAATTTTTGCTAGAGATGTTGGTACTCGGGTGTCTATCGTCGTCAAATCTGTGATAGTTAAAGATATGCGCGTCCGCAAGTGCAAACTGCGCCGCCGCAAAAAATGCGAGGGCGGAAACTATTTTTTTCACCGGATGCGCCTTATTTTAGCTCGCTTGACGGAGCCTCAGGGACTGCTGGAGCGCTAGGAGCTTGCGGAACGACTGCCTCTGGAGCCGCAGGTAGCGACGAAGTATCGACGCTATCTATGAGAGATTTGCTGCTTTGCGTGTTGTAAACATAGCTTAGCGCTAGGGTATTTAGGATAAATAAAACGCCCACTACGAAGGTAAATTTAGCCAAAAACCCGGCCGGTCCTTTTGCGCCAAATAGGCTTTCGTTGCTACCGCTATACGCGCCTAGTCCGATAGAGGAGCTTTTCTGAAGCAAAACGGCGATCGTTAAAACTACCGCGAAAATAAACTGCAATACTAAAAAAAGCGAATCCATAAAAATCCTTTTAAATTTTCAAAACTAGTCGCGATTATACTAAAAAAGTTTTGAATTTGGGTTAAATTTCTTTTTCTATCTCATAAAGTTCGTAGCGTACGGCCTTAAAAATCTCGGAAATTTTAACGTCGATGAGCTTAAAGCACTCCTCTAAAACCCTTGCACTTTCTTGCGCGCGTTTAATGTTGGCGGTTTGCAAATCGTCCAAATTTAGGCGGATTTGCTCGTCTTTTAGGCTCGGTTTTAGCACGTCGTTTGCGGCGTCGCGAAATTTTAAGAATTCTTTTTGCGGGATTTTTGCTTTGTGGCGGAGATTTTTGATTTTTTTAGCGAGGGCTAGGTCGTCAAAGCCGTAACGTCTGACGTCCTCGACGACTCTAAGCCCTTCTTTTAAGCGGTTTAAATTTGCGTCTATTACGCGGTAGAGCCGCTCTTCGTTAGTCATCGCTATTAAAAAATCCTAAAATTCTAAGCAATGAAACGAATAAATTTAAGAAATCAAGGTAAAGATCAACTGCGCCCTCGATCGGAGTTTCGTAGTTACCGCGGATGATATTTTGCGTATCGTAAAGGATATATGCGCTAAATAAAACCGCGCCCACGCACGATAACGCTACCTGAAAAATCGGACTTTGGAAGAATAAATTTAGTAGCATAGCCACGAGCAAAACGATAAGCGTGATGAAAAGCATCTTGCCCCACGTCGTAAAGTCGCGCTTGGTGTTCATCGCAAATACGCTAAGTCCGCCAAATGCTACCGTCGTAAGCGTAAAGGCCTGAGCCACTATCGCCGCGCCTCCGGGCATCGCAAAAGTGCGTCCCAAAATAGGCGTAAGCGTAAGTCCGCTAACGAAAGTAAAGGCAAAAAGCAGGATCAAATTTAAGCCCGCTTTGCGTTTAGCAAACATTAAACCGACCAAAAGTCCTAGCTCAAGTATCACAAATAGCCAGTAGTTGCCCGCTACCGTAGCTCCCAGCGAGCTGTAAAGCCCGACGTAAGCTCCGACGCTGGCGGCTAAAAGCGAAGCTGCGAAAAGCTGATAGGTTTGCTTGATAAACGTGCTAAGCGCGCTTTGCGAATATTCGCTCGCAACCTCGTGCTCTCTTGAGTTTGCATAGTTTCTGTCATATAAACTCATTTTTTCTCCTTTTTAAATTTTGATGCAAATTTAGCCAAAAATAGGTAAATAAAATATAAAAGATCGCTGAATTTGACGCGCGAAAAGCATTTTAAAAAATTTTAACGAACTTTGAAACGTTTTTGATATAATATTTATAATTTTTTATACGGGAAAGCAGATGCAAGGTATCTTAGACGGCGCGGTTAAATTTATGGAAGAGGATTTTTTAGAGCATAAGGAGCTTTTTGAAAGCCTGGGCGAGAAGCAGACGCCGCACACTCTTTTTGTCGGCTGTATCGACTCGCGCGTCGTGCCTAGCCTCATAACAAACACGGTTCCGGGCGACCTCGTCGTCGTGCGAAATATCGCAAATATCGTGCCTCCGTACCGCAAAAGCGAGGAGTTTTTGGCTACGACGTCGGCGATCGAGTACGCCTTGCAAACGCTAAACGTGCAAAACGTCATCATCTGCGGGCACAGCAACTGCGGCGGCTGCGCGGCTTTATGGATGGATGAGGCTAAATTTAGCAAAACGCCAAACGTAAAGCGCTGGCTTGATCTACTTGAGCCGGTAAAAAAGCGCGTACAAAAGCTTTTCGGCGACAATATCGCAAAAAGAGAGTGGCTAACCGAGCGCTTAAGCCTCGTAAATTCGTTTGAAAATTTACTGAGCTACCCCGACGTCAAGGCTAAATTTAAAGACGAGGAGCTAAAAATTTACGCCTGGCACTACATAATAGAAACGGGCGAAATCTACAACTATAACTTCGCAACAAAGAGCTTTAAACTGCTAGGAGTCGAGAAATGAGAAAAATTTTAGCCGCCGTTTTTGCACTGTGCTTTGGCTTAAATTTACTAGCAAATACCAAAATCGACGACCTAAACGCCACGGATATCCTAAGTGTCGTAAATCAAATAAACGAAGCAAACGCGCAGATCGCCGTTATCAAGGCTCAGTCGGCCGAAAACAACGAAACCGCCGACAAAAACGTGCTTTTTAGAACGGTCTTAGAGAAAAAAGAAAAACTGATCGAGCAGATCCCCTATCTCGTCATGCAAATCGAAATCGACGAGGAGCAGGTACAAAATTTCAAACAAGATATGCAAGAGTTAGAGACGAAAACCAAAAAGCTAAAAAACTCTAGCAATCAAAATTTATACGTCAAAAATATGCTCGAGCTCGAGCGCATGCGGCTTGACGAGCTGTTTTACTCCTCGCTTTTAAATTTGGAAAATATCTTTAAAGAGGGCGGAAAAGCCGTAAACGTCAAACTTGCCGTCGAGGAGACGCTGCTTAGCTTTCAGACCGAGTTTTACGCGCAGTTTAAGGCCTTTAAAGACTCGCTAAGCGAAGAAGTAGCCTTGGCGCACAAAGGCGAGCTAGATGCGCTAGAAGCGCATAAAAAGACGCTTGAGGAGATACTTCACTATCTGCGCGATAACGCCGAGCTGCTCACGTCAAACTACATCATCTCCGAGCTAAATTTAAAAACGGCGATTGATTTTATCAACGAAAAAGCATCGTTTACGAGCAAATTTAACGTCGGCAAGGCTGCGATTATATTCGTCGTATTTTTGTTTTTTGTCTCGTTTACGACGCTGCTTAGTAAGCTC
Source organism: Campylobacter massiliensis (assembly GCF_014253065.1). NCBI lineage: Bacteria > Pseudomonadati > Campylobacterota > Epsilonproteobacteria > Campylobacterales > Campylobacteraceae > Campylobacter > Campylobacter massiliensis. Next base: position 1,220,260 of record NZ_JACLZK010000001.1, read on the forward strand.
ACGCTGTGGGCGTTAATGAAATTTTTTGTCAAGCACGACTCGGATAGACAGACGAAAGGGCGCATCGTTGAGATCATCAAACGCCCGATGTTGCTCACCCTCATCGCCTATGCGATAGATATTTGCGTCTCGATCGCGTATTATCCGGCTCCTATGCCGATAAAATTTGCAAATTTCCTCACGATCACTTTCGTTATCGCCGTCACGTGGCTCATACTTAGCGTATTAAACGGCTACGGCATGGTGCTCATCAACGAACTCACTAAAAAAAGCGGGCGCAAAGAGGTGATAAATTTGATCCTAAAGATCATTTATTTCATCATCTTTGTTATCGCGCTACTTATCGTGCTTAGCAAGCTCGGCTTTAACGTCAGCGCCATCATCGCGTCTCTTGGTATCGGCGGCCTCGCGGTAGCTCTTGCGACTAAGGATATCTTGGCGAATTTCTTTGCTTCCGTCATGCTGCTCTTTGACAACTCGTTCTCGCAAGGCGACTGGATCGTATGTGGCGATATCGAGGGAACGGTCGTGGAGATCGGACTTAGAAAAACGACCGTGCGAACCTTTGACAACGCCCTTATCTTCGTGCCAAACTCCAAGCTAGCCAGCGATCCGATCCGAAACTGGAGCAGGCGAAAGATGGGACGACGTATAAGGATGCTAATCGGACTAGAATATAGCGCCACGACCGAGCAGATCAAAAAGTGCGTCGATGAGATCAAACAGATGCTAATCGACCATCCAGACATCGCAAAGGGCGACGATATGGGCTCTAAAAAGGCTAGCCGATACGACCGCGGTATCGTCTCGATCGACGATTTGGCGGGGTATAAGTCGAATTTATTCGTCGTAGTGGACGAGTTTGCCGATAGTTCGATAAATATCCTCGTGTACTGCTTTTCAAAGACGATAGTTTGGGGCGAGTTTTTGGCCGTCAAAGAGGACGTGATGCTAAAAATAATGAATATAGTAGAGGCCAACGGGCTTGGATTTGCCTTCCCTAGCCAGAGCCTATACGTCGAAGAAGTGAAAAAATAATTTTAAAGGAGAAAAAATGAGCGAAGAATTTGACTACGAAGAGGAAGATCTAGAGGAGGAATACTCCGAATTTGACGACGAAAGATCCGAGCGATACAGCTACAACTACGACGAGAATGACTACGAATACGGCGACGAAGACGAAGAGGATAGCTACGAGATGTGATTTGCGCTCATATTCGGCTTTGCGTGGTAAATTTGCCGGCAGGCCGAATTTGGAGCGTTTAAATTTAGCTTTTACGAGCAAATTCGGCGCGTGATTTCAGTTAATTTTTGAGCCGAATTTGGACTAACATACGAATTCGTCTTTTTTAATTATCCTAGCAACCGCCGCCTTCAAATTTAGGCATTTATATCTAGCTTTCGGATTTTATTTAGAGCCTCTAAAAGCCTGGTTACGTCCGTTCCTTTTTCTTGTTCGGCTTTGATAAAATTCTCGAAAAACTCGCGTTTTATATCCCTATAAACATAGGTTTGGCTTTTACTCGTCGCTTTGATCGGTTTAAATTTCTTTTCTTTGGCGGCGTCTGCTTGCGCTTCCTCTTTGACCGTTTTGTCAAAATCGCCCTTTTTTAGCGCGATTTTTTGTAGCGCGTCTCCGATACTCTCGCCGTTTTTAAATACGTCTTTTAGAAATTTAAAAAACTCTTTTTTGCTCGCTTCGTCTGCGTAGCTCACGCGAGTTTCGAGATCTTGCCCAAGAAGCGTAATACGCTCTTTTGCGGGCGTTTGGTCGAAATTTAGCGCGCCGTCCTTGAGCGAAATTTTGACGTTTGCGTATTCGCCTAGGATTTTATTTGCCGCGTACTCGAGCCATTTATCTTTAAACTCCTCTTCGCTCATATCTGAATCCAGCAGCTTCGAGGCCTTGGCGTCCATTATCAGGCCGCTGCCGCTACGCATGCCAAGCCCCGGGCCAAACCCGCCCAAATCGACATTAAATTTACTCAAAAACTTATCCACGCTAAAGACGTCCTGTCTAAATATATCGGACGGATCGCCCGCGTGCGCGATCAGAGCTTGCGTGCTATCTACGAAGCTTTTTAGCTCGGCGGCTTGTTCTTTGCTCACGCTTGGATCAAGTCCGTTTAATTTGCCCCAGATGCTGATTTTGTCGTCTCTCGTGTAGCCGCTTAGAGAAAATATCCTCCTTGCAAATACCGGTTCGTCAGGCTTTAGTCCGAGCTCCTTGCGCCAATCATCCACAGTCTTTTTAAACCCCATTTTTACGCCCAGCCACATGCTTAAATTTTTACCCGTTAGTTTTTCTGGATCAACCTTATCCGCCCAAATTTTTAGTTGGTTGTAGTCTAATTCGCTTGGATTTACCGTATCGTAATTAATCTGTACCGTCAAATTTGACATCAAATTCGCCGCTTCTTTTTCCTCACGTGCTTTTAAATTTTGCCCGCGAGCGCCGCTAAAATCTAAATTTGTATTTGCGTTAAATCCGTTTACGCCGCCTATCATCTAAAATCCTTTTAAAATTTGGCTTTCTAACGATATCGGCAAAATTTGAGAAAAATTTAGTGCGAAGAATTTAACGTAGCTTGCTCGTTAGTAAGCAATTTATTTTATTCAAAATCCTTCCGCGGGCTTACGCAGTACGTGCCGCGACCCGAGTGCTTTGCTTTATAAAGAGCATCGTCGGCTCTCTGCAGCAGTAGATCAAAGGAGTTAGGCCCTATCCTGTCCTCTGCGATACCCGCACTCACGCATAGTCTGTTAAATAGCGGATTTTCTTGACAAATTTTAAAAAATCGGTCGATCAAAATTTGCACCCTAGGCGCGATGCTTTGCGCAGTCGCTCCGTCGGTAAATATCGATATAAACTCGTCCCCGCCGATACGCACGTTCATAGCGTCGGCAAAAATTTCCTTTATCAGTCCAGCGATCGCGACCAGGGCTTTGTCGCCCGCCTGATGTCCGTGCTCGTCGTTTACCTGCTTAAAGCGATCCAGATCCATATAAAGTATGCTCATACGCACCGTTTTTAGCCCGTCTAAAAAGGCGTCTAGCTGGTTGCGGTTAGCTAGCCCCGTGAGCTGGTCGTAGTGGGCTAGGTACTCGATGTTTTGCAGATACTCGTGCTCTTTCGTCACGTCGCGCGCGATGCCGACGGTGCCGATGATCGTCTCTCCGTCAAATATCGGCGTTTTATACGTTTTTAGCTTGCTTAGTTTGCCGTCCGCGCGCATAACCTCCTCGTCAAAAAGGCAGGTCTTACGCGCTGCGACGACGTCGTCCTCGGTCTGGACGCAGACGTAGTCCGTTTGCTCGTAGATTTCTCTTGGGATATCCCAGATGTAGTAGTGATCTTTGCCCCGCACGAGCTCTTTTGGCTTGTTTACGACCTCGCAAAACTCGTCGTTTACCTCTAGATGTAGCCCGCCCATATCCTTAAACCAGATCATATCGGGAGATGAGTTTATCAGCGTTTGTAGCCAAGTTTTTTACAGCCACGCTTCTTTGCGCTCGGCGATTAAATTTAGCGCTTTTTCAAAGTAAAAGTCGTCTAAATTTGCGCTTTCAAGCCAAATTTCATCGGCGGCATCTTTTTGCTCGCCGGTTATCTTGTCCGAGTCTCTCGCGTAAATCGCCAAAAAGCCGTTTTCGCCTATGCGGTTTTTTAGCTCGGATAAATTTAATCCGCAGTTCTCGCTTGCGATGATTAGGTATTGGTGTTCGTCAGGGATGGGCGAGGGGATGTCGTGGGCGCTTTGCAGGATCTTAAATTCGTGTTCAAAGCGCGGTCTGGGCGGGATATTTCTGTATTGCTCAAGCTTATTTTTTATATCCTGGGTTAAACAAATATGCAGTTTGACGCGGTACATGATTCCCCCCTTTTTTTTTGTTTTTCGACTATGGTACAGCAGGTCAGCTTTAAAGCGGCTTTTGGGCGGATAGGGGCATGAAATCAAATTTATAAATTTTGACGGTTAATTCGGATGTGAATTCGACGAAAAAAGGCGACGGACTTTGTCGATTTTACAAAATCCGCCGTAACCACAAAAACATCAAGAAATTTAAGCCTGAACACAATATCGGCAACTAAAGGAGTATATAGTTTACGGCGGGTCGCCGAGCCGTATAAGCTCACGCTAGTCGCCGTAAATTTGCAAATTTAAATCAGCCTCCGTACATCAGCCTCGGTAGCCAAAGCGAGATTTCTGGGATGTATGTCACCAGGATGAGTCCGACAAATAGCGTCAAAGTCCACGGCAAGCATGAGACGATGACGTCTTTTAGATTCATGCCGGTTAGGCCGCTTGCGACGAATAAATTTAGTCCGACCGGCGGCGTGATCATGCCGATTTCCATATTCACGATTAGCAGGATGCCAAAGTGCACCGGATCCACGCCTAGCGCAGTCGCGATCGGTAGTAGCAGCGGCACCATGATCATAACGACCGATGACGGCTCCATAAACTGTCCCATGATGAAAAGCAGGACGTTTACGATGATTAGAAAGCCTATTTTGCCGATATTTGCGGCTAGGATGCTGTCCGCTATCGTTTGCGGGATGTTTTCGCTAGTTAGCAGATACGCAAACACGACCGCGTTTGCGATGATGAAAAATATCATCGCCGTCGTGATCGCAGACTCTAGGCAGATATCCCACAGGTCTTTAAATTTGATATCTTTATAAACAAATAGCGAAATAATCAGCGCATATATAGCGCTCGCCGCCGCAGCCTCGGTCGGGGTGAAAATGCCGCCGTAGATACCGCCGATAACGACTACTACGATTAACAGCGCCCAAAACGCCTTGCCGAATTTTTTTACTCGCTCGCTCCAAGGCTCGGGCGTAGTAGCTTTAAATCCAAGCCTTTTTGCTCCGATATAAGTCTGCGCTATCATCATACCGCCTAGCATCAGTCCAGGCACCACGCCCGCCATAAATAGCTGCGCGATACTGACCTCGGCCGTCACGCCGTAAACGATCATAACGACAGAAGGCGGGATCAAAATGCCTAGAGAGCCTGCGGTGGTGATGCCGCCCACGGCGTACTCTTTCGGATAACCCGCTTCTTTAATGGCGACGAACATGATAGAGCCTATCGCTACGACCGTAGCTGGCGAGCTGCCAGAAACTGCGGCAAATATAACGCACGCAAATATCGCGCTCATCGGCAGTCCGCCCGGTAGGTGTCCGACCATGGATTTAGCAAAATCTATAATGCGTCTAGCAGAACCGCCCTTGCTCAGTAAATTTCCGGCTAGGATAAACATCGGGATCGCCATGAGGGCAAATTTATTGATACCGTCAAAGATGAGCTGAGGTATCGTTGCGACGTCAAGATCCGTAAAAAGAAGCATCGTAATAACCGTGCTGGCTCCTAGAGAAACGGCGACGGGAACGCCTATAAGCATAAGGCCAAACAGCGAAATAAACAAAAATGCGATGGTCATAGGCTCTCCTTAGCTTTTCTTGACCGAGTCGCGTATCATCTCGGCTTCGTTGTTTATAATGACTTTATCCGAAGGCGTCATAGCGATCTGGTAAATTTTCTCGCCGGCGCGGTAGCTGGCGCCTAAAAACGCTATCGGAAGTACTAGCATCGGTACCCACTGCGGCACGCCTAGATCCACGCTTATGAAATCAAGCTCGTACATCACCTGCAGATACTGCACGCTATAAACCACGACGAACATCAAAAATACCGTCGTTAGGATGTTTGCGAAGATGAGGTAGGCTTTGGCGATAGGAGCGGGAAATCTCTCGATCAAAATCGTAACCGAGATATGTATGCCTTTTCTAAAGCCGTAAGCGGCGGCAAAAAACGCCGACCAGATAAAAAGATAGTTAGTTAGCTCGCCCGCCCACGACCAGCCTGTGTTAAAGCAGTATCTCATCACTACGTTAACAAAGGCTAGCAGCGTGCCTGCGGCGATGCCTAGCACAGCTACGGTTTTGTTTACCGAGGCGATGCCGACATCTAAAATCTCAAAAAATTTACCCATAAAAGCCTACTTCGTATTTATCGTTTTTTCTACTAGGTCTTGACCGATCACGTTGTAGAAGTTCGGATAAATCGGCTTCATAGCCTCTGCCCATTTGCTCTTTTGATCGGCGTTTAGCTCGATTATCTCAAGCTTTTTGCTCTCGCTTGCGAATTTTTTAAGCTCGCTTAAGATGTGCTCCTCTTCTTTAGCCGTCTCTTCGCGCTCATAAGCCGTAGCCTCTTTTAGAGCTTGCGTTACGTGAGCCTTCATATCATCAGGCAAACCTTTCCAAAATTTCTCGCTCATAACGACTAAATATCCCAAATATCCGTGGCCTGATAGCGTTAAAGAGCTTTGCGCTTCGTAAAATTTGGAGTTATAGAAATTTGAAAGCGGGTTTTCCGTCGCATCGACTACGCCTTGTTGAAGGGCTGGATAAACCTCTGAAAACGGCAATACTTGCGGGTTGCCGCCGACTACTTTGATCTGCTCTTCAAGCACTTTTGAGCTTTGGATACGGAATTTTTGCCCCTTAGCGTCCTCAGGCTCTACGATAGGCTTTTTGCTTGAGCTAAAGTGCTTAAATCCCGCGTCCCAAAAATCAAGCGCGATGAAGCCTTTTTTAGCGATCATATCTTTTAGAGCTTGTCCGACTTCGCCGTCTTGAACAGCGTAAAGATGAGCGTTGTCTCTAAAGATAAACGGCAGGTCAAATAGCTGAAACTGCGGTACTATCGGCGTAAATTTAGAAAAACTAGGCGCAGCCATCTGTACGTTGCCAAGCTTTAGCGCTCCAAAAACTCTATCGTCGTCCATCAGCGATGCGGCAGGATATACCTCTACCTTGATCGCTCCGCCGCTAAGCTCGCCGACACGTTTAGCAAAAAAATCGGCAGCCTTGCCTTTTGGCGTAGAGGCGGCCACTACGTGGGCAAATTTGATCGTGTATGTTTTGCCTGCGGCAAACGCGCTGCCCGCAAGCGCGCAAGAAAGAAGCAGTGCGGAAAGTAACTTAATTTTCATCTGTGATCCTTTTTAAAAGATTAGCTAGTTCAGCTAGGTGCAATTATAATTCATAAAAAAGCGGCTGCGTGAAAATGTTTCGACTTTTTGCAATAAATTTCAAATTTGTGTGTAAATAAGTAACAATATCTCAAATTTGACCGTCAAATTTGAGAGCAGGCCAAAGTAAAATCTAACGCTAAAAAGACTAAATGTTACGAAAATACACATTATTTTATCAAATTTGACCTTTTTGTGCGGCGAGAGGAGTTAAATTTGATAAAACGGAAGCATAGGCGGGTTAGTTTGCGCGTTAATAAATTAATTACTATTTTATTGCTATAATACGGATAAATTTTATTACAAAGGAAAAATTATGTTTGAACTTAGAAAACTGCCTTTCGATCCGAAAGCAAACGCAGTCGTTAGCGAGGAAACCTGTAGTTACCACCACGGCAAACACCACCAAACCTACGTCAATAACTTAAATAATTTGATAAAAGGTACCGAGTTTGAGGGCGCTAGCCTCTTTGATATCCTGACAAAAAGCTCCGGCGGCGTGTTTAACAACGCGGCCCAGGTCTATAACCACGACTTTTACTGGGATTGCATCGCGAAAAAAAGCCAAATGAGCGACGAGCTAAAAGCTCGCTTGGAAAAAGATATTCCAAATTTTAAAGAGGAGTTTTTAAAGGCTGCGACTACGCTTTTTGGCTCCGGCTGGGCGTGGCTAGTTTATAATCCAAAAGAGGACAAACTTCAAATCGTACAAACAAGCAACGCGCAAACTCCGGTAACGGACGGCTTCGTGCCGCTTCTAGTCGCGGACGTTTGGGAGCACGCATACTACGTCGACTACAGAAACGCGCGCCCGGCGTATTTGGAAAAGTTGTTTGAAAATATCAACTGGGATTTCGTCTCGAGCGCTTACGAGTGGGCGCTAAAAGAGGGGCTAAATTCGGTTAAATTTTACGTTTCCGAGCTTCATGGCGGTGCTAAATCTTGCTGCGGTTGCGGTTGTCATTAATGCCGAAAATTCGCCGGTTTCGCGAGTTTTTTAAGAGCGGCGATAAATTTGCGGCGGCTTGTTTTTCTAAACAAGCGTAAGCCCGCGAGTAAATTTAGCCTTGAGCAACGACTCCTTCTTGGCTAAGTTTACTTTATATAAACTATTTTGAAGTAATATTCGAGTCTCATTTCACAAAAAAGGACGAAAATGAAGAAGTTTTTAGTTTCATCTTTGGCGGCTTTTGCTGCAGTTGCTATGCTTAGCGGTTGCCACGCGCACAAAAGCGAGAGCGCAAACAAAGCGCAAATCACCAAATCAGAAGCTGAAGTTATTAAATTTACGGGCGTAAACGACCCGAAATACATCGTTAGACTAAGCTCTACCGATAAATTTAACACCGCGTTGCTAGAAGACAGCAAAGGTCACAAAATCAACCTTAAAAACGCAGTCACAGCAAGCGGCGTAAGACTAGCGAACGACGATATCGGTACAGAGATAACGTTTAAACGCGGCGAAGGTATCCTAAACCTTGCAAAAGGCGGCGAGGATATTTTCTTAAGATACGACGAATAAAAACTTTCCCGCCGAATTTTACGGCGGGGCTCTCTCCTGCTCAAATTTATCAAATTTAACTCCCGCAAAATCTCGTCAAATTTGAACTTTCGCTTGCTTTATAGCTCTATTTTAAATTTGCTCAAATTTAATATCTCTTATCAAAAACGGCTCTGTCTTAAAATTTATTAGCTCTCTATAAAATCCCTAAATATACGCGCTTTCAAAGCTATTTTAAACTTAAAAATGACATTTTCAAAATGCCCGGAGAGCAAATTTTGGTCACTAAATTTTAAGCCAACTTTGCCTATACTTTCGTCAAATTTACCACCAAAATTTAACGTAAGGAACGAAATGAAATTTATCCTAAAACGCGACGGCACGAAGCAAGAATACCTCCCGTATAAAATCCAAGACGCGATCAAAAAAGCCTTTGAAAGCGAGTCAAAAGAGTACGACGACAAGGTCTTTTTAGACGTGATGGGGCACGTGTTTGATAGCGAAGTTTTGAGCGTCGAGGACGTGCAAGACTACATCGAAAAGGCGCTTTTTAATGCGGGGCACTTCGACGTGATGAAGAGCTTTATGCTCTACCGCCACACGCACAAGCTTCAGCGCGAGCAAATTTTAGGACTAAACGAAGATACGACCTACATCAACTCCACCCAAACCATCAGCGAGTACATCAACGGCACCGACTGGCGAATTCTCGCCAACTCAAATACTAGCTACTCAAACGCCGGCCTCATCAACAACACCGCGGGCAAGGTCATCGCCAACTACTGGCTAGATAAGGTGTATAGCAAAGAAGAGGGGCTCGCGCACCGAAACGGCGACTATCACATCCACGATCTTGACTGCCTCACCGGCTACTGCGCTGGCTGGAGCCTAAGGGCGCTTTTAAACGAGGGCTTTAACGGCGTGCGCGGCAGAGTCGAGAGTAAGGCGCCCAAGCACTTCCGCGAAGCGCTTTATCAGATGGCAAATTTCCTAGGAATTTTACAAAGCGAGTGGGCGGGCGCGCAGGCGTTTAGCAGCTTTGACACATATCTTGCACCTTACGTTTTTCGCGACAAGCTAAGCGACAAAGAGATCAAAAAGGCGATAACGAGCTTTATCTTTAACCTAAATGTGCCGGCTCGCTGGGGCCAGAGTCCGTTTACCAACGTAACGATCGATATCACCTGCCCGTCCGATCTGCGCGACCAGATCCCTACGCGCGAGGATAGGCATATATTTAGCGATCTAGAGGATGCCGAGCTAGCGCAGGAGGCCGCCAAGCGCGGCTTTAACAAGCTAACCGATATGACCTACCGCGCCTTTGAGCCAGAGATGAACCGCATCGACAAGGCGTTTTACGAGATCATGACCGAGGGCGACAAGTGCTCGCAGCCATTTACTTTCCCGATTCCGACGGTAAATATCACCGAGGACTTCGACTGGGACAGTGAGGTGGCGAAGGTGCTTTTTGAAAACACGGCGAAAATGGGCTCGAGCTATTTTCAAAATTTCGTCGGCAGCCAGTATACGACCGATGAAAACGGCAACCGCGTCGCAAACGACAAAGCCTATAAACCCGGCCACGTACGCTCGATGTGCTGCCGCTTGCAGCTAGATTTGCGCGAGTTGCTAAAGCGCGGCGGAGGGCTGTTCGGTAGTGCAGAGATGACCGGCAGCATCGGCGTCGTGACGCTAAATTTAGCTCGCTTGGGCTATCTATATAAAGGCGATAAAAAGGGGCTCTACACGCGCCTTGAGTATCTGCTAAATTTAGCCAAATCCACGCTCGAAAAAAAGCGCGCCTTTATCCAGGAGATGTACGAGCGCGGCCTATATCCGTACACCGCACGCTATCTAAAGCACTTTAACAACCACTTTAGCACCATCGGCATCAACGGCATGAACGAGCTTTTGCGAAATTTCACGAACGACAAGGAAAACATAGCGACCGATTTTGGGCGAGAATTTGCGATCGAGATGATAGAGTTTTTGCGCGGTAAAATTCGCGAATTTCAAGAGAGCACAGGCAACCTTTATAATCTCGAAGCCACGCCTGCCGAAGGCACTACATATCGCTTTGCTAAAGAGGATAAAAAGCGATATCCCGATATCATCCAAGCAGGATCTGGCGAAAATATCTACTACACCAACTCCACGCAGCTACCGGCAAATTTCACCGACGACGCGTTCGAGGCGCTCGATCTGCAAGACGAACTGCAAAGCTCCTACACCGGCGGTACGGTGCTGCACCTGTATATGAAGGAGCGTATCAGCTCGGCTGCGGCCTGCAAGGATCTCGTGCGCGGCGTGGTAAACAACTACAAGCTACCCTATATCACGATAACGCCGGTCTTTAGCGTCTGCGCCAAACACGGCTACATCAGCGGCGAGCACGAATACTGCCCGAAATGCGACGAGGAGCTTTTGGCTAAATTTAAGGCTGAAAATAGCGTAAAATAGGATAAATTTGAGCGGCGAAGCTAGGCTTTACCGCTCAAATTTGACTCCGTGTTTCATATAAAATCAAAATTTAACTAAATTTGGCCTCGCCCGAGTCAAAATAGGCGGGGCAAATTTGATCATTTCACGCCGAGCGCTTTGATTTGGCTTATCGCACGGCGTTATGTATAAGAAGTAAAATTTAGATGCGAAGACTGCGAGATAATTTAAATCGGCTTTATCGGCAGTCAAAATTTAACCGCCGATAAAGCCCGCTATCTATTTATTTTTTAAAGAAAATTCTATCAGCCCGTCCAACCAAGCTTGATGGCCGTTTAGCATAGGATTTGGTCTGGTTTTGGCAAGCTCTACCGCGGGTTTGCCGTTTTGAGTCTCTTGGGTCAAAATTCTCACCCTGCCTCCCGGAAGTTCCTCCAAAAGCCACGCGTGAATGACGTCTAGCCTCTCGTCTTTATTTTTAGTCTCGTTCCAGCCATGCCAAGCTATACGCGCAGGCTCTCCGTCAAAAGAGGGCACGAATTCTGTGATCTTAGCCTCGATCGGAAACCCAAAAGTTTTAAATTTAAACCTAGAGTTTTCTTTTAAACGAGCACCTTCTTGATCGTAAAACCCCACGTCCGCCATATTTGAGTAGTATTTCGTCCAAATCGCGGTGTTTACTAAATTTTCCCAAACGTCGCTTAAAGACAGCCCCTTTATTATCATCTCATTTGATACAAAATTATCCGCAAATCTCGGAACAAAGCCCTTTGGCCATACTATTTGATGCATTATTTTCCTCTTTTTTCTAGTTCTTTTACTATCGTCAAGCCTACGCTTTTTGACGACATAGGGTTTTGACCGGTGATTAGATTGCCGCTAACTTCTACGTGACCGCTCCATTTTGCTCCCGCGACGAAATTTGCGCCTTTTTTCGTAAGCTCTGTTTCTAGCATAAACGGCAACTCATTTTCAGGGACTACTTTTGCCGTATTTTCCTCGTCGTTTGTGAAGCTGGTTAGGGTTTTGCCTTTGACAAACGGCGTGCCATCGGCTAAATTTACGTTTATTAGGCTTGCAGGGCCGTGGCAAATTGACGCGACTATCTTATTTTGGTTCGCGAAATACTCTATGGCTTTGATGGCGTCTTTGCTCTTTGGCAAGTCATACATAGCTCCGTGTCCGCCCGGGATATAAACCGCGTCAAATTTCGTTAGATCGACGTCACTTATCTTTACGCTATATTTTAAAGACTCAAGCTCTTTTCCCCATTTTTGTTTATCTTTGGGCATGCTTCTTGGATCGATAGGTATCTCTTTACCGTCAATCGTAGCGACGGTTACGTTGTAGCCTTGCTCTTGGAAAATTTGATACGGCACTGCGTACTCCTCAAACCAAACGCCAGTTTTTTGATGATCGCTAACATCAGAAAACGTCGTAACAACGATTAATATTGAAAAAATCGTATTCATACTCTCTCCTTGTTAAAATTTAAGCGGAATATTATCACGTATGGTGTATTATGTCAAGTATGTACAAAAAAGTATTATACATACTAAAAGGTAAGAATTATGGCAAAAAAGGCAACTTACAACTGCGGCTTTGAGCTAACTTTAGAGTTAGTCGGCGGAAAATGGAAGGGTTTGATCCTTTGGAAACTGAATGAAAAAGGCACGTTAAGATACGGCGAGCTGGGGCGAGAGATAAAAGATATCACGCAAAAAATGCTAACTACGCAGCTAAAAGAGCTCGAAGAGAGCGGTCTTGTTATAAGAACGGTCTATAATCAAATCCCGCCCAAGGTCGAATACTCGCTGAGCGAATGCGGAAAAGAGCTTAGCGATATCTTTATAGCGATGAAAGAGTGGGGAGTAAAATACGCGAAAAACAACGATATCGAAGTTTTATGCGAATTGTAGATTGGTTGGTTTATGGGCTTTGCGGCAAAATTTAAAGCGCGCTCAAATTTGATTAACTACGCCTTTGCCCGCTTAAATTTTATAAATAGAGCCATAAAATTTGCTGTTAAATTTAAAATTTAGCTCCGCCGAAGCGAAGCTTTATTAAAACGGGCGGCAAATTTTAAAATTTGTGTGTAGGCAAAAGGGCAAAATTTTAGCGACAAGACCTAGCCTTACCGCTTTTCAAATTTGACTTCGTATTTATGTATAAAATCAAAATTTAACTAAATTTGACCCCGTCCGAGTCAAAATAGGCGGGGCAAATTTAATCGTTTCTCGCCGAGCGCTTTGCCTGCTCTCTGCGCTATCTGCTAAAATTCGATCATTTCTCGCCAAGCGGCCAATAAACGATCGGCTTAGCTCCGAGCCTTGCTTCGCCGTGATACATGCCGAGCTTGTCTTTCGTCCACGCAAAGCCTGTGTGTCCGTGCTTGTCGATCGAGATGATGCCGCCGCTACCGCCGAGTGCTTTGACCTGGCTTACCGCTTCTTCGGCGGCTTTTTGCACGTCGGAGGTTTTGTATTTATACAGAGCCGAGACCTCGTGCGCGGCGTTTACTCGCATGTAGATGTCGCCCGTGCCGGTGCAAGAAACCGCCACAGAGTCGTTGTCGGCGTAGGTTCCGGAGCCTATTATCGGGCTATCGCCGATGCGGCCGGTCATTTTATTTGTCATGCCGCCCGTGCTGGTCGCCGCGGCTAGGTTGCCGTTTTTATCCAGCGCGATCGCTCCCACGGTGCCTAGATACGGACGCTCGTGTAAATTTAGCGACGTCTTTTTCGCCTTTTCGCTATCAAGTAGCAGCTTTTGCTTCTCTTTGGCTTTTTGCAGCGCGTCGTATCTAAACTGCGTGAAAAAATACTTCTGATCGACCATCTCTAGGCCGCTTTCTTTGGCGAGCTTGTCGGCTCCCTCGCCGGCGACTAGCGTATGCCACGTCTTATCCATCACAAGCCTGGCGCCTAGGATAGGGTTTTTGATATGCCGCGCCATCGCGACCGCGCCTGCTTTTTTGGTCGAGCCGTCCATGATCGAGGCGTCGAGTTCGTTAAATCCGTCGGCCGTAAATACCGCACCCTTTCCCGCGTTGAAATTCGGATCGTCCTCAAGCACCATAATGGCCGCCGTTACGGCATCCATCGCGCTGCCGCCCTTCTCAAGCACGGCCTGACCTGCTAAAAGCGCCCGGTTCATCGGCTCCTCGCGGATTTTAAATTCCTCCTTGGTTAGATCAAGCCCGCTGGTGCCGCCGTGAATGACGATAACTGGGGAAAATTTCTCCTGCGCATTCGCAGCCGTCAGCCCGAGCAGGGCCAAACTCGCCGCCATAAAAACGGCCTTTGAGAGTGAAAAGTGCTTCATGGGGTCTCCTTTGGGATAAAATTTAAAATAATATTATAATTTTATCTCTTAAGAATAAGTTAAAGATTTTCTTGCCTAACTGATAACCTATATAAAATTTATGAAGTAATTTTGGCTATTTATTTTTATCGTCAAATGCGAAATACCGTATACAGCTCGCTTTATCGCTCGCGTTGCCCAGGCAAATTTATTCCAAATTTGGCTTCATTGTCGGCATGATTTATATCGGTATCCTAGGTTGCAAATTTAAGCCCGCTAATCGTCAAAATCGGCGCTGTCTGAAATTATTGGTAGCGCGATTGAGATGTAGCGTGATAAAAGCGCAGGTATTCTAATCTACGGATCAAATTTAATCTACCCCAGTTTTTTGCCCAGTATCGCTAGGCTCTCGAGCTTGCCGCCCATATCGCAGACTTCGGGTAGTTCGCCCCAGCGCGTAAAGCCGAATTTTGCAAACAAATTTAAGCTTGCGGCATTGCTCGAAAATATCAGCGCGACGATGTTTTTGACGCCCAATTCCGGCGCGCGTTTAAGCATAAAATTTACTAGCCGTCCGCCCAGTCCTTTGCCGCGAGCGCCCGGTGCGACGTAGACGCTGATCTCGGCCGTGATGTGGTAGCCCTCGCGCGGATGATAGTCGCCAAGGCTGCCCCAGGCTAAGATTTCGCCCTTTTGGTTTGCGGCGCCTATCTTTTGCGCGCCGAAATTTTCGCCGTCTGAGTCAAATTTTCTCTCGCAATCAGCTTCGCCGTAATTTCCCTCGCAAAGCTCGCGTAGCACGTATATCGGGCGATTTGCCGCCTTGTGCGCGTCAAACCACGCTTCGCGCTCCTCTATGCCGACCGGATGCAGCGTGGCCGTGGCGTTTTGCTCCAAAACGCTCGCGTTATAAATGCGCGTGATAGCGGCTAGATCAGCCTTGACGGCGCGCGAGATTTCGTATTTTGCGTCGGCGGGTTTTTCTTGCATCTTGAGGCCTTTTGTTAGATTTAACCGATTTTACGCCAAATTTGATTAAAAGTAGCAACGCAAATGTCAAATTTAAACTAAAAGTAGGTCCGAATTTTAGCGCCGTAAAGGTGCGAGTCTAGCCGCCGCAAAAAGGCAAAATTTGCGTCCAAAGGCTAAATCGCCGCAAATTTGAGTTATAATCTCTTTTAAATTTACCTTGGATAAAGATTTGAAAATAGCGTTTTTTGACTCGGGTATCGGCGGGCTGAGCGTGCTAGCCGAGGCTCTGCGGCGGTTTAGCGGGGCAGAGTTTTTGTATTTTGCCGACGAGGATCACGTCCCCTACGGCACAAAAAGTAGAGCTGAGATCGTGCGGCTGAGCCTCGATGCGGTCGGGTTTCTGGTCTCGCGCGGCGCGGACGCGGTCGTCGTAGCTTGCAACACCGCCACGAGCGCGGCTATCTCGGAGCTTCGCGGCGCATTTGGCGTGCCAGTTATCGGCATGGAGCCCGCCGTCAAGCTCGCCGCGGACAGCTTCGGCGCGCGCCCGACGCTGCTCATCGCCACGCCGCTAACGATCGCCGGCGAGAAGCTAGCGCGCCTCGTGGGGCGGCTGGAGTGCGAGACGTGGAGCCTGCCGCTGCCTCGCCTCGTGGAGTTTGCGCAGGATTTGGAGTTTGACTCGCCCGCGGTTCGGACGTATCTGCGGGAGGAGCTAGATAAATTTGAGCTTGAGCGCCTCGGTTCGCTCGTGCTTGGCTGCACGCATTTTAACTATTTCAAGGACGTTTTGCGCGAAATTTTGCCGCCGTACGTGCGCATCATCGACGGCATCGACGGCACGCTAAACCGCCTTGCAAGCGAGCTAGGTGGAGGGCTAAGGCTTGCGCGCGGCGAGGATTTGCCATCGCGGACGACTAAATTTAACGCCGAGGATGGCGTAAAATTTGATACGAATTTATCGGTGCAAGCCGGCAAATTTGGCGCGGAAGGACGAGGCGCGGGTGGCGAGCAGGGCGCAGGAGGGGGCAACGAAAGCTGTGTCGGCAAAAATAATGCAGAAGGATATGGCGCGGACGGCGGCAAAATTTACTATCCAAACGGCAACAGCGTGGAGTATTTTTACTCGGGCAGGGCGCTAGATGCGGCGCAGCTACGCAAGGTGGAAGTTTTTTTAAAACGGCTTGATGCGATGCGAGAGATTAACTAACGCTGTACCCGCTACGCGTCGCTTTGCGTAAGTAAAAAGCGCGATAAAAAAGCAGGCTTGCGCGCAAATTTGATGCGGGCGGCGATGTAAATTCGGCGTCAAGAACTACTCAAATTTACGGCAAAAATAGCTAGCCCAAAATCCATAAAAACCAAATGCAGTTTAATTTACCGCTTTTAAAGCAAATCAAAAACTGCATTTGAGCGGCAAATTTAAAATCTAGTCGTTCAAATTTAGCATTCGGCGGATTTTTACGGCTCATATATCCGACTTGTAAAATATATTAAACGCCCCACGGCCGCCTCAAACAGCTGGCCGCAAGCGTTTAAAGAGCCGTTACGCAAGCTAAATTTTACTTTTTGGCTTGCAGATACACCGATTCGAGCTTGGCCGCGACCTCTCGCAGATCGGCGATGCGGCTTTGGCTGGACGGGTGGGTGCTCAGTATCTCAGGCACGCTGCCGCCGCTTTTTTGCGACATTTTGACCCAGACGTTTACCGCCTCTTTAGGATCGTAGCCCGCGCGTGCCATCAGCTCCGTGCCGATGTGGTCAGCCTCGCGCTCGTGCGAGCGAGAAAACGGCAACGAGATGGTGTATTGTGCGGCCATATTCATGGCGCCGGTAGCTAGATCGCCCAGTCCTGCAGCCTGCGAAACGGCGAAAATGCCGACGTTTTTGAGCATATCCGTGCTGGCCTGCTCGCGGCTATGTTCACGCAGCGCGTGCGCGATCTCGTGTCCCATGACTGCGGCTAGCTCGCCGTTTGTGAGCGAGAGATTTTTGATGATGCCGCTATAAACGACGATGCGGCCGCCGGGCATACACCACGCGTTTATCGTATTTTCGTCGATCACGTTTACTTCCCATTTCCACTTGAGCGCATCCTCCCTAAACGCCCCGACCTGCGCGATCAGGCGTTTGGCGACGTCTTGCACTCTTTTGGTCATCACGGGATCGATGTTTAGCGCCCCCTTTTTACGCGCGCCGCTTAGCGTTTGCACGTAGGCTTTGGCTGCGGCCTCGTTCATCTCCTGTTCTCCGACTAGAAACATTTGGCGTCTGTTTTCGCCTAGCGCGCCACCGCTAGTCGAGCTAGTGAAGCAGCCCGTCAGCATCGTCGCGGTAAATGCAGCGAGTAAAATAATTTTTCTTATCGTCATTTTTCATCCTTTGCGAGATTTTGGCGATTATACCGCTAAAACAGCTATAAATTCGTAAATAGGCGTTTAAATTTGGCTTAACGGCGGCAAATTTGTAAAGAAACGGCGGGTAAATTTGAGTTTTGGAAATTTGACGGTATAAATTTGGACTTTGTTTTTGGCGGTTTTAACGGACCTGCGTTAAATTTGTGCGGGTCAAATTCGGCAAATTTGCGCGCCTGAACCCGCTTTAGACGGCTCGGACGTAGCTATGCAAGCTCAAATTTAACCGCTGCTTGCAAGCCGTCAAATTTAAAAAACCGCGAGTTCGTCAAATTTGCCGAATTTACAGCCGAGCAAGCCGTCAAATTTGCATCCGAAACTCTAAATTTGAGCTGCCGACGAAGCATGACGGTTTTTATATGCTAAATTCCATTAGCTTTAAATATATCGCAAAGGCTACGATCGTGATCGCCCAATAGGCAAATATATCAAGTCCGAGTCCTTCGTTGTTCTCGTTTTTCGTGCCTTTGTAGCCGATGTTGGTTTCAAATTCTTTCAAACGCTTGTGTATGGAGCGTAGCTCGGTGATGGTCGTCCAGTTTCCTATAAATATCGACAAGCTAGCGCGCACCTGAGAAAAGGCATTTACGACTTGCATCATCACGCCCAGGGTTATCGCGCCCGTTAGTACGCTAGGGCCTAGGGCTATGAGCGGAACGATGATCATGGCTTGGCTAAAGCTGTATTTCCAAACGTCGAAATATCCATAGTGCAAAAAGAGCCTGCCGAAGTTAAATCTTATCTTTTGAAAAAGCTCTTCTAGCTTGCGCGTATCGCCGTAGTTTTGCTTGTCGTCCTCGGCATAGACGAGCTCTTTTCTAAATGCGGCTTCGACTTTTTGGTTGTTGTACTCAAGACCGGGTAGCTTTATGCCCACAAACCACGAGACGATGAGGCCGCCCGCACTAGTAGCCACCGCGATCCACACGAGCGAGCCGGCTACGTTCTCCATAAACGGCACTTTTACCTTTGCGCTAAGCACCCAAAGGATGGGCACGAAGGCCACTAGCGTCATAACCGCATCCACCACCGTAGTGCCCAGATCCTCGACGATCTTAGCAAAACGGTAGATGTCCTCTTGGATACGTTGCGAGCTACCTTCGATATCTTTTGGCGTCTTTTTCCAATAGTCGATGTAGCTAAAGGTCATCGCCTCTCGCCACCGAAGCGTCCAAACCCGCGTAAAATACGATATAGCCGTACCTAGTAGCACGAAAGGAAACGCTAGCGCGGCAAAAATCTCGATCGCCGTCCAAAAGTCCCCTACCGTGTGGTTTTTGACGTCTTGCAATATATCGTAAAAGCCCTTGTACCACTCGTTTATCGCTACCGTTAGCTGCACCTGCGCGTAGGTAAGAGCTAGTATCAATATCACACCCAGGTGCGCCCACTGCACCCATTTTTTGCTCGCGAAAAACGACGAAAACATCTATTTGCCTTTAAAATTGAGATTTAGTCGCAAAGTATAGCAAAACCAGGCTAAATTTATGTGCGTTAGATTACTGTTATGCGTATTACGTTAAAAATCCGGCGATTTTTTTACAAAGGATGAAAATGAAAAAGACTATTTTGGGATTTGCGCTATTTACGGCGCTTGCGTCGGCGGCCCTGGGCGGCGAGACGATCGAAGTTTATAAAAGCCCGGACTGCGGTTGTTGCGGAAAGTGGGGCGAGATAATGAAAAAAAGCGGCTTTGAGATCGTAGAGCACAAAACAAACGCGATAATCGAAACGAAAAACAAATACGGCGTTCCGCCGGAGCTATCTAGCTGTCACACCGGTATAGTCGGAGGTTACGCTATCGAGGGGCACGTGCCGGCCGAAGAGATAAAGGCGCTTTTAGCCGCCAAACCGGCTGACGTCGTTGGTATCTCGGTACCCGGCATGCCGCTGGGAAGCCCCGGCATGGAGCAGGGCGGCATCGTCGAGGACTATGATGTAATCGCGTTTAAAAAGGACGGTACGAGCGAAATTTTCGCAAGCTATAAAAACGGCAAGAAGGTAAAATAATTTAGCGAGTTCGGCGTAAAATTTTCCAACGCCGCGGCCATCGTTTTACCGGCTTTCGCGGCGATTTTTACCGCGAGACTATTTTTTAAATTTGAGCGCCGCACCGCGTCAAATTTGGCGCAAAATCAAGCTAAATTTAACCGCCGCCGCTGTATCATTAAGATAAATTTGCAAAGGAGCGGGCGTGGCGAGACTAATTTTTATCCTGTTTATTTTGGGCTTTCTCACGTGGCTTTATATGGGCGGGACGACCAAAACGGTGGCTGATTACAAAGGCATGAGCCGCGAGGAGCTTGAGATGCTGTGCCTTGAGAAAAAGGACAAAAAAGCCTGCCAAAAGATAGCGATCGACTTCGTAAACGGCGCGAAGGCAAACGGCGGCAAACCGCAGTTTTAGGATTTTGCGCGTTAAATTTGACGGCGCAAACTTGGGTCAAATTTTATGAATTTAACCGCTAGCATTTTTGCGGTGCGGGTCTAGGCGCGTCAAATTTGGACTCAAATTTAAATAAATTTCGCAAATTTGAGCCAAACGGCGCACAATATAAGCAATATTTGTATTACAAGTTTAGCGCGGAGGTCAAATTTGCGCTCAAATTTAAGCCGCAAGCAAGGCGCGCACGCCGCCAAAAGCGCTAAAACGCGGCAAAATAGCCTCTGCGGCTCTTGCTCGCGCTAGAGGCGGCAAAAATGCGCTTTCAGTTTAAAATTCCCGATTTTCTGCTATAATCGCCGCATTTCATTTTAATTTTTTAAGGATTTTAATTGCACCCCAGTAGCGCCGACTCGCTTTTTATGATCGCTCTCGCGTTTTTCTTCGTATTTCTAAACGCTTTTTTCGTCTTATCAGAATTTTCCATCGTCAAAGTCCGTAAGAGCCGCCTAGAGGAGCTTGCTAAGGACAAAGTGCCAAACGCAAAAATCGCGCTTGATATGTCAAACAACCTCGATACCTACCTCTCCGCCACGCAGCTAGGCATCACGCTAAGCTCGCTAGCTCTTGGTTGGATCGGCGAGCCTGCGGTCGCTAGGCTGATCGAGGAGCCGCTAAAAACATACTTTAATCTAAACGATATTTTAGTCCACACCGTTGCGTTTGCGATCGCGTTTACGCTGATCACGCTCATGCACGTGGTGCTAGGCGAGCTAGTACCAAAGTCCGTCGCCATCGCAAAATCAGAAAAAGCGGTCCTTGCCATCGCGCGTCCGCTGCACGTATTTTGGGTGGTTTTCTCGCCGCTTATCAAGACTTTTGATTTCTTAGCCGGCGTTTCACTTAAAATTTTAGGCATCAAACCCGCCAAAGATAGCGAGCTAGCCCACTCGGAAGAGGAGATAAAAATCATCGTGGGCGAGAGCCTAAAAGGCGGCGTTTTAGATAGCTTTGAGACCGAGATCATCAAAAATGCGGTCGATTTCTCCGACACGGTCGCTAAAGAGATTATGACTCCGCGCCGCGATATGGTCTGCATAAACAAACAAAAAAGCTACGAAGAAAATATCAAAGTGATCTTTGACTCCAAATACACGCGCTATCCATACATCGACGGCAGCAAGGACGCGATACTAGGCATGATCCATATCAGAGATATCTTGCAAATCGATCTGGGCAACAAAAAGCGCGAATTTGACAGCATCGTGCGAAAATTCGTCATCGTGCCTGAAAACCTCTCGATATCTAAAATCCTCGTGATGATGAACAAGCAGCAAATCTCCGCCGCTCTCGTTGTGGACGAATACGGCGGCACGGCGGGCCTGCTTACGATGGAAGACATCATGGAAGAGATCCTAGGCGACTTTAACGACGAGCACGACGACGCCGACCCGCATTACAAAAAAATCAACGAAAATATCTACGAGTTTCAGGGGCGCTTTGATTTAGAGAGCGTCGAAGAGCTGATGGGGATAAGCTTCGCTGATGAGACCGAGGAGCTAACGATCGGCGGGTATGTCTTTAATCTCATCGGTCGCTTGCCGCTCGTGGGCGACAAGATCGAGGATGAAAACTGCTACTACGAGGTGCGCAAGATGGACGGCGCTAGTATCTCAAGCGTCAAGGTGCGCAGAAAAGTCGAAGAAAAAGAGGACGAAGACTGAGTAAATTTGCGCCTTGCTTTTGGCAGGCGAGGGTGTAAATTTGGTCGCAAATTTGATGCGTGAAAACGGCTTCTTAAATTTAAGCCGGTCTAAAATTTGAAAACGCAGCCACGCTTGAAACCAGCACAAATTTAAGCCGTTTCGTCAAATTTGAGTTTGCGGCATTTGCTCTAAATTTATCGCCGTTTGGCCGAGTCTTGCGGGATTGCCGTTAATTTTGCGCGAAGCATAAATTTAAATTCGTCTTTCTAAATTTCAGCCGATTTTTCTCTCAGACTCTCTCAAAATCAGCAAATTTAATCTAACTTTTTAGCTTATTTTGATAAACTTCGCGAAATTTAATAAGAGATAAAAATTAAATTTTATATTTTGAAATTTATAAAACAAATTTAACACAGGAGGACAGATGAGAGTAGTTCAAGCGGAATTAATCTCCAAAACCGTCAGCGAGCTTTGCAAGCAGGCCTGTTACGTCGTAACGCCCGATATGAGAGCGGCTTTTGAAAAAGCTAGAGAAAACGAGAGCTCGCCGATAGGCAAGGACATCCTAGGCAAGGTACTCCAAAATGCCGATCTAGCCGAGAAGCGTATCGCGCCGATCTGCCAAGACACGGGCATGGCGGTCGTGTTCGTCGATCTCGGACAGGACGTGCATATCGAGGGCGGATTTTTAGAAGACGCGATAAACGAGGGCGTAAAAGACGGTTACGTGGGCGGCTACCTGCGCAAATCAGTCGTAAACGATCCGATCTTTGAGCGTAAAAATACAACGAACAACACCCCCGCCGTCATAAACGTAAGGATAGTAAGAGGCGATAAAATTCATATAAAAGTGGCTCCAAAAGGCTTTGGTAGCGAGAACAAATCGGCTCTAAAGATGCTAGTGCCTGCAGACGGCCTAGAGGGCGTGAAAAAGGTATTTCTAGACGCCGTTAAGCTAGCGGGTCCAAACGCCTGTCCACCGATGGTGATCGGCGTAGGCATAGGCGGCACGATGGATAAGGCCGCGCTAATGGCAAAATACGCCGCCGCTCGCGACGCAGACAGCAAAAACCCAGACCCGAGGTACGCCAAACTAGAAGAGGAGCTACTAGAGCTCGCCTGCAAAACAGGCGTCGGACCGCAAGGTCTAGGCGGCGACACGACCGCGGTAAAAGTAAACATCGAGTGGTATCCGACCCACATCGCGGGCCTACCGGTCGCTATCAACATCAACTGCCATGCCGCTCGCCACGCCGAAGCTGAAATTTAAGGAGAAAAGATGTCAGAAGTAAAAAAGATAACCGCGCCGTTTGACAAAGAGGTCGTAAAAAGCCTAAAAGCAGGCGATAACGTACTAATAAGCGGCACCATCATCGCAGCCCGCGACGCCGCGCACAAGGCGCTAACCGAGACTTTGGCTCGCGGCGAGGCCTTGCCCGTAAATTTAGCCGGCGAGACGATCTACTACCTAGGACCGAGCCCCGCAAAACCGGGCGACGTCATAGGCGCTGCGGGACCGACTACTAGCGGACGCATGGACAAATACACTCCGACGATGATAAACGAAGTAGGCATCAACGGCATGATCGGCAAAGGATATCGTAGCGACGCCGTCGTCGAAGCGATGAAAAAATCAGGCTGCGTTTATATGGTCGCTATCGGGGGTGCGGGCGCGCTGATTAGCCAAAGCATCAAAAAGTACGAAGTGCTAGCCTATCCAGAGCTCGGCCCAGAGGCGGTCGCAAGACTTACGGTCGAGGATTTCCCCGCTATCGTAGCGATAGATAGCGAGGGCAACAATTTCTACGAAGTCGGACAAGCTCCGTATAAAAAAATATAAATTTATCGGCGCGGGTTATCGCTAGCTCGCGCCCTGATCTACGCGCCGCTTTTAGTTTGCGCGCTATTTGCGAAAGCGGGCAAATTTGAAACCAAACGGCGCGTTAAACTCTCAAATTTTATGCTTAGTCTTTAAAAATTTTGTCGTAATTGCTCGGATACGCCGCTTTTAGAGATTTCTTAATTTTAGCCTTTAGCGAACCTCCGTCGCTAAGCTTTACGTCGTCGATTAGGCAATCTTTGTCGCAAATTAGGCGCAAAGTTATATCCCGTTTTTCGCCGAATAGCTCAAATTTTACTCGCACTTCGTTCTCTGAGACCGCTTTTGCGCTAAAGTTTTTGAGTTCGTCAATATCCTGCGCATCTATAAAAGGATCGGCATCTAGATCCGACGATACGTGTTCTACGCCGCTTAGACGTCCGAGCGCAGAGCCGAACTGATCGTAAATGAGCCCGTCAAGCTCGGGAGTCAGCCACTCCGATGTGATAGGTTGCACTTCGCCGTTGCCGTAGTTTGTTTGGTAAAATTCGTTTACCGTTTTTTCCATTAGCGAGGCTTTAGTCGTTTGAGCGCTTAGATTTGCGCCGCCGAGTCCGCAAAAAATCACCGCCAAAAGGCAAATTTTAGACACGTTTTTCATGGCTTTCCTTTAAATTTAGGTGTTTGAGTGATTTTAGCACTATTTGGGTTAAAATTTGAGAAGTTTAAGATATAAAAGTAACGGCGTCTGTCTTGGCGCAGTTGTCAGTTAAATTTAAGCAAACCAGCGTTGATAAAATTTAGAGTTCAAATTTGATGTCAAGCTAAAATCGGGCTAAATTTAACACCAAATTTACGTTAGCCGAGCCGTCAAATTTACTCGGACGGCTCGTTAAATTTAGCAGCGATCACTCCGTAGTGCTGTTTATGTAGCTGTTTTCGGAGATCTGCGTCCAGACTCTAGCCTTTTTCATAAAGGCTTTTTGCGAGTCCAAAATCTCCTTAAACGTCGCGTCTTTTGCCGAGAGCTCGTCTAGGATCTCGTCCGTAGCTTTGCGCAGTGCGGCGATGATCTCTGGCGGAAATGAGGCTATTTTTACGTCCGGATGCTCGCTTTTGATTTTATCAAGGACTAGAGAGTTTTGATAGACGGCAGACTCGTATACATCGGCTGCTACGGCCTTAGTCGCGGTTTCTACTATAGCTTGAAGGTCGGCGGGTAGCTTGTCCCAGAGCTTTTTGTTGATGTAGAATTCATTTTCGCTAGCGGGCTCCTGCCAGCCGGTGTAGTAAAATTTAGCCACCTTTTGAAAGCCGAAATTTATATCGATCGCAGGGCAGACCCACTCGACGGCGTCGATCGTGTTCATCTCCATCGCCATGTATAGCTCGCCGATCGGGATCGTGTTGATGTTTACGCCTAGCTTTGCCATTATCTCGCCGCCAAGCCCGGTCATGCGCAGTTTTAGTCCCTTTAGATCGTCCGTACTCTTGATCTCTTTTTTAAACCAGCCGCCCATCTGCATGCCGAAATTTCCGCCGTGAAAGGTCACGATGCCGTACTCGTTAAAGACCTTTTGCGCGAGCTCTTTGCCTCCGCCGTATGCGTACCAGGCGTCTTGCTCGGCCTTATTCATGCCAAAAGGCACGGTCGTAAAGAGCATGAGCTTGGCGTCCTTGCCCTTATAAAAGTAGCTTGCGGTGAAAGCCGCATCGTACTGGGCGCTTTTGACCATATCAAGCAGCGCGAACGCCGCCTTGTGCTTGGACGGATAGTCGACGCGCACCTCGATACGGCCGTCGCTCATCTTTTCCACGAGCTCTTTAAATTTCTTTGGAGCGTCGCCTAGTACTGGCACGTTGCTCTCGTAGGTGGATGCGAGCTTGATCTTGTATTTTTCCGCAGCCTGCGCGCTAAATGCCATCACCGCGCATAGAGTCAGAGCTGAAAATAGTTTCATTTTTTCTCCTTTCGGTTTTAAATTTACCGATTATAGAGTTTTGTATTATACTTTTTGATTAATTTTAAAATTTAAGCTATAAAAATTTATGACAAATGAGTAAAAACGTAAATAAATTTCTAAAATGTTACGAAAATTAAATTTTATGCTGTGGCGATTAAATTTGCGATCCAAATTTGCTATAGCGTTTTGAGAGTTAAATTTGGGCGGGTCTTGCGGCTAGACTAATAATACCCAAGACACATCGTCTCGGTTAGCTTTATGCGCTTTTCAAGCGGTGCAGGCGAGAAAAACGAGCACTTTTCGATGTAAATTCTGTAGTCGTAGTCAAGTCCAAAGTCGTCGTAAAATTTCTTTAAATTTATAAATTTTATCCCGCAAATTTCGCATAGATCAAAAAGCGGATAGAGTTTGGAACCGTTTTTGGCGACGAGGTGCGAGGGTGCTAGCGTCGTAAACGAGCAAAATGCCGATGTTAGTACGAGTCCAGCCAGATCGCTGCAGCGCGCAGCGGCCTCGCGAAATCGCGCGGGAATGCATTTTTTATGCAGAAAAACGATGCGCGAGTTTTCAAATTTAGCGCAGATCGCGCCGCTCCAAAACAGATACGCATTGCCCGAAATTTCAGCGTTTCGCGCAAATTCGCATCCCAGAACGTAATCATCCAAAAACTCGTTTGGCGCAAGGGTTATTTTCATATTTTTCGTGCCTTTCTTGCGGGAAATTATAGCGAAATTTGCTTTTTTAGCCGTAAATTAGGTAATATTCGCCCAAATTTTACAAAGGACGAAAATGAAAAAGGTTATCTCTACAAAAGACGCCCCACAAGCGATCGGACCGTATTCGCAGGCGATCGAGGCAAATGGATTTTTGTTTATTTCAGGGCAGCTGGGCGTTACGCCTGACGGCAAATTTGCGGGCGAGGATGTGAGAGCTCAGGCGGAGCAGTCGATGCTAAATTTAAAGGCGATTTTGGCGCAGGCGGGGCTTAGCTTTGAAAACGCGGTAAAAACGACGATTTTTCTAGCCGACATCGAGGACTTTGCGGCCGTAAATGAAATTTACGCTAAATTTTTTAGCGAGCCGTATCCTGCCAGAAGTACGATCGCCGTTAAAACGCTGCCAAAAGGCGGCCTAGTCGAGATCGAGCTCGTCGCCGCAACGAAGTAAAATTTAAAATCAAGGAAAAAAAATGAAAAAGATTATATTCGCGCTCGCAGTCGTTTTGATCGCGGTTTTCGGAGTCGCGTTTTACGGCTCGTCTAAAGCTAAAGAGTCCTACGACAGGGGCGTGGCGAGGCTAACTAGCGAGACTTTGAAGCTTGGATTTTTCAATATAAAAGCAAATGCGGTAGAAAACGACTACGACAAAGGGTTGTTTAGCTCGCGCGCGGTGCTAAAACTCGAGCTCACCGATGGCAACGATCCGGTCAAATTTGAAGCCAAAACGACGCTAAAACACGGATTTGCGGAGCTATTTAGCGGCTTTAGGGCTCATAGCGACGTCAAAGCGCTAACGCCGGAAGCCGCGCTCTATCTAAAGAAAATTTTCGGTACGGACGAGTTTTTAAGCGTCGACGCGCTGATAAAATTTGATAAAACTCGCGACGTGACGTTAAATTTGGCCGATATCAAAACAAATGAAGATGACTCTAGCTTTGTAATCTCAAAGCCGTTCGCAAAGGCACAAATCAAAGAAAATAAGATAAAATCCCTAGAAATCGGCGTCGGTAAAATCGGCGGCGGCGATACGGACGGCACGAATAAGGTCGATATAGAAAACGCCTCCGCGCTCATCGAGCTTAACGACTTTAAGAGCTATGACGATCTTATCCCGTTTATAAAAATACAAAACCCTTACGAAAATATAGCTAAAATCGGGCTAAAGGCCGATAAAATAAGCTTTAACAGCACTAGGGGCTATGATTTTCCAAAATCGGTCGGCATCACGGGTATGTCGTTTTTGGCGCAGAAAAAGCAAAACGCGGACGCAAATCTCCTCGATACGCTTACCGACGCGAGCCTAGGCGCGCTTGACGTAGACGGCAAAAATGTGCTCACGCAGCTAAATTTGAGTCTAAACGAGAAAAATGTAAACAAAGAAGCGATGGCGATGTACGTCACCGACCCGAAAGAGTCGGCTCTTTATAAAATTTTGATGAGCAAAAACTACGTGATGGAGATTAAAAATTTTAGCTTTAAAAACCCAAACGGCAAAGAGCTAAAATTTAATGCCGTTGCCGATGCGTCAGGGCTCGGCGCGGAAAGCAAAACGCTACATGACGACGTAGATATCCAAACGGCGCTAAAAGCGATCAAATTTGACGGCGAGATAAAGGTGCAAGTCGCGTCTATAACGGAGTTTTTAAGCGCGTATAAGGGGCTAATGGCCGATAGCGACTTTAACCAGATGATGGATGGCATCAAGCCTTTTGAGGAGCGCGTAAATTCGCTTTTTGCCAAAGACGGCGAGTATATGAGCGCGAAATTTAAACACGACGTCGGTAGCGACGACCTGCTCGTAAACGATAAAATTTCGCTCAAAGAATTTATAATGAGCCTAATGGCGAACTAAAATTTGCATTATTTTTAGCGGACGATAGCGCAAAATTTACCACTTTGTCCGCTAAATGAATTTTATTTTTGCCTATATATTAAAGTAAATTTCTGATAGATTAAATTTAACAAAACGCCCAACAAAAAATCTCTAAATTTTATTCTCGACCCTCTTATTCTTCAGTATTTTTTAAGCATCCTATCTGTATAATTCGAGCTCACGAATTGAGAAACCACCTTTAACTTTCACGTTAATAAAGCCTTTTCTTTTAATATCGTAAGTTTTAATTTTGAGTTAAATAAACCATTCTCTAATTTTTGAGAATCTTGAATTTGACTTTTAAATTATGTTTTTTAAATTAACACTGTTAAACTAATTAGTCAATCTTTGAAATCTAAACAAGTGATCGATTGAGCCAATCTTTTATCAGGCTTTCCCTGGAAAGTAGATATAAAGATAAAACTAATTAATAAAATTAAAGTTTTTTGATTAAAACTTCATATTAAATCCTAAGATATTTTATTTTAGGTAAATTTTATATGGAGAGTTTGATCCTGGCTCAGAGTGAACGCTGGCGGCGTGCCTAATACATGCAAGTCGAACGGAGATTAAGTAGCTTGCTATTTAATCTTAGTGGCGCACGGGTGAGTAATATATAGCTAACTTGCCCATTACTAAGGGACAACAGTTGGAAACGACTGCTAATACCTTATACTCCGTATCTATATAAGTAGGTACGGGAAAGTTTTTCGGTAATGGATAGGGCTATATCGTATCAGCTAGTTGGTAAGGTAACGGCTTACCAAGGCTATGACGCGTAACTGGTCTGAGAGGATGATCAGTCACACTGGAACTGAGACACGGTCCAGACTCCTACGGGAGGCAGCAGTAGGGAATATTGCTCAATGGGGGAAACCCTGAAGCAGCAACGCCGCGTGGAGGATGACACTTTTCGGAGCGTAAACTCCTTTTCTTGGGAAAGAATTATGACGGTACCCAAGGAATAAGCACCGGCTAACTCCGTGCCAGCAGCCGCGGTAATACGGAGGGTGCAAGCGTTACTCGGAATCACTGGGCGTAAAGGACGCGTAGGCGGATTATCAAGTCTCTTGTGAAATCTAACGGCTTAACCGTTAAACTGCTTGGGAAACTGATAATCTAGAGTAAGGGAGAGGCAGATGGAATTCTTGGTGTAGGGGTAAAATCCGTAGAGATCAAGAAGAATACCCATTGCGAAAGCGATCTGCTGGAACTTAACTGACGCTAATGCGTGAAAGCGTGGGGAGCAAACAGGATTAGATACCCTGGTAGTCCACGCCCTAAACGATGTATACTAGTTGTTGCTTCGCTAGTCGAGGCAGTAATGCACCTAACGGATTAAGTATACCGCCTGGGGAGTACGGTCGCAAGATTAAAACTCAAAGGAATAGACGGGGACCCGCACAAGCGGTGGAGCATGTGGTTTAATTCGAAGATACGCGAAGAACCTTACCCGGACTTGATATCTAACAAATCATCCAGAGATGGAAGAGTGTCTGCTTGCAGAAATGTTAAGACAGGTGCTGCACGGCTGTCGTCAGCTCGTGTCGTGAGATGTTGGGTTAAGTCCCGCAACGAGCGCAACCCACGTCATTAGTTGCTAACGGTTCGGCCGAGCACTCTAATGAGACTGCCTTCGCAAGGAGGAGGAAGGTGTGGACGACGTCAAGTCATCATGGCCCTTATGTCCGGGGCGACACACGTGCTACAATGGCGTATACAATGAGACGCAATATCGCGAGATGGAGCAAATCTATAAAATACGTCCCAGTTCGGATTGGAGTCTGCAACTCGACTCCATGAAGCCGGAATCGCTAGTAATCGTAGATCAGCCATGCTACGGTGAATACGTTCCCGGGTCTTGTACTCACCGCCCGTCACACCATGGGAGTTGATTTCACTCGAAGCCCAAATACCAAACCGGTTATGGTCCACAGTGGAATCAGCGACTGGGGTGAAGTCGTAACAAGGTAACCGTAGGAGAACCTGCGGTTGGATCACCTCCTTTCTAGAGTACAACGAATATTCTCTCACAAGATATTCGTCAAAGGAAAATTTAGGTTATCGTTATAGATAATCTACTCAATCGACCTTGTTTAGTTTTGAAAGATTGACGCAAACCTATAGGGGCCTATAGCTCAGCTGGTTAGAGTGCACCCCTGATAAGGGTGAGGTCACAAGTTCAAGTCTTGTTAGGCCCACCAGAGAATTTAATTGGGGAATTAGCTCAGCTGGGAGAGCGCCTGCTTTGCACGCAGGAGGTCAGCGGTTCGATCCCGCTATTCTCCACCATAATTAGTTTAACATCAAAAAAGTCTAAACTAAGTATTTTTATTAAGTATTTAGTTTAGACTTTGTCGAAATAGACTCTTTATTTTTACGGCGCTTTCGAAAGAAGCGGTGTGCTTTAGGGGTTTCCAAAGGGCTTTGCCCTTGGTCGCAAAGACTAGCTTTACTAGTCTGCGAAGTCTAAACGTTATTTAGTTTATTATTGTTAAAAGTCACAATCAAGTTTTAATAAATAAAACAATTTTACAGGACTTGTTAAAGATTTAAAGATCTTGCTTATTTGCTTAATGCAGAAGTTTGACGTCACAAGATATCATAGGATTTAAAACTTACCTAGATATTAGTCAATGCTTTCCGTCTTAAAAGCTAGAGATTTAAATTTCGTAATAGATCTAAATTTGAGGCTTCGTTATGAAATCTTAAATTTATGAGTTACCTTTAACAAGGAAGTGATGCGAATTAGAATATATTATATACTAATAAAAGGTAAGCTACTAAGAGTAAGTGGTGGATGCCTTGGCTAGTAGAGGCGATGAAAGACGTGCCAGGCTGCGATAAGTCTCGGGGAGCCGTCAAGGGGCTTTGATCCGGGAATTTCTGAATGGGGCAACCCAGTTAAGCGCGAGCTTAACTACCTAATATGGAGCGAACGAGGGGAATTGAAACATCTTAGTACCCTCAGGAAAAGAAATCAAAAGAGATTACGCTAGTAGCGGCGAGCGAACGCGTAAGAGGGCAAACCGTTAGTTTACTAACGGGGTTGTAGGACTGCGATATAGACTAAACTTAGCTAATAGAATAATCTGGAAAGATTAAGCATAGAGGGTGATACTCCCGTATATGAAAGCTTTGTTTTACTTAGCAGTATCCTGAGTAGGGCGGAACACGTGATATTCTGTCTGAAGCCGGGTCGACCACGATCCAACCCTAAATACTACTACTAGACCGATAGCGCACAAGTACCGTGAGGGAAAGGTGAAAAGAACTGAGGTGATCAGAGTGAAATAGAACCTGAAACCATTTACTTACAATCATTCAGAGCACGATTCTTTATGACGTGTGATGGACTGCCTTTTGCATAATGAGCCTGCGAGTTGTGGTGTCTGGCGAGGTTAAGGAAACCCGGAGCCGTAGCGAAAGCGAGTCTTAATAGGGCGTTTAGTCAGATGCTGCAGACCCGAAACGATGTGATCTATCCATGAGCAGGTTGAAGCCGGTGTAAGAGCCGGTGGAGGACCCAACCCGCTGGCGTTGAAAAGCCATGGGATGACTTGTGGATAGGGGTGAAAGGTCAATCAAACATCGTGATAGCTGGTTCTCTCCGAAATATATTTAGGTATAGCGTCATGTAGTAACACTGGGGGGTAGAGCACTGAATGGGCTAGGGCATACACCAATGTACCAAACCCTATCAAACTCCGAATACCTAGTGTGTAATCATGGCAGTCAGGCGGCGAGTGATAAAATCCGTCGTCGAGAGGGGAACAACCCAGACTAACAGCTAAGGTCCCTAAATCTCATTTAAGTGGAAAACGATGTGGAGTTACTTAAACAACCAGGAGGTTGGCTTAGAAGCAGCCATCCTTTAAAGAAAGCGTAATAGCTCACTGGTCTAGTGATTCTGCGCGGAAAATATAACGGGGCTAAAATGAGTACCGAAGCTTTAGACTTAGTTTTACTAAGTGGTAGGAGAGCGTTGCATTCAGCGTCGAAGGTGTACCGGTAAGGAGCGCTGGAGCGAATGCAAGTGAGCATGCAGGCATGAGTAGCGATAATTGGGGTGAGAATCCCCAACGCCGTAAACCCAAGGTTTCCTACGCGATGCTCGTCATCGTAGGGTTAGCCGGGTCCTAAGCAAAGTCCGAAAGGGGTATGCGATGGAAAATTGGTTAATATTCCAATGCCAACTATAATGTGCGATGGAAGGACGCTTAGAGTTAAGCAAGCTAGCGGATGGTAGTGCTAGTCGAAAGGTGTAGGTTAAGATCCAGGCAAATCCGGATTTTTTTAAGCCGAGACCCCACAGGCGTTTGAAGTTCTTCGGAATGGATAGCGAATTGCTGATACTGTCGAGCCAAGAAAAGTTTCTAAGTTTAGTTATAGTTGCCCGTACCGTAAACCGACACAGGTGGGTGGGATGAGTATTCTAAGGCGCGTGGAAGAACTCTCTTCAAGGAACTCTGCAAAATAGCACCGTATCTTCGGTATAAGGTGTGCCTAACTTTGTGAAGGATTTACTCCGTAAGCATTGAAGGTTACAACAAAGAGTCCCTCCCGACTGTTTACCAAAAACACAGCACTCTGCTAACTCGTAAGAGGATGTATAGGGTGTGACGCCTGCCCGGTGCTCGAAGGTTAATTGATGACGTTAGCTCTGCGAAGCGTTTGATCGAAGCCCGAGTAAACGGCGGCCGTAACTATAACGGTCCTAAGGTAGCGAAATTCCTTGTCGATTAAATATCGACCTGCATGAATGGCGTAACGAGATGGGAGCTGTCTCGAAGAGGGATCCAGTGAAATTGTAGTGGAGGTGAAAATTCCTCCTACCCGCGGCAAGACGGAAAGACCCCGTGGACCTTTACTACAGCTTGACACTGCTATTGGGATAAAAATGTGCAGGATAGGTGGGAGGCTTTGATCCATATACGCCAGTTTATGGTGAGCCGTTGTTGAGATACCACTCTTTTTTATTCTGATAGCTAACTAGCTTGAGTTATCCTCAAGTAGGACAATGTCTGGTGGGTAGTTTGACTGGGGCGGTCGCCTCCCAAAATGTAACGGAGGCTTACAAAGGTTGGCTCAGAACGGTTGGAAATCGTTCGCAGAGTATAAAGGCAAAAGCCAGCTTAACTGCGAGACATACACGTCAAGCAGGGACGAAAGTCGGTCTTAGTGATCCGGTGGTTCTGTGTGGAAGGGCCATCGCTCAAAGGATAAAAGGTACCCCGGGGATAACAGGCTGATCTCCCCCAAGAGCTCACATCGACGGGGAGGTTTGGCACCTCGATGTCGGCTCATCGCATCCTGGGGCTGGAGCAGGTCCCAAGGGTATGGCTGTTCGCCATTTAAAGCGGTACGCGAGCTGGGTTCAGAACGTCGTGAGACAGTTCGGTCCCTATCTGCCGTGGGCGCAAGAAGATTGAGGAGAGTTGACCCTAGTACGAGAGGACCGGGTTGAACCGACCACTGGTGTACCAGTTATCCTGCCAAGGGTAGCGCTGGGTAGCTATGTCGGGATGTGATAACCGCTGAAAGCATCTAAGCAGGAAGCCAACTCCAAGATGAATCTTCTTTTAAGAGCTCTTATAGACTATAAGTTTGATAGGCTGGGTGTGTAATGGATGAAAGTCCTTTAGCTGACCAGTACTAATAGCTCGTCTGCTTATCTTTTAATAAGCATCACTTCCTTGTTAAGGGTAATTTTATTTCGAAAATCCGAAATAAAATATCTAATCTATACCTTATCAAGATCTTGTTTTAGTTAAAATGAGATTTGACTTTTAACAATTAAATAGCAGTGTTAAAGAAGTAAATTAATATAGTTTATTTCTTTAACACTGCCCGTGACTATACAGACGAGGAAACGCCTTGCTCCATCTCGAACCAAGAAGCTAAGCTCGTCCTGGCTGATGATACTCTCCCTTACTGGGATGTCGGGAAAGTAGGTCGTTGCGGGCTTTGTTTTTTATTCTTTTATACTATTTACTCCCTTGTTTTACACTCTGTATTCTTTAGTTTGTTTGTCTTGTAATATGTTGTCTGTTCTTGGATTGATGAAGTTGTTGGTGCGCTCCTTTATTAAACTTTATTCAAGTATTTTTAGGAGAAAATGCTAAATTAAAATTATTTGGAGTATCATGAGTATTTACGAGCTAAAACCCAAATTTCAAAACCTGCTTCGTCCGTTAGTAAAGCATCTTTATAATGCCGGTATTACGGCAAATCAAGTTACGCTTCTAGCCTGCATTATCTCCATTTTATTAGGTGCGCTACTTGCTAAATTTTCCGATATTTCAGCATTATTTTTTCTGCTACCTATTTGGATGTTTTTACGTATGGCGTTAAATGCTATCGACGGTATGCTGGCTCGCGAGTTTAATCAAAAAAGCCCGCTTGGAGGTTATCTAAACGAAGCTGCCGACGTTATTTCAGATGCCGCGCTTTATTTACCGTTTGCTTTCGTGGCGCCATTTGGATGGGGCATTATCACGCTTATTATCTTTCTAGCCTTTATGAGCGAGTTTTTAGGCGTCCTAGGGCAGGTACACTGTAGCGGTAGGCGTTACGACGGCCCTATGGGTAAGAGTGACCGCGCATTCGTGTTCGGACTTATCGGTACTATATATGCGGTACTGGGTCAGCTGCCCTCATGGTTTAGTTGGGTGCTTTATGCGGTGGTGTTTTTGCTTGCGCTTACCTGCATAAATCGCGTCAGAATGGGCTTAAAAAGCTAGTTCAATAAAATACACGGCATAAATTTAAGGAATGAAGCAAAAAATAGGATGACGTATTTTTGCAAATTTATGCCTAGACTCCCATAAATCAAACGATATAAATCCCAAAAGAATATCCAGCTGCAATGATATAGTATTTGGCGTAGTTTAGGGTTGCGGCCAAATTTAGTTTAAAGGTTTTATAAAACTAGCATATGTTTAGTGGGCAAGCAATAAATCACAATCCGTACTCAGATAAATTCTTTAAAAAAATAGCCAAAAAATGTAGCATGGCCGCGGCAAAAACTTTATTAAAAAGATAGCCAAATTTATGGACGACGCAAGCTAGTCAAATTTAAAATAAGAGCTTGCGATAGCCGTACAAAAAACTAAATTTGGCGAGTATGTCAAATTTATAAACTCGGTTTTTACTAAAGTTATCTTATTGCTAAGGCAAACGCGTTTATGGAATTTAAAGCAGAGGAGCGAGTGGGTATTTTTGTTTGAGTGTAGGTTTGGTGGTTAAGATCGCTTTTTAATAAGCAAAGACTATGTAATGCTCGTGTTGTAAAACGAAATTTGCCGCCCAGCCGAATTTTAAATTTTAGCGAGCGCAAGCGGATTTACAAACGCGAACGGCGGCGAAACGGGCGCGCAGAATTTCTCGCGCGCCCTAAAAGATTACTCGCCCAGGAAGTATTTCAAATCCGCCTGCGCGTCGCCGCTGATTAGGCGAAGGCCGAAATTTTGCACCAAAAAGCCCAAAATTTCGTCGTTGAAAAACTCAGGCACCGTAGGGCCCACGTTGACATTCTTAACGCCCAAGCTAAGCAGCGCAAGCAGGATGATGACCGCCTTTTGCTCCATCCACATCAGCACGATCGAGACCGGCAGATCGTTTACCGCGATGCCCGTAGCCTCGCTAAGCGCCAGAGCGATCTTGACCGCGCCGTTGCTGTCGTTGCACTGACCAAGGTCGATATAGCGCGGAAGCTCGGTGCCGGGCACGGTTCCGAAATCCACGTCGTTGAAGCGGAATTTGCCGCAGCTGGAGGTCAAAATCACGCAGTCTTTCGGCAGGCTAAGCGCTAGCTCGCGGTAATACTCTCGTCCTTTGCCAGGCGCATCGCAGCCCGCGATGACGAAGAAGCGGCGGATTTTGCCCGAGCTGATCGCGTCTAAAATTTGCGGCGCAAGGCTTAAAATCGTCTTGTAGTGTCCGCCCGTTACCAAGCTCTCGTCGCTGTCGATGCTCACGTCACCGCATGCAAGCGCGCACTCGATGAGCGGCGTAAAATCGTCGTTTTGGATATGTTTGACGCCGTCTGTGCCCGCGATAGAGTAGCCAAACAGCCTGTCCGCGTAGCTACAGGATGAGCGAAGCGGCACGATGCAGTTCGTGGTCATCAAAATCGCGCCTTTAAATTCGTTAAAAAGCTTAGTCTGATCGAACCACGCCTTGCCGACGTTGCCCTTTAGGTGCGGATACTTGCGAAGCTGTGGATAGCCGTGCGCAGGGAGCATCTCGGAGTGGGTGTAGATATTGATGCCCTTGCCCTCGGTCGCCTTTAGCAGCGCCTCAAGAGCGTGCAGGTTGTGACCGCTAACCAAAATAGCCTTGCCCTCGACCTTGTTTTGGCTTACCTTGACCGGGGTCGGTACGCCGAATTTTGCGGTATGCGCCTCGCTTAAAATATCCATCATCTGCACGCCCGCGCTTCCGACGGCCATCAGCTGCGCAATATGCTCGTCAAAGTTAAAATTTGAGTTCGTCAGCGTGAAATACAGCGTGTCTGCCATAACGGTATCGACCGCGCTAGTATCGGCGCCGAGCTCGTGCGCGTGGTGGCGGTAGGCGCTAAGCCCCTTAAGTCCGAAAACCATAGTGTCTTGAAGTAACGCCAGCGTGGAGGTTTTACCGCAGGTGCCGCGGTCTTGACCTTTGGCGCCGCAACCCTCAGGCGCGCTCATTTGGCACTGATGACAGAACATCTCTTGATTGTAACTCATAGAAAATCCTTTATAAAGAATTAGTTATAGATTTTAAGATTTTATTTATAATAACGACTTGATCGCCGTCAAGAAACGGCGAAAATTTATCAAAATTATTTATAAAATGAGAATTTAAATTTCACGAGCTAAATTTGAGCTCTTGTGGCGGCTGGGGCGTTATGCAAATTTGAGTCAAATTTTAAAATTCTAACGACAAAATCGCGAGCGGCACGACCTATGCTCGGGTAGTAAAATCGCTCAACAAACGAGCCGATACTATGGCGCGATGGCAATCTTGACGGCTCTACGAAGTCAGGGTGGTTGCGGGAGATCGGCGGGCTGTGTAGCCAAACTCGCTAACGCGCAAAACGATCAAGAAACATGGGTCGGCAAATTTAAGGGTATTTCTCCAAGGCGTAGCAACCGCAGGGGCAAGGAGACAATTGCTTGCTTCGCTTAAAGAATACGAATTTTAGGTATAATACCGCAAAAATACAAAACAATCGAAGCGATATTTCTATAAAAGAAATTTATCATATTTTTAAAATCGATAAGGGTTTTGTAGGCGGCAAGCTAGAGTCGCAGCTAAAATCTGCCTAAGTTTCGTTAAGCTTATATTTGGAGTATCATGAGCGTTTGCGAGTTAAAATCCCGAGCTTCAAACCCGCTTCGTTCGCAAGCAATTGTCGCCGCAAATCTGTGTTACTCGTCAAATTTGACGCGCAAACAGGGCAAATTTAACAAAAAGGACGAAAGATGAAAGAGTTTTTAGCGGCCGCGCTTGATTTTATCCTTTGCCGCATCACGATATTTATCACGGGCGTGCGGCCGCCGCAGGAGCTTTTAAACATCGGCGAGGGCACTAAAATTTACTACGCGAACCACGCTAGCCACGGCGATTTTTTGCTGATTTTCGTCTCGCTGCCTTACCGCGCGAGAAAGCTCGTGCGCCCAGTTGCGGCGGCGGAGTACTGGGAGAGCGGGCCGGTGCGCAGGTTTCTTGCTAAAAACGTGTTTAATATGCTGCTAATCAGCCGTCATAAAGATCCGCTAGAGGCGCTAGCGCAAATGAGCGAGGCGCTAAAAACGCACTCTCTCATCATCTTTCCCGAAGGCACGCGCAAGACGGACGACGATCTAGCGCTGCAGCCATTTAAAAGCGGGATTTTCCGCCTGGCGCAGCAGTGTCCCGCCGTCCCGCTCGTGCCCGTATGGATCAAAAATGCGCGAAATGTCCTGCCTAAAGGCTTTATAATACCCATCCCGCTACTTTGCGAGCTGATAGTGGGCGAGGAGATAATCTACGGCGGCGAGGGCAAGGGCGAGTTTTTACAAAAGACGCAGGACGCGCTACTAGCGATGAGCGATACGCAAAATGATAGAACGAAAGCCTAGCGCGGCGGCTTTGGCGATGGCGGTAAATTTGAGCTCCGTAAATCCGCCACGTAAGACTGGGAGATTTGTGACCGATCTTTACGGCAAATTTGACGGCAAGCCTTTGAGAGCGGCGGCTAGAAGCGTCAAATTTAAAAATAAAGCCCGGGCTAAAATGCTCGCCTCGCCGCAAATCAAATTTGACCCAAACGCAGGCTCAAAGCGCGAGCATTTTTCGCCAATAAATTTAACCGCCCAAACCGTCCGCAGAGCAAATCAAACGTGCGCAAATTTGACTAGCTGGGAGCGCTTCAAAACAGACGTCAAATTTAGCTTTAAATTTAACCGAAAGGCACTAAAATGAACCCGCAAAATCATATCTTAAATCTATTTTTAGGACTCATCGCAGTGCTAGTCGTCTCTAGCGTCGTTGCCTTTATGCTAAAGGCAAAATTAGGCGCCGAGAACAAAACCATTGCAAATTTGACCTCGCGCATAAACGCCTGGTGGGCGATGATTTTGGTGATTTTTGCGTTTACGTATATGGGCAAAAACGCCGTGATATTTTTGTTTTTGCTCGTATCTTTTGCTGCATTGCGCGAGTTTTTGTCGCTCATCTACATCCGCAGGGGCGATCATATCGCGCTCGTGTCGTGCTTTTACGTGATTTTGCCCGCGCAGTATATCTTTATCTATGCCGACTGGTACGCGATGGCGATGATATTTATCCCGGTTTACGGATTTTTGTTTTTGCCGATTTTGGCGGCTATTTGCGGCGATGCGGTATATTTTTTAGAGCGCTCGACGAAGATCCAGTGGGCGCTGATGATCTGCG
Source organism: Campylobacter massiliensis (assembly GCF_014253065.1). Lineage (NCBI taxonomy): Bacteria > Pseudomonadati > Campylobacterota > Epsilonproteobacteria > Campylobacterales > Campylobacteraceae > Campylobacter > Campylobacter massiliensis. The sequence continues at coordinate 1,259,324 of NZ_JACLZK010000001.1, forward strand.
TGTTTTGTATCTCGCACATCCCCGCGCTTCTTTTGCTGGATCTTGAGCGCGGTAACGGCATGGAGCTGATGCTATTTTTGATCCTGGTTGTACAGTCTAGCGACGTGCTGCAGTACGTCTGGGGCAAGCTTTTTGGCAAGCGCAAGATCGCGCCTAGCATCAGTCCGTCTAAGACCGTGGTCGGCTTTGCGGGCGGGGTGCTTAGCGCTAGCGCACTGGCTGCGTGCTTGCATCATCTCACGCCTTTTGGCGCGGTAGGGGCGTTTTTTATCGGGCTTGCCGTTTGCATGATGGGCTTTTTAGGAGGGCTTGTTATGTCTGCGATCAAGCGCGATCTGGGCATCAAGGACTGGGGTTATATGATCAGCGGGCACGGCGGGATGCTTGACCGTATGGACTCGCTGTGCTTTGCGGCGCCGATATTTTTTCACATAGTTAGATATTTTTACGCGTGAGGGTTTAATGAAAATTTGGAGCAAAATTTTACTTTTAGCGCTGACGGCAAATTTTGCCTTTGCATTTTCGGCCGAAAAGCTCGTGCAAGACGCTAGAGCGCAGGTCGGACGGACGCTGTTTTACGATCCTTCGTACGAGAGGCTAGCCTATCCGATGGGCGACGTGGATATGATAAGAGGCGTTTGCACCGACGTCGTAGTTAGGGCGCTGCGCGGGCAGGATATCGATCTGCAGCGGCTCATCCACGAGGACATGAGCGCAAATTTTAACGCCTATCCAAAAAACTGGGGCGCGAAAAAGACCGACAAAAACATCGATCATCGCCGCGTGCCAAACATCGCGACCTATCTAAAACGCAAGGGCTACGAGACGAAGGGCGAGTTTAGGACCGGCGATATCGTGACGTGGCGGCTGGATAACGGCAGGCCGCACATCGGCATAGTTTCGGATAAATTTGCCGCTAACAAAAACCCGCTCGTGATCCATAATATCGGGCTTGGCGCGCAGGAGGAGGACGTGCTAAATGTTTACGAGATAACGGGGCACTTTAGGATAAAATAAGTAGAAAAATCGATAAATTTAAGCGAGAAAGGCGAAAAAATGGAGTTTAAAGAGAGCTATTTTATAACGAGCGACGGGGCGAGGATATTTTACAGATACCGCCTAGCTAGCGACGTAGCGTGCGAAAACCCGGGCGCAGGCGAAGTAAATTTGAGCGAGGACGGCAAATTTGACGGATCAAATTTGGGCGTCCAAACTTCAAACGAAACGTCAAATTTGACCGACGAGCGAGCAAGCGGCGCGGATGAAAATACGGAGTTAGGCTCAAGCGGCGAAGGTAAACTTGGCGAGCAAAATCTACCAAACGGCGGCGAAAACTCGGACTCAAATTTAAACGAAACAGGCAAATGCGCCGCGTCAAATTTGAGCGAGACGCCTAGCGAAATTGCCGAGCAAAATCTCAAATTTAAAGCCGCGCCAAACGCCAAAGCCGTAGCGATTTTTCACCGCGGGCACGAGCACTCGGGTAGGACGACGCACGTGGCGGAGGGGCTAGCGGACGAGAGTTTGAGCTATTTTGCGTGGGATCAGCGCGGACACGGCAGGAGCGACGGCGAGCGGGGCGACGCGCCGAGTATCGGCCGCCTCATCGCCGACGTGGACGAGTTTGTGGCGCACATCGAGCAGAGATTCGGCTTTGAGACGCAAAATTTAGCCGTGATAGCCCAGAGCGTGGGCGCGGTACTGGTCTCGGCGTGGCTGCACGACTACGCTCCGCGCGTTCGCTGCGCGGTGCTGGCTAGTCCGGCGTTTAGCGTGAAGCTTTACGTACCGTTTGCTAGAGCGGGTCTAAAGGCGATCTACCGCGCCCGCGGAAATTTTTTCGTAAACAGCTACGTCAAGGCTCACTATCTCACGCACGACAAACAGCGTCAGGCCAGCTACGACGCCGACTCGCTCATCACTCGCGCGATCTCGGTGCGCATACTGCTGGGGCTTTACGAAGCGGCGCAGCGCGTGGTTTCGGACGCTGCGGCTATCACGACGCCTACGCTGCTGCTGATCTCGGGCGATGATTGGGTCGTAGAGCACGCCCCGCAGCACGAGTTTTACAACGCTCTTGGCGCGCGCGTAAAAAGGCGCGAGATTTTAGAGGGATTTTACCACGATACGCTGGGCGAAAGCGAGCGGGAGAGGGCGTTTGAGATCGTGCGCGAGTTCGTCGGTGAGAGGTTTAGCGCGCCTTTTAGCGAGGTGGACTGCACGCATGCGGACGAATACGGCTTTAGCCGCGAGGAGGCCGATAGGCTAGCTACGCCGCTGCCGAGATTTAGCCCGAAAAATTTGATGTTTAAGTTTCAAAGGTTTGGTATGCAGGCGATTTCACCGTGGGTCGGCGGACTAAAGATCGGCGAAAATACCGGCTACGATAGCGGCAGTACGCTTGACTACGTCTACCGAAACGAGCCGCAAGGGGCGAATAAATTTTTTAAATTTATCGATAAATTTTACCTAAACGCCATCGGCTGGCGCGGTATCAGAGAGCGCAAACGAAATATCAAGCTAGCTATCGATCAAGCCGTGGCAAATCTGCAGGAGCGAGGCGAGCCGCTACGACTGCTCGACATCGCCTCGGGACACGGCAGATACATACTAGACGCCGCGCAGGGGCATAAATTTGAGCGCATAACGCTGCGCGACTACAGCGACATAAACGTAAAAGCCGGCAGCGAAATGATAAAAGAGCGCGGGCTGCAGGACGTCGCGAGCTTTACGCAGGCAAACGCCTTTGACGCCGCTAGCTACGAGGGCCTGCAGGATGCATATACGCTAGGCGTCGTGTCTGGGCTGTTTGAACTTTTCCCTGATAACTCGGTCGTGCGCACCGCGCTACAAGGCTTTTCAAGCAGCGTAAAAAGCGGCGGCTACCTCATCTACACCAACCAGCCGTGGCACCCGCAGCTTGAGATGATCGCGCGCGCTCTATCTAGCCACAGGCAGGGTGCGGCATGGATCATGCGCCGCCGCAGCCAAGCCGAGATGGATCAGCTCGTGGCAAATGCGGGATTTAAGAAAGTAAAAGAGTGGATAGATGGGGATGGGATATTTAGCGTGAGTTTGGCTGTTAAAATTTAAGCGGCTTGTCTCGCGCGCGCTTTTAAATGATTTCGTAAATTTCGCCCTGCGACAGACTACGTGTCTAGTCTTGGGACGAAATTTACTTCAAAACATTTAAAATCATCTCACGATACTTCGCCTTATTGTTTTACGTTCAAATTTGAAGTCAAATTTACAAATTTGAGCCGCCAAAACCCGCACCTTGAAAATGTAAATTTAAACCCGCGACGCTTTGCCTGTAAGGCAAAGCAATGTCGCCACCTTAAAAGCGTCGTAGGGGGGGGATTAAAGGGGTGGGGAGCGACTTCGCAATTTAAGCCCCACCCCCTTTACAATAAAGTAAAAAACAACCTTAGACGGTTGTTTTTTACGAAAAGAATCTAACTAAATTTGACTAATTCAAATTTAGTACCTTAAAGATGCGGGTATCGGCGAGTAAAATTTACAAATTTGCGCCAAGCGAGCGATCTCGGACGATTAAGTCATGAAGGCGCAAATCCGCTAAAATTTGATAGAATTAGCAAAAAAGGCAAAAATGAAAACGAAATTGTTTTTATCGCAGCTGGCCGCGCTAGTCGTAGTTGCCGCGATATTTTACGCTAGCTACGGCGCCACGAACGCCCTCGCGAGCGCCCGCGCAAACGTACCCGAGATCTATTTCGCGTGGGAGCGCGCGGTGCCGTTTTGGGCGTGGAGCATCGTGCCGTATTGGTCGCTAAATTTGCTCTATGCGCTTGGATTTTTCCTCTGCCGTGACGCCGGGGAGCTCGCGCGTTATGTCACGCAGCTACTTGCTGCGCAGCTCATCGCGACGCTGTTTTTTATCGCATTTCCTCTGCAAATGTCGTGGGAAAAGCCCACAGCTTCGGGCCTTAGCGGCTTTTTGTTCTCGAGCCTCGCCGCCTTTGACCTCCCGTTTAATCAAGCCCCGTCGCTGCACATCATACTTTGCGTCGTGGTAGGCGCATTTTACCTTCGCAAGGCGCGCGCGGTTTGGCTTAAGGCGGCACTTGCGGCGTGGTTTGCGCTCATCGGTCTTAGCGTGCTGACCACGTATCAGCACCATTTTATCGACATTCCGACGGGGCTGGCCGCGGGCTGCCTCGTGCTACTGATTCGCCCGCTAGACGGCGCGCCGCTTAGTTTTGCTATATCTAGGGAGGCTGCTCGCTACAAATGGGCGGCGCTATATCTAGGGCTTGCGTTTTTGACGCTTTTTGCGGCGATTTTGGGGGCTAAAATTTGGGGCGCGTGGATGCTGTGGCTATCTTGGGCGAGCCTTAGTTTCGCGCTGGTTGCTTGCGGTTACGCGTTTTTGGGCGCGGGAGTTTTTGCTAAAAACGAGCAAGGCCGTCACGCTTTCGCGGCCAAAGCTTTACTTTTTCCCTATCTTTGTGTCGCGCGGCTAAATGCGCTCTTTTGGTTGCGCGGACGCCGGCTTTCAGACGAGATTTTGCCAGGGCTGTATCTAGGCTCGGTTAAGCAGGCGGGCAAATTTGACGCGGTGCTTGACTGCGCGGCCGAGTTTGAGCGGCCTGGCGGCGCGCAAATTTACGCGAGCGTGCCTATGCTAGATATGATAACGCCGAGCGCGGACGAGCTAAAACGCAGCGCGGACGAGCTTGAACGGCTCATAAAAACGACTCTTTGCGGCGGCGAAACTTTACCGCAAAGGGCGGCGGAGCTAGGATTAAATTTTAGCGCCAAGGCAGGCTGCACGCACGGGCGAGATTTTAAATTTAACGAGCAAATGGACTCGCGGGTAAATTTGCTAGCGTGCGTCGCGGCAAACGAAAGCAAAAACGCCAAGGCGGAGCAAATTCTCACGGACTCAAACGAACGAACCACCGAGACAAATGGCAAAAAGGTGCTGGTCTGCTGCGCGCTGGGCTACGGCAGGAGCGCGTCGGTGCTGCTTGCGTGGCTGGTGATTTATGCGGGACTGGGCTTTGACGACGCGCTAAATTTGCTAAAATCTCGCCGCGAAAAGATCGCAGTCGCTAGCTCGCTGCGCGAGCGGATAGTGCGGCTAGCCGCAGAAGCCCGCGCAAATTCGAAAGCGGAGTAAAGAAGCGGCAAATTTAAGCGCGAAATAGGCGCAGGCCAAATTTGATCAAGTCCGGTTTGAGGGATTAAATTTAAAAAATCTGTCGGCTGGAAACAAGCGGCATTGCAAAATTCTCGGCGAAAACGAACGAAAATTTAACCAAACGCCCAAAATAAGGAGAGAAAATGACGAATGCGGAGCAAAGCAAAAAAGCGGCGCAAAACGGGGAGCGCGAATGCCGCCAAAGGACGGACTACAGAGCCTTGGCGCTGGTTACGGCTAGATTTTTAGCGACGCATAGGCTGTTTTTCTTTTTAAATTTACTTCAGCTGGCCGTCTGTCTTCAAATTTTTACGCATTTTGCCGTTGTAGCCGGCTTTTTGGCGGCTTTTGCGGCTCTGCTTTATCTGCACGTTAGGCTGCATTTTGATACGCTGATTTTTAGGGATTTTGCGGAGGGGAGGCTTGATTGCGGTAAATTTGACTCGGCGCTTTTAGAGCTAAATTTAACTAGCAAACCGCCTAAAATCCGCGATATGAAAAGTCGCTACACGGGAGCTTTGCAGATATATAAACTAACCGCCGCGCTTACTATCCTCGTTGCTGCCGCGGCTTTGGCGGGTTATTATCTGGGCTAGAGTTTGGGAGCCAAATTTGACGGTCAAATTTGGCTCGCGAGCACGCTTAAATATACAAAGCGCTAGTTAAATTTGACTCGTAGGTTTATGGAGCCTGAAAGATAAATTTAGGCGCAAACGGTTAAATTTGCGCCCGTAGGTTTATTTGATATTTTCTAGCGTGCTGCAGCTCTGAGCCGAGCCTAGATCACAGCCTTTTTTGAAGTAAATTTTAGCCTTTTCAAGATCTTTTGCGACTCCGCTTTCAGTCGGCGGCATGTAGTATGTGTGGCCCGCAAACAGACATGACTCCACCAGGCCGTGCTCGCAGCCTTTGTCAAAATACTCCGCGGCTTTAGCAAACTGCTTTTCTTGGTAGTACGCAGAGCCCGCGTATTCGCATCCCAGTGCGATATTTGCTTTGCAAGCTTTTGCGGCGTTGTCTTTATATTTTACGTATTTTTCGGAGGCTTCATGCTCTTTTTTTGTGAAGGCTAGGAGATAGTATTCGTACGCCTTTACCTCGTCTTTTTTGCCGTAGGTATCGTCCTGGTATATTTCGCCCAGCTTCGCGCATCCGTCAAACCTTTCGCCTTGGCAAATTTGGCTTAGGATTTCGACGGCTTTGTCTATATTTTTCTCCACGCCTTTGCCGTCTCTGTAGCCCATCGCTACAAATTTACAACCATCATTGTAGCCGCTATCGCAAAGTTTTGAAAATATCTCAAAGCCCTTTTTAGGATCGTGCTCGGCGCCGTTTTTGCCCTCGGTGTACGAGTAGCCCGTCCATAGGCATCCTAAATTTGAGCCCAGATCGCAAGCTTTTTGGTAGTATTTGACGTCTTGTTTTTCGTAAGCGTAATCTATACAAGCTGCCGCGTCGTTGTTTTCGCAACCTTTTTCAGCGCTTACGGCCGTTTTGTCTTTTACTTTGTTGCAGCAGTCGCTTCTCTTGCCGAACGATATCTCGCAGCACTTTTCATAGGCCTGCTTTGCGAGGCCGGAGTCTTTTTTGACGTCGGAACCCTTGCCAAACTCATAAAGCTGTCCGAGCTCCTTGCAAGAAGAATCGACCTTTTCTTTATAGCAGCCTAGCTTAAAGTAGTTCTCCGCGTCCTTCCACTGGCCTTTTGATTTTGCGGCCAGGCCGTCGTTGTGATTCGGTCCGGCCTGTGCTACCGACAGGCAACAAAATGCTAAAAACAAGGTTAAAGCAAACTTTTTCATAAGACCCTCCTTGCGAGTAATCTTAAGCATTAGAGCCTCTTTGCTATGTTTTTAACCTAAATCGCGACTACTTCGGTTTTTAGCTCGACGCCAAACTGCTCCAAAACGCGCTCGCGAGCTAAATTTATGAGTCCCGTCACGTCCGCAAAGCTCGCGGCGTTAAAATTTACGATGAAATTTGCGTGTTGCTCGCTAAATTTAGCTCCGCCTATCGCGTAGCCTTTAAGCCCCACCGCTTCGATTAGTCTGCCCGCGTAGTCGCCCGGCGGATTTACGAAACAGCTACCAAAGCTAGCGCCCTTTGGTTGATTTGCGCGTTTAGCGGCAAAATCGGCGGCGAGCGCTACGTCAAATTCGCGCAAGATTTTAAACTCGGCGCCGAAAATCGGCTCATCTATCCCGCTTTTGCGGTAGTTAAAGCTTATCCTCTCGCGCTCTACCCAGCCGCGCCCTAGCCGTACCGCGAGTAGATCGTCGCTGATGCTAACGCCGCAAAGCCCCGCGTTCATTTTGATGAGGCCCCCAAGCGTGCCCGGGATATTTTGCAAAAACTCAAATCCGCCGATATTATGCTTTTTGGCGAAGTTGTAAATTTTGCCCGATTTCGTCGCAGCTCCGATACTGAGCACGTCGCCGCTTAAGTTTATATAATCAAACGCGCTGCCTAGCATCATCATCGGGGGCGGGTTTGGTGAGATGAGTAGGTTGTTCGCGCCGCCTATCATCACGCGCCCGGCAAATTCCGGCTTTAGCGCGTCCTCTATTCTCTCTAGCACCGCCACCTCGTGCACGCCGCCCACTCGCACCGAGCTAAATTTGGAAAAATCTACAAGCTGCGTCATTGCACGAAATTTGGGATAAACTCTATCATACGCGTCGTGAAATCAACCATCATCGAGACCATCCACGGCATCAAAAATATAATCACGACGACGACGAGGATGATCTTTGGTACGAAGCTTAGCGTCATCTCGTTTATCTGCGTCGTAGCCTGAAATATACTGATGATAAGGCCCGCCGACAGGCCCGCTAGCAGCATCGGGAAGCTTAGATAAAGCGCGATCTTAAAGGTTTCGATACCGAGTTCTATGAGCGTTGATTGCATTAGCTAAACCTTATATCGTTGTACTCGGCGGGTACGAGGTAGTTTTTGGCATCGATAGGCAGCGGATAAAATCCCCTCTCATAACCAAGCGCAAAGAGCCTGCTTACGGCCTTTAGCTGCGTTTTGTTCATCGAGACGGAGCTATCGTTTGCGTAGAGATTTAGGTAGGTTTTTAGCTTTTCTTTATCGACGCGGATAAGATTTCTCTCCATGAGCATGTGCGACAAAAAGGGCTTATGCGCGGTGGCGATGCGTACGCCCTCCGTTAGCACGCGCTCGCACTCGATGGCATCCGTTATCGGTAGGCTACGGCGAACCGCCATGCCTCCCAGCGGCAGCGGCAAATTTTCGCCCGCTAGTTCGCTCCAGATATCCCAGATCTCTCGTTCCACGCAAAGCTCGTCCGAAAAGTCAAGAATGCTCTCGTGTATCAGCACGCCGGCGTCCACTTCGCCGCTTAAAACCGCGCCCTCGATCTCTAGGAAATTTTTATAAACTATGCGCGCCTGCGGGTAGGCCATGCGAAAAAGCAGGGCGTTTGTCGTGTGCTTGCCGCTTAGCGCGACCTTGAAATTTCGCTTTAAAACCGCGCCCTTTTTCTTGACGAGTTTTGGTCCGTAGCCCTCGCCGAAGCTCACCGCCGTGCGCAAAAGCGCGTATTCGTCGCAGATAAGAGGATATAGCGCGAAACTAATCGCCGTGGCTTCATATGTGCCCTTTAGCGCCTCGTCGTTTAGCGTCTGGATATCAAGAGCCGTTGCGCTAAATTTTAGATTTTTGGAGCTTACCCAACCGAAATCAATCGCCTTATACATAAAAATATCGTCGGCGTCGGGCGAATGAGCGACGTTTATACGCTTAAAAATCTTCAAATTTTATCCTTTTTGCTCTGCTTTAAATTTCGCGCGCGGCTAAATTGCGAAATTATAGTAAATTTTTGCTACAATCGCCATAAAAATGCGGAATTTATAAAGAAAAATATGGAAAATCAGGCGTATTTAAAAGAGCAAATTTTAACTTATCTTGGCAACAAACGCTCGCTTTTGGGCTTCATCGAACAAGGCGTAAATATCGCAAAACACGCACTTGGCAAAGAAAAGCTAAGCTGCTGCGACCTTTTTAGCGGCAGCGGCATCGTGTCGCGGTTTTTAAAATCCCACGCAAATTTCATCGTCGCAAACGACCTGGAGCTTTATAGCCGCGTAACAAACGAGTGCTACCTCGCAAACGCGGACGCGAAATTTAAAAAAGAGCTTGATTTTTGGCATGAAAAGCTAACTAGAGAAATCAGCGCAAATTTACGCGAGGGCTTTATTTGCGAGCTTTACGCGCCAAAAGACGAGGCAAATATCTCAGCGAGGGACCGCGTCTTTTACACGAAAAAAAACGCCGCCTACATAGACACCGCGCGCCAGATGATCGAGGCGCTAGTGCCGCAGGAGCTGCGCGTTTTTTTCGTCGCTCCGCTGCTGTATTCGGCTAGCGTGCACGCTAACACCAGCGGCATTTTCAAGGGTTTTCATAAAAATAAGGACGGCCTTGGGCAGTTTGGCGGACGCGGCAAGCACGCGCTATCTCGCATCACGGCAGACATCAGCCTGCTTAAGCCCGTTTTTTCAAATTTTAACGTCGAATTTGACGTGCAAAGTCGGGATGCAAACAAGCTTGCCGCCGAGCTTCCGCCGCTTGATCTAGTCTATCTTGATCCGCCTTATAACCAGCACCCCTACGGCTCGAACTACTTTATGTTAAATTTGATCGCTAGCTACGAGCGTCCGAGCGAAATCTCGCGGGTTTCTGGTATCGCTAGAGGCTGGAACCGCTCGGTTTTTAATCAAAAATCAGCCGCCGCGCCGGCGTTTTTCGAGCTAATCTCAAAGCTAAAAGCAAAATTCGTGCTCATCTCGTTTAACTCCGAGGGCTTCATAGCGCGCGAGGAATTTAGCCAAAATTTAGCCGGGCTTGGCGAAGTGCAAATTTTGGAGAAAAAATACAACACCTTTCGCGGCAGTAGAAATCTAGCCAGCCGCCCGACGCACGTGAGCGAGCTGCTTTACGTTTTAAAAAAGGCGTAAATTTAGACTAAATTTTACCGCAAACGAGCGGCGTCAAATTTGCGCGAATAATCAAAAATTCATCTCAAATTTGATAAAATCAGCCCGATTATTTTAAATTTAAGGAAGCCGATGGCAAAAGAAAAAGAAGAGAAAAAGATAGTCCCGCCGACAAACGATTCGGACAAGAAAAAGGCCTTAGACGCGGCTTTAAAGCAGATAGATAAAGCATTTGGCAAGGGCACGCTGATCCGCCTTGGCGACAAGCAAGTCGAGGCGATAGACAGCATCTCGACCGGCTCGCTAGGACTTGACCTAGCCCTTGGTATAGGCGGTATCCCAAAGGGCCGTATCATCGAGGTTTACGGACCTGAGAGCTCGGGTAAAACGACTCTGACGCTACACATCATCGCCGAAGCGCAAAAAGCGGGAGCCACGTGCGCCTTTATCGACGCCGAGCACGCTCTGGACGTGAAATACGCGGCAAATTTGGGCGTAGATACCGAAAATCTTTACGTCAGTCAGCCCGACTTCGGCGAACAGGCGCTTGAGATCGTAGAAAATCTCGCTAGAAGCGGCGCGGTCGAGCTTATCGTAGTCGATAGCGTCGCGGCTCTAACGCCAAAAAGCGAGATCGAGGGTGACATGGGCGATCAGCACGTAGGCTTGCAAGCGCGACTTATGAGCCAAGCGCTGCGCAAACTCGCTGGCGTCGTGCACAAGATGAACACGACCGTGATCTTTATCAACCAAATTCGTATGAAAATCGGCGCGATGGGTTACGGCACGCCTGAGACCACTACGGGCGGTAACGCGCTTAAATTTTACGCATCCGTGCGCCTAGACGTGCGAAAAATCGCCACTCTAAAACAAAACGAAGAGCCTATCGGCAACCGCACGAAGGTAAAAGTCGTGAAAAACAAGGTCGCGCCTCCGTTTAAAACGGCGGAATTCGACATAATGTTCGGCGAGGGTATCAGTCGCGACGGCGAGATCATCGACTACGGCGTGAAGCTCGATATCATCGACAAAAGCGGCGCGTGGTTTAGCTACAAAGCCGCTAAAATCGGCCAAGGCCGCGAAAACGCAAAAGCCTATCTCAAAGAGCACTCGGAGATCTCCGACGAGATCGTAGCGACGATAAAAAGCTCGATCGGCCTAGATAAGCTAATAAGCGGTGCGGGCGGCAAAGATAGCGACGACGAAAGCGAAAGCATAGAAGAAAATACGGAGGAATAAAATAATGGTATTTATAGAAGACGTAACGGCGATAGAAGTACTCGATAGCCGCGGCAACCCGACAGTAAAAGCTACGGTAGCTCTAAGCGACGGCACCGTAGCAAGCGCGATAGTCCCAAGCGGCGCAAGCACGGGTAAACGCGAGGCGCTGGAACTTCGCGATAAGGACGAAAGATACTGCGGCAAGGGCGTGCTAAAGGCGGTAGAAAACGTAAATTCGCAGATCGCCGAAGCCGTGATCGGGCTGGATGCCTTCGATCAAAAGGCGCTTGATGACGAGATGCGCGAGCTTGACGGCACCGATAACTACTCGAATTTGGGCGCAAACGCGGTGCTTGGCGTATCTATGGCGGTAGCGCGCGCGGCGGCAAAGAGCCTTGACGTGCCTTTGTACCGCTATCTGGGCGGCGCAAACGCTAGAGTGCTACCCGTGCCGATGTTTAATATCATCAACGGCGGCGCGCACGCGAACAACAGCGTGGATTTTCAAGAATTTATGATTATGCCGTTTGGATTTGATAAATTTAGCGACGCGCTGCGAGCGGCGACTGAGATTTACCACACGCTAAAAGGCCTTCTAAACGCGGCAGGCCATAGCACGGCGGTCGGCGACGAGGGCGGATTCGCGCCGAATTTAAACGATAACGAAGAGCCGATCAAACTAATCATGCAGGCCATCGAAAAAGCAGGCTACAAGGCAGGCGAGCAGATCAAGCTAGCCCTTGACGTCGCGGCCAGCGAGCTGTACGAAAACGGCAAATATAAGCTAGAGGGCAAGGAATTTAGCAGCGAAGAGCTGATAGAGCGATATGCGCAGCTTTGCGAGAAGTATCCGATATTTTCGATCGAGGACGGCCTAAGCGAGGACGACTGGGCGGGCTGGGCGAAGCTAACGAGCAAGCTTGGCTCTAAGGTGCAGCTCGTGGGCGACGATCTTTTCGTAACGAACGAGAAAATTTTGCGCGAAGGTATCGCCAAGGGCGTAGCTAACGCGATTTTAATAAAGCCAAATCAAATCGGCACAGTTAGCCAAACCATGCAGACGATCCGCCTAGCGCAACGCAAAGGCTACCGCTGCGTGATGAGCCACAGAAGCGGCGAGAGCGAGGATAGCTTTATCGCGGACTTCGCCGTCGCGATGAATACGGGCCAAATCAAAACGGGCGCGACCTCAAGAAGCGAACGCAACGCCAAATACAACCGCCTGCTCGAGATCGAGCGCGAGACGGACGAGTTTTTGGGAAATCAAATTTGAGCGAAGTCCTAGACGAATACGTCGAGAAAAAGCCGTTTGATTTCAGGCTTTTTCTCAGATTTACGCTTATAGCGTTTTGCGTGATATGTTTTGGTATCTACGTGGGCAACATAATCTTCGGCAAGCGCTCGCTAGACGTGATGCTAAGCCTGCAAGAGCAAAAAACGCAGCTAGAACGCGACGTCGAAACGCTAAAAAAACAAAACGCCCAGCTGCAAAAGGCGTATTTCGAGCTAAAAGAGCTTGAGCCGGGCGGCGGCTGATTAGTCGGAAAATTTAAAAAACGGGGGAGTTATGAAAATCGGTAAAATTTGGCTTTTGGCGCTGGCCTGCGGGCTGGCTTTTGGCAGAGAAAATCCTTTTGCGCCCTCGGGCGACGTAAACGCGAGCATGGTTAGTAGCAACGTCGTGGAAAATTTGCCACCTTTTGAAAAGCAGAGTTTCAAATTTCCCGCCGACGCTAGAAACTTCATCTCCGTCACGCTAAAATACAAAAGCTTAGACGGCAGCATCAAGGAAAAAACCGTCGACATAAACAAAAGCATCTCATGGCAGGATGAGTTTTTGCTAAGCAAGATCGCAGTGCCCGTCGTCGTAGAAAAGCCCGACGTCTCGGTCACTAAAGAGGAACCAAAAGCCGCTGCGATAGACGTCGCGCCAAAGCCTACCGAGCGCAACATGACCACGCAGGAGCCGCTAAAAGACATCGTCATCAAGCCTCTTGAAAAGCCGCAACCGCAAAAGCAAATCGTCTATAAGCAGACGAAATTCGAGATCTATCCGATGCAGATAAAAATCCTCACAACCGACGAGAAGCTAAAGGACTACTCGATCGACAAAGGCACCAAGGTCGTGATCGACTTCGCCTCGCAAACGGACGTAAATACCAGAAAAGACGAGCTTGACTGCGGTGCGTTTAAAACGGCTCTTTTTGGCTCGCACGGCAAATTCTACCGCGTAGTTTTTGATCTCGACGGCAGCTATAAACACGAGATCGAAAAGACGCAGGACGGGTATCTGTTAAAGCTTTCTAGATAAATTTGATTTTTGCGCGCCGAGCTTTCGGCGTGTAAATTTACAGCGATAAATTTCTCGCGACGAGGGGTAAATTTGAGCCTTTGTCGCGTTTTGTTTTTTAAATTCGGCTTTTAAATTTAGCCGAATTTGCCTTTATTTAAATTTCCCCGCATTTTTCAAATTTATCGCCCTCCAAATTCACTCAAATTTAACCGCCATTTGGCTAATATTTCGCAAATTTAACGAAGCAAAAAGGATCAAATTTGCACACCTTGCTAAAAATATTTAAAACAGTTTTATACGCCGCGCTATTTTTAGGACTTTATCTTTTAGCTGATAAGTACGGACTGTTTGCTAAATTTATCGACTAAATTTGTCGGCTCGGCTTTGCCAAATAAATTTTGAGTCGAGAGTCGGATGTTAAATTTAATTGCTTTGTTTGGATAGGCGATATTTATAAATATTCATCCAAAAATATAACGCCTATTTCTTTATCCAACTTTTCGCAATCGCAAAACGATTTCCAATTTATTTTGCCTCCCGTCGATAGGTTCGGAAACATATTGTAGTAATAGTTATGATACTCCCTTTTGTATGCGATTATCTCGGATGTTTTATTGTTTATCAGCTTAAATTCGGTAGCGATGAGAAAATTTGAGCTAAATTTATCTAGCTTAATCTCGTCAAATATTGCGGTATAGTTTATTTTAGGCATTTTATCTTTCGTAGTTATGATTTTATTTGACTCTATCATCTTGACGATTCTGGCTTTGATATCTTTATAGTGCGACGACTTTTCTCCTAGCTCTTGCTTGACTTCTTGCACTATCTTGTCGTATTCGTCTTGATTTTTCTCGTAATGATATATGGCAACGTTTCCATCGGGCAAATTTAATGCTAAAGTTTTTAAACTGACGCCGTTTAAATATTGACCTATCATAAATTCATGCGTTGTTTCTCCGTAGCCGTAAATTTCTTGTCTTTCAAAATAAATACTTTCCGGATACTCGACCGTCTCCTTTATAAAAGCCTTTGGAGCGGTAGCGCAGTAATATGCCCCAAGAATGTTTGTGATGATGATGTCGTAGGTCGGAATCAAAAATAGCGCGGCCGCTACTATGCCTCTGATCCAAATTTTCTTAGCGTATTTTACGGTAATAACCATAACTACGGTACTAACTGCCAAGTAAGGAATAACGTAAAAAAGTAAGATTATTATACCCATAGCGTATCCTTTTTAGTTGTCGCCAAAACAGAGACGATACGTTTTGCCTCGTGCCTAAAATATATAGGTCAATAAAGCCCGCAACTGCTTTAAATTTGACCGCTCGCGTCTTTTGTAAATCATTGATAAAATGATAGTGCCGTAAGGCTTAAGGTGGAGTTAAATTTGAGCTTCGGCAAGTGCTAGTAGTCAAATTTGACGCTTGTTTTTATGAATTATAATATCGTAAATTTAACCTCGCAAGTCATTTTTTGTGATAAATTTGCTCCAAATTCGAACCTAAATTCAAAACAAAATTTAACCGCGCCAAAGTTGCCCGCGCATTTACCGCAAAATAATCGGCCGTCAAATTCACTCGTTTTATAAAATGAAACTAAAATTTCAAATCTAATTTAGATATTTTAAAAACAAATTTCGGTAATATTGCGCTAGGTAAAAATTTTATCCGAAAGGAGCTGTTATGAGCGGTATTGCTCTCATCGTCTGCTTCGTCATCGCGGTCGTCGTTATGATCGTGCTGATTTCTAAGTTCGGGGTTCACCCCTTTATAGCGATCATGCTCGTTTCGCTAGCTCTAGCCGTCGTCGCGGGCATCGACCTGGTCAAGGTTCCCGCGATCATCGGAGAGGGATTTAGCGGGATATTTAAAAGCATAGGCATCGTCATCATCCTAGGCGCGCTCATCGGTATGGCGCTAGAAAAGACGGGTGCGGCGCTAAAGCTGGCCGACATGGTCGTGCGCTGCGTAGGCGACAAGCGCCCCGAGCTAGCCATGCTCATCATGGGCTGGATCGTTGGTATCCCGGTCTTTTGCGATAGTGGCTTCGTCGTACTCGATCCGATCCGCCGCGCGATAAAGGAAAAAATCGGCGCCAACCCCGTAGCTATGGCGGTCGCGCTCTCGTGCGGCCTATACACCTCGCACGTGTTTATACCGCCGACTCCAGGCCCGATAGCGGCTGCCGGACTAGTTGGCGTAGGCCACAACCTGCTACTAGTCATCGCCGTGGGCGCGGTCGTTTCGATACCGGTTCTCATCGCGGGTTATCTTTTTGCTAAAACTATCGGCACAAAAGTGAGCCTAAAAGAGGATCTCGTAGACGTGGGCAAGAGCTACGACGAGATCATCAAAGAGCACGGTAAGCTGCCTTGCGCGTTTTTGAGCTTGGCGCCGATTTTTATGCCGATTTTGCTGATGGCGCTGGGTTCGGTCGTCTCGATACTAAAGCTAAAAGGCTCGTTTGCAAATTTCGTTTTATTTTTAGGCAACCCAATCATCGCGCTCGGCGTTGGAGTGCTATTTGCCGTTATCTTGCTGGCTAAAACGGGCAAGCTTGGCGAATTTAACCTCATGACTAACGAAACGCTAAAGATCGTCGGACCGATCCTTTTCATCACGGCTGCGGGCGGCGTGCTGGGTAACGTCATCGCTAAAGCGGGCTTTGTCGAGTTTATGAAGGCAAACGCCCATCTCATCGGCACCGTGGGCATATTTTTCCCATTTGTCATCTCGGCTATCATCAAGACCGCTCAGGGCAGCTCGACCGTGGCGCTTACGACGACGGCCTCTATCATGGGGCTTTTCACCGATAGCGGCTCGATGATGAGCGCGCTGGGGCTAACTAGCGAGATGGGCGCGGTGCTAACGGTGATGGCGATTGCTGCGGGCGCGATGACGGTTTCGCACGCTAACGATAGCTACTTCTGGGTCGTTACGAACTTTAGCAAGATGTCGCCGGAGCAGGGCTACAAGACCCAGACGATGCTTACCTTTATAATGGGTATCGTGGGTATGGCGACAGTTTGGGTAGCGTCGCTGATTTTACTGTAAATTTGACGGCTAAATTTGAGTGCGGTTTTGGCGTGACGAGACTGCACTCTTTACGGTATGAACGGTAAATTTTCAAATTTGTCCGCCCAGACCCGCATCTTGAAAATGTTAAATTTGGTTTGGTTAAATTTAGCGTTGCACATTAAATTTAATCTTGCTTGTTAAGGGGGTAGGGGCTTGAATTACGGTCTACTTGCAGTTGTGATGCAAAGCCGAAGCAAAAGAGTTCCCCTGCTCCATTTAATTCCCTCCCCCTACGACGTGAGAGGTTGCCGCACTGCGGCCCAGGTTTATGTGGCGCTATCGCGCCGCGCGTTTTTAAATTAGCAATGAAGCTAAATTCGGCTCGCGATTTAAAACTAAATTTGATAAAATCAGACCGTAAAATTTAAGGCGAAGTATTTTTTCTTTAGACGAGGCAGAAATAAGCCGAGCGAGGACGCATACAAGTAGTATGTAACCGAGCTTCGGCGAAATTTCTAACGAAGTATAAAGGAAAAAGACAAGCCGCTAACAAAAAAGGAAAACAGATGAAAATATTAATAGCAATCGACTCTTTTAAAGGCTCTCTGAGCTCTCTCGAGGCCGGCAACGCCGTAAAAGAGGGTCTCAAAGCCCTAGCCGGCGAGACCGATGAAGTGGTGGTTAAACCCATCGCGGACGGCGGCGAGGGTAGCGTGGTGGCGCTAGCGGATGCGCTAGATGGCGAGTTTATCGACGTCATCGTGCAAAATCCTCTCGGCGAAAAAATCCCCGCCAGATACGCGCTAGCAGGCGAGTTGGGCATCCTCGAGATGGCGTCTTCTAGCGGGCTCATGCTGGTGGAAAAAGAGCGTCGAAACCCAATGAAAACGAGCACTTACGGCTTTGGGCAGATGATTTTGCATGCTATTAGCAAGGGCGCGCGTAAATTTATCGTCGGTATCGGCGGCAGCGCGACGAACGATGCGGGTACGGGCATGCTAAGCGCGCTGGGATACGAGTTTTTTGACGAAAACGGCGAGCTGCTCGAGGGTAAAGGCGAAAACCTCATAAAAATCACCAAAATCTCAAACAAAAACGTAGTGTCCGAGCTGCAAGAGTGCGAATTCCTCGTGGCTTGCGACGTGGATAATCCGCTCTTTGGCAAAAACGGCGCGGCCTACGTTTACGGCCCGCAAAAAGGCGCGGACGAGCAGATGGTAAAGGATCTAGACGCTGGCCTTATAAGCTTTGCGAGCGCGACGAGCGAGCACTTTTCGAGCGAATTTTGGAACTTCAAGGGCGCGGGCGCGGCAGGCGGGCTAGGGTACGGGTTTGTGAGCTACCTAAACGCCAAACTAAAGCCCGGCATCGACATCATCATGGAGGAAATCCGCCTCGAAGAGGACGTGAAAAACGCTGATCTAATCATCACCGGCGAAGGGCGACTGGACTTTCAAAGCTCGATGGGCAAGACACCGACCGGAGTGGCGAAGATCGCCAAAAAATACGGCAAACCCGTCATTGCGCTAGCGGGCAGCGTGTCGCCTTGCGCGGGCGGCTGTAACGAAAACGGCATCGATGCGTTTTTTAGCGTATTAAATGAGCCAGTGAGCCTAGAGGAGGCGATGGATAAGCAAACCGCGACGCGCAATCTCAAAATGACCGCAGAGCAGGCATTGAGGCTATATTTGCTAGGGCGTAAGGGGTAAATTTACGTTTTGATACGGCGGTTTTTTCGGCAAATTTATCTATTTGCCGGCTTGAGCTTTGTTTGCTCGGCATGATTAGCGAGTCTGAGCGAACGTTTTGCATTTTACCGCATTTTTGCCTTTCGACGCGGTAGTTTCTCTAATTTTTCAAATTTGAGATCATGCTTTGTCGCTGCGAGTCCGTAAATTTATCTAGTAAATCAATAAAATTCGCGACGGTAAAAACAAATTTTAGTTTGAGTTTTTGCCGTGCGGATTTTGCGCCGAGTCGTAGCGCGAGCCTAAATTTAAAAAATCTAGGCTAAAAACCCAAAATTTAACAAGCTAAAGCCCGAAAACAGGCTTTAGGCTTATTTTGGGGATTATTTTTCTTTGGCTTCGACTTTGATCTCTAGCTCGACTTTGTCAGATAGCGTGATCTCTGAGGTATCCAGCCCGATCTCAAAGAGCTTGCGTTTCGTCTCGCCCTCTAGGCTAAAGCCGATTTTTTCCTTGCCGTTTTTATCCGCAGTAAAGCCGCCAAGCTCGAATTTTAGCACCACGGGCTTAGTTACGCCGTGCATCGTGAGCGTGCCCACGACCTTGCCTTCCGTGTCGCTTTCTTTCTCAAATTTGACCATTTTGTAGGTGATTTTGTCAAATTTGGCCGCGTTGAAAAAATCCGCGCTTCGTAGGTGTTCGTCGCGTTTGTTGTTTTGCGTATTTACCGAGGCGGTCTCGATGGTGGCCTCGAGTGTTTTGAGCTCTTTGGCGTCCTTGTCGTAGTCGATCACGGCGTCAAATTTGCCGAAATTTCCGCTGACTTTTGATATGCTTAGGTGCTTGATCTTAAAGCCGACGTTGCTGTGCACCGGGTCGATCTCGTAGACTGCGGCGTTTGCGAAGCTTGCTGCCAGCGCTACCGCTAGCGAAAATTTGATTAGTTTTTTCATTTTTTCTCCTTGTGATTTAGGTTTGAAAGTGTATTTTAAAAAAGTAAATATATAACTTTTTCGCAACATTTTGAGAAAAATTTGAGTTACTTGGCTTGCCGCTTTAAGATCGTGCGATAAACAATCAGGCTAAATTTAGCCCAAAATTTCCCCGACGAAAAACAGCACCGACATCGCAAACGTGCAGAGCGCGACGACCTTTAGCTGTCCGTCGAAGTCGCGGCATTCACGCACCCGCGAAACGAAAAATAGGTGCCAAATAAGTGGCGCAAAGCTAATTACGTAGAGTAGTTTTACGCCCGGCTCGCCCCGCAAAAGCGAGTAGCAGAGCATCAGACCCGCTCCGCCCGCGATTAGCGCGTAGTGGTAGCGTTTAGCCGCGCGCAGTCCGATACGAACGGGGACCGTGCGCTTGCCCTTGAGCGCGTCGTTTTGGATGTCGCGCATGTTGTTTAGATTTAGCACGGCGGTGCTTAGCATCCCGCATGCGCACGCCGGCAGTAGCAGCGCCGCATCGAGCGAACGCGCGTATAAAAAGTACGAACCCAGCACGCTAAGTAACCCAAAAAATAAAAACACGAAAACGTCGCCAAGCCCCTTGTAGCCGTATGCGCCGGCGCCCACGGTGTAACGGATCGCCGCGTATATCGACGCGCCGCCCAGTGCCAAAAATAGCAGCACGAGATAAAACCGCTCGCCAAACGCCAAAACGCTCAGCGCGAGGCTCGAAAATGCCGAAAGTAGCGCCGTAGCGACGATGACGCGCTTCATCTCGGCCGCGCTCATCTGCCCCGTTTGTATCGCGCGACGCGGCCCCAGTCTGCCCTCGTCGTCGGTGCCCTTTACTGCGTCGCCGTAGTCGTTGGCATAGTCGCTTAGAACCTGAAACAGCAGCGTCGTAAGCAGCGCCAGCGCAAAAATATCGGCTCTAAACGCGCCCGCGCCGTATGCCGCGCCGCTACCGAGCAATACGCCCGAGACGCTAAGCGGCAGAGATCTAAGGCGCGCGGATGCGTAAAGAGCTTTTGCGGTTATCATTTTTTTTGCCTTTTTATTTTTAAGTTTATACGCCGAATTTGTGGCAAATTTGAGCTCAAATTTAGCACCCGAATGCAAAAAATAATATAAATTTGACCCGGATTGCGAGTGAAATTTGTAAATTAGGAGTTAAAATTTGCAGCGGTTATCGCTGTATTTAGAGTTTTTAAAGTTAGTTAAATTTGCCGCTAAAGCCGCTTGCGCTTAAATTTATCAAATTTTCGCCGTTTCTCGCCAAAACTCAAGCGCCTTATCATCGTCAGCCTGGACGAATTTAGCGATTTTTTCTGCGCAAGGCACGGTCTTTTTACTTAGTCGCGCGATATCGATACTAGCAAGCGCTCTAAAAAATCTCTCAAAATCGCTCGCAACGCGCCTGCCGCAAAGCTCTTCGTCTCCAAGCAGCCACGCATAAATCGAACCGTCCGCGCAATCAAGCAAAAAAATCCACGGATCGCCCACGGCAAAAACTATCAAATTTGCAGGACGCGTCTCGCCTGGCCACCATTTGCCGCCGTATTCGTCGGTGCCGTTTAGCCGCACAAGCTCGCCCGCGTAGTCTCCTTTGGCACCAAAGCGTACGTTGCAAACTTCAAATTCGCCCAAGTCAAATTTGCAAACCAGACGCAAAAACGCAAGCGGAAATTTGACGCCGAGAGTTTCTTGCGCTTTTTCTATCGCCTGCATAGACGCGCTAGAGTCGCATTGCGGCGACAGTCTCATGCCCGTTATGCCCTCTTGCTCCAGAGGTAGGTAGATCTCGTCTAGCTTGCGAGCGATTTGGTCTAACTCTAAAAACACGTCTTTTTCCGCATCTAGTTTATCTGAGATTTTTTGTTTCTGTTTTTATGATTTCGCCGTTTTCGCCGTAAAATTTCGTAGTCGCCGCGCCCGCTTTTGCGTCGGTTACGACCTCTTTTACGAGCTCGCCTTTTTCGTTAAATTCCTTTTGTATTTTAACCGCTTCGTTTAGCGGCTTACCGAGCGATAAGCGCTGGTCTATCACGCTTTTTAGCTTGCCGCTCGGGTAGAAAAACTCAAAAAGCAGCGGGTCGCCGCCTAGCTGGTATATGCGGCTATTTAGGCGTCCGCTGTCGTCGTATTTTTCAAAAGTCGTTTCTTTTTTGCCCGTTCGAACGCTAATGAATTCCTTATACGACGGTTTGCCGTCTTTACGGTATTCGGCTATGTTATTTTCGGTAAAAAAGCCTAAATTTGCGTCGAAGCGTTTTGTTTTTCGGTACAGTTTTAGCACCTCGCCCGCGTCAAAATCCTCCAGCAGCTCTTTTTCTAGCCCGCTCCACAGGCACCTTTCGGCCGTGAACGCAGGCGCGTTTCGGTGCTCTTTTGAGTACACTTCAAGTAGCACCCAGCGCTCGTTTTTGCGGACGACGAGCGAGATTTTTAGCTTCGTAGAGGGATCATCGGGGATCTTGCGCTTGTACTTCTCGTCCGCCTCGTCGATGACGTAGCGATTTAGCTGCGCGCCGCTCGCGTCTAGCCGGGTGATGTAGAGTCTGTTACGTATTTGCCGCCTGCTTGCAGTGAGGTCGCGCAGGTCAAAACGATAAAAAGCTTTAATAAATTTTTCATCTATCTCCTTAGGTTTTGCGCTTGCGTTGCGGCGGCGATTTTTGACTGTAACCTTGCGTAAATTTAAAGGATCGCGCCGCGCCTAAAATTCGCAAATTTGATCCTTGCTTTATTATGCGTATATTTTGCAAACAAGCGCCCGCTCGTCAAATTTGCCCGCTTGTCGGTTCGGTCAAATTTGACTTATCGCTTTTGGCCGTTTTGCCGCGATTTTTACCTTGCCTGCGCCGCTTGAGCGCGCTAGCCTTTTACTTCAAAATCGCAAAGCCGATACCGACTTTGTCGGTGTGGCGGTTGTAGTCGATGAGGCTCTCGCCGTATCCCGTGAAGTACTTCACGTAGCCGTAAACGCCGCTCTTGCCAAACGGAAACAGCCAGCCAAGCTCGCCCGCGCCGCGGTTGGTTTTATCAAAATGCAGGTTGTTTCGCACCATCGCCGTAAAGACGTGACCGCGGTAAGGCAGGGCGAAATTTATATCCATGTTGCTGAGGTATTTTTCGATGTCGGGATTGTCGTCGCTGCCTTTGCTCTCTGGTATGCGCGCCCACGCTCGCGGGATCACGACTAGGCTACCTGCGTAAAGTTTAGCCTCGAGATATACGCGGTTCCATGAGCGCGACTTCTCGCCGCCTTGGCCGTTACTCTCGTGCAAAAGTCCCGCGCGTAGGTAATCAAGGCTCGGTAGCGCCTCAAATCTCATCGGAACGGTCACGAAAATCTCGGGGCGGTAGTTGGTTTCACGAAACGGCGTAGAGCTCTTGGCCGTCTGCCACCACGAGCTTTGCGAGTAGCCTGCAGAGATCGTTTCGTTCATGTCAAACACGTCGTAAAATAGCGGCTTTTGCAGGCTGATCTGAAAAGCGGTCTCAAATCTACGCCTACCCTCGACGTCGTTAAATGCGTAGGTTGCGGGCAAGAGGTAGTTTAAATGGTGCATTTTTAAGCCCAAAATTTCATCCACGTCGTATGCCTCGCCGCTCTCAAATTTCGCTTTCGGGCGCTCTTTGGAGGCGATCTTTTGCTCCTCTACGGGCGCGTCCGCTACGCTATCTGAGGGCGCAATCACGGAGCGCTCCATGGCAGCCGTTTCGCCGTCCTCGTCCGTAAATATCGCCTTTTTGGCCGCCAGCTTATAAAGCTGAAGGGCTCTTGTTTTGTCGCCTTCGTATTCGAGCTTTGCGGCGGCTTCGTAGAGGCGTTTGGCTTCGTCTTTGGCTGTCGGTTCGGCCGAATTTTCGGCTGGATTTTCTGGCTGCGGGGCTAAATTTTGCTTCGCCGTTTCCGCATGAGCGGCTAGGGCTAAATTTAACAAAATCGCCGATAAAACGATAATTTTTTTCATATTTTTCCTTCTTTTAAGGCTTGTTCGTAATCTGCTTGATAGTTGATGTTAAAAAACTCGTCTTCGCGCGCGAATTTTACGATCTTGCAGCGGCAGCGGCTACGTAAAAGCCCGATCTTGTGCTCGCCCGCGGCAAAAAGCTCGCCCGCGTCGTCCGCTAAATCCCCGCTAAAAAATCCGCAAAGCGAGTGCGTATGCGACTCGTCCGCGGCGATGACCATATCGTATTCGCCGGCAAATTTATATAGCTCGCGCACGCACTCTTCGCTAACAAAAGGCATATCGGCCGGGACGATAAAGACGCTTTCGTTTGGGAAATTTTTAAGGATACTGTAAAGAGCTAGCATCGGAGAAAAGGCGTCCGGACTCAAATTTGCCGTATCTTGCACGCAAATTTGAGCTGAGTTTGGCGTGGTGTCGTTTTTATCGCTTACCGCGTTCAAATTTGACTGAGAGATCTCGTCTGCGCCGGCGTCTTTGATGAGCGGCAGGGGTGGGTTAAATTTTTCAAATTTAGAGCTAACGAATACGCGCTCGAAAATCCGCCCGAATTTATGCGCTCCGTAGTGCGTGAGCGTCGCAAATCCGCCAAAAGGCAGCAGCGTTTTGTCGCGGCCCATTCGCGAGCTTTTGCCGCCGGCCAAGATGACGCATGTTTTCATTTTTTTCCTTAAGCAAAATTATAAGGCTAACTTTAGCTAAAAACGGCTTTGATTTACCAAAATGCGCCCGCCGCACCCCAAAAAATAGTATAATACGGACTTTAAAGGAGAGAAAATGAGCGAGAAAAATTTACAAATTTTAGGCTGGATAGGCACGTGCCTGTCGGTTATCATGTATATTTCTTATATCCCGCAGATAATGGGCAACCTTGACGGCAACAAGACGCCTTTTATCCAGCCTCTAGCCGCAGCGATAAACTGCACGATCTGGACTAGCTACGGTCTGCTAAAAGCCAAGAGAGACTATCCGCTAGCTGCTGCGAATTTGCCGGGGATAATTTTTGGCCTTTTGGCAACGATAACGGCGTTTTAAGGGGCAATAGCGAGTCTTACTAATTGGGCACTAAAAGCAGAATGTTTATAACTCTTTTGCTATTGCGGTTAATTTTTCTTTAATTTTATTGCCTTTTAAACCCAATAAAGAGATTATTTTTGTTAGTTCCTCTATTATCTCTTTCATGTTTTTATCATCATTGTCTGAGGTTCTAAGTCTTGTTGTGGTAAGTGGAATAAATTCCTGATATGTGATCATAAAATCTTTGTAGTCTTCTTGTAGCTCTGGCGCATAGAAACTAATTAGTAGGTGTAATTTGCTAGTATCTATTTTCGGACTTTCTATGCTTAAATTTGGGTTTATCAATAAAGATGCCTTGTAATGTAATCCTCCTAAAATATCACCAATTATAATAAACGCTTCCTCTAGCTTTTGTCGCCTGAGTTTATTTTTGTCTTTTTTATTAGTGATCCAGACATGCACACATTGTGCACCGATTGTCAAAAGTGCACCAAGGATAATCTTTATTGCATCTGCCCATAAATTGTCCACAGGATACTCCATATAAATGTTTATAAATCGCGCGGGTCGGCAATTTTGCCTGCGACGGCACTAGCTGCGGCTACGGCAGAATTCGCCAGATACACCTCGCTCGTGCGATCGCCCATACGGCCGACGAAGTTTCTGTTCGTCGTGCTCACGCAGCGCTCGCCCACGCCCAAAATCCCCATATATCCGCCCAGGCACGCGCCGCAGGTTGGATTTGAGACGACCGCGCCAGCCTCGGCAAATATGTCCATCAGCCCCTCTTTTTGCGCTTGCAGGGCGATCTTTTGCGTCGCAGGCGTGATGATGAGGCGGGTTTTGCGAGCTACCTTGCGGCCTTTTAGGATTTCAGCCGCGATGCGTAGATCGCTTAGCCTGCCGTTCGTGCAGCTACCGATAAAGGCCTGATCGATAGCGATATCGTCTCTGACGGCCTCGCGCACGCTCTTGCCGTTGCTAGGTAGAAACGGATATGCGATCACGGGATCGAGCTTGCTAACGTCGATCTCTAAAATTTGCTCGTAGTTTGCGCCCTCGTCGGAGTAGTGCAGCTTCGGCTCGGCGCGTAAGGTTTTGCCTTTCAAAAACTCTTTCGTGGTTTCATCGACCGCGATGATACCGCTTTTTCCGCCGGCCTCGATCGCCATGTTACACATGCTAAAACGCCCGTCCATATCGAGGTTCTCTATCGTCTCGCCCGTAAACTCCAGCGCCTTATACAGCGCGCCGTCTACGCCGATGCGGCGGATGATCTCTAGGATGAGGTCCTTGCCGTAGACGTGGCGGTCTAGCTTGCCGCGAAAGATCACTTTGATAGTGGGCGGCACCTTAAACCAGTTTTTGCCCGTTATCATCGCGTAGGCTAGGTCGGTGCTACCCATGCCCGTGGCAAAGGCTCCCAGCGCGCCGTGGGTACAGGTGTGGCTATCGGCGCCGATGATGACGTCGCCAGGCACTACGAGTCCTTTTTCGGGCAAAAGCGCGTGCTCGATGCCCATGTCCTTTTCATCGAAATAGTTTTTCAAATCGTGCTTATACGCAAAATCGCGGCTGATTTTGGCTTGGTTGGCGCTTAGGATGTCTTTTGCCGGGATGTAGTGGTCCATCACGACGCTAAAGCCGTCCGGATTAGCTAGCCTTGTCGCGCCGCTTCGCTCAAACTGCTTGATGGAGATAGGAGTCGTGATGTCGTTGCCGATGACCATGTCGATGTCGCTTTCGATGATCTCGCCCGCGAAAACCTCGCGCCCTACGTGCTCGCTGAAAATCTTTTCGGTGATGGTTTGCTTTGAGTTTTGCATAAATTTTCCTTTTTTGCGGATGCCGCGCGTTTTAAAATTTAGCGATTCTAGCGAAAAATGGATAAAAAGAGATTGAGATTAAAATTTGAGCGTTGCAAATGCGAACTCGGTTCGGCTAAATAGCGCAGTGCGCCGCGGATTTAAAACCGAATTCGGCGTTTTTGGGATGCGGATTTTGGCGAGTCAAATTTGAAGCGGAAATTTGCAAATTTGATTAAATTTGACTTCAAATTCGAGCGCAAAACGATAAGGCGAAGTATTTTTTTTTGCTAGACAAGGCGGAATTTAAATTTTAAGCGTAGGCTAGACCTCTGCTTGCAGTTGCGAGCAAAGCGAAGCAAAGATAGTCTGCCGAGCTTAAAATTTAAATTTCAACGCCATATAGCGAGAAAAGACAAGCCGCTTAAATTTTAAAATTTAACGCTAACAGTCAGCATAAACTGCCTCGCATACCCCGGCTGTATCGGTATGATATTGGCCTGCGTGCCGGTCGATGAGGACGTATAGTAGAGCTTATCGGTCAAGTTTTTGACGTTAAACGAGAAATTCGTCTCGTAGCCCGCGATCTTGGTATCGTAGCTGATAAATGCGTCGTAAACGACCGCATCGTCCATCTTAAAGCCCGTTCCCGCAGGCACGGCCGGTAAATTCGTCCTCATGTAGTAGGTGTACCATGAGCCAAAGTACCTCGCTCCGCCGCCGATCCTTAGGCCTTTTGCGCCTAGATGACTAAAGTCGTAGTTAGCAAAGAGGCTGGCTTGGTGCTTAGGCGTGGCTTCTAGCGGTTTGCCCACTAGCACGGCAAACGCGCCGCTATCCTTACGCACCTCGGTTTTAGTGTATGCGTAGCTAGCGCCCACGCTTAGCCCTTGCGTCACGCGGCCGTTAAAGTCAAACTCAAATCCTCTCGAGCGCGCCTCGCCCACGGGCGTACTTACGCTATTTACGGTGCGCATGATGTTTTTCTTATCGATGTTAAAGACCGCCGCGCTAGCCGTTATGCTATCGTTTTGAAATTTAGTTCCTAGCTCTATGCTTTTGCCTTCTTCGGGCTTTATGTCGCCGATGTCGTCGCCGCTGATCGCCATTTGCGGGCTAAAGCTTTGCGCGTAGTTGGTGTAAACGGACCACTCCGGCGTTAGCAGGTATAAAAGCCCCGTCTGCCACGTAAATTTGCCGTCTTGCTGATCGGTGGTGTTTGGTCCGCTGGTCGTGCCGCGAGCGACTTGGTTGTAGTATTCGTATCTAACGCCCAAAGAGTAGATCAAATTTTCGGTCAAATTTATACTATCTTGCGCGTAAAATCCGATCGTTCTTAGCTTTTGATACTGGATACCGGAGGCTCGGTCGGACGGATAGGCGACCGTGCCGTAGACTGGACTGTAGATATTTATCGGGAAGTTTCTGTGCGTCGTGCCGGAGCTATAGCTGTTTAGCGCGCCGGGTCTATAGCGGTAGTACTCCTTTGCGTCGATACCAAATAGCAAGTTATGCTCTATCTCGCCCGTTTGCACGTAACCGTTTAAATTTAACGACCCCGCGTGCGTGCGGTGGATAAATCCGTCATACGCCTCGTTTCGTCTAGCCGCAACGCCCGTGTTTAAATTTACGTTCATTAGCCTGATGTGGCCGTATTCGTGCTTTGAGCGCGAATACGCGTAAGCGCCGCGCAGTAGCCAGTCCTCGCCGATATTTTTTTCAAAATTTACATCTACGGTGTCGAGTCTGGTTTTTAGTTTATTAAACGGCTCGTCAAGGCGCCTTTTCTTATCTATCGGAAGTAGCTTGCCCGTGCTTGGAATGAGATACATACCGCGGTCGATCGGATCGGTCGATCGCGTGTGCGTATAGGCTAAATTTATGCGGTAATCATCGCCTTTATACGAGAGCGAAGGCGCAAAGAGGACGTTTTTATATTCGCCAAACTCTCTCCAGTAGTCTTTTTGCATCATATCAAATATAAATCTATACGCAAAGCCGCTATCAGCGATCGGTCCCGTGCTGTCAAAGCCCGCGTTCCAGTAGTTGCGGTTGCCGATACCGGCCCAAATTTCGTTTGAGAAGTCGTATTTTGGCTTTTTAGTGACCATATTTATGATGCCGCCGGGCTCTTGCGCGCCGTAGAGCAAGCTAGCCGGGCCTTTTAGCACCTCGACGCTTTCTACGGTTTTGTTAAAGCTATGCATGACGCTAGACGGTACGCCGTTTCGCATGATCGAGCCGTCGCGTCCGCCGCCAAAGCCTCGCTTAATGATCGAGTCAAAGATACCGCCCGTGGTGTTTCCGTAGCTAACTCCGCTCACGTTTTGAAGGCTCTCGGCTAGAGTCTCGGGTTTTTTATCCTTTAGTTGCTGCTGGGTTACGACGTTTACCGTCTGCGGGATCTCTAAAATAGGCGTATTTGTTTTGCCTACTTCGCTGGTTTTGGCGCGGTATCCGTCGTCCGCGCTCTCGCTAATCTCGACGCCTTGTAGCGCTACGTCGGCGGCGAAAATTTGAGTTAAAAGCAGCGACGAGGCCGCTAAACTTAGGCTAAATTTGTTCATTTATTTTTTCTCCGTTTTAAAATGTATTATCATTATATTATTCTTGCGCTTAAATTTCGGTCGCATTTTAGGCTATAATTTCGGCTATGAAATACGCAAATTTAAAACAAATACAATCTTTTCTAGGCAAATTTAAAAAAATAACCGCAATCAGACGCGCGGGCGATATGGCGATATTTATAGAATTTGACGGCGAGCTCGGACTATTTTTCGACCTTAGCAAATCTGACTCCGCGATCTACGCAAATCCTGATTTTCTAAATGTAAAAGAGTACAAAGCGCCCTTTGACGTCGCGCTTAAAAAGAGGTTTTGGGGGGCTAAAATTTTAAATTTAAGCGTGCCCGAGGGAAATAGAATTTTAAAGCTGGAGTGCGAATTCCAAGGCTCGTATAAGAGTTTAGCCTCGAGCCTGTTTTTGGAGTTTACGGGGCGATTTACCAACGCTATCATTACGGACGAAAAGGGCGTCATCGTCGAGGCTTTGCGCCATATAGATAATAATTTTCGCGTGATAAAACCGGGGCGCGAGCTGCTAGAGCTGCCGCCGGCAGTGATAAAAGAGCGCCAGACGCCGCCGATAACGGATTTTGAGCGGTATTTTAGCGAGGAATTTAAGCGCGTAAATAACGCAAAGCTAGAAAATCTGCGCGCTGTAAAATCGGCCGCGATAGAGCGAAAAATGCAAAATTTAAGTGAGATTTTAGCGGGGCTTGAAAACGAAAGCGACCTAAATGCGCAAAGCGAAATTTTAAGCAAAAACGCGGGGCTGATCTTATCAAATTTGCACGCGTTAAGAGACTACGAGCGCGAGGTAACGCTAAATGATTTCGAGCGAGGCGAGGTGAGGCTCGTGCTGGACGATAGCCCAAAAATCGCCGCAAACGCGATGTTTGCCAAAGCAAAAAGGCTAAAACAAAAGGCGGCGGGTCTAACGATAGAGCGGCAAAATTTGACCGAAAAGCTGGAGTTTTTATCAAATTTACAAACGCTCGTAAATGAAGCAAAAAGCGCCGAAGAGCTAGAGGTCCTAGCGCCTAAAAAGGCCCGCGCCGTAAAGCAAAAAGAGCAAAATCAAAACGTCGAGGATTTTTACGTCGAAGGCTATAAAATCAGCATCGGACGCAACGAAAAAGGCAACGTCTGGCTGCTAAAAAACTCGAAAAAAGACGACGTCTGGATGCATCTAAAAGACCTACCGTCCGCGCACGTCATCATCAAAACCGCAAAAAGCGCTCCCAGCGAGGAAATTTTGAGATTTGCGGCTAAAATTTGCGTAAATTTTAGCGTCAAAGGCGGCGGGACGTACGAGGTTGACTTTACCAAACGTAACAACGTCAAAATTACGAGTGGCGCAAATGTAAATTATATTAATTTTAAGACGATATTAGTAACAAAGCACGACTAAAAGGAGGCGAAAATGGCTGTAACACCCCTTGGCAATACGATTTTTATCAATCAAAACGTAAATATGGTCTCAAACAAGGTCGCCGACGTCCAAAATAGATTTGACCTGCAAAATCTCGCCGCCGCATCGCTAGCAAGCGACGAAAAACAAGAGGTCTCCGAAGTGCGCCCGACTGAGGAAACCTACAAAATCGATCCCGAAAACGAGCACGAAAAGCAAAAGGGCAGGCAGGAGCAGGGCGAGCTCGCCTCGGAGCAAAAGGGCGAAAACTCTGATGACGACAAAAACTCCGAGGAGCGCGTCGCGGCTAACGACTTTCCGCAGGCATCGCCCGTATTTCATCATCTTGATCTTAAAATTTAAGTTTGCGGGCTTAAATTTGACCGCTAGAGGCTAAGCGGTCAAATTTGGCTCTATTTAGATCAAATTTGAGCCTTTGTCCGCTAAATTTAAGCAGCTGTTTTTGGCAAAAGCAAAATCAAGCGCAGCTCGTCAAATGCGCGCCGAATTTGCTGCCTCGCTCGGCAAAATTTAACCCAAATCCGCCAAATTTATCGCCCCTTTTTAATCAGAACTAAAATTTAACGCAAAACCGTCAAATTTAACCGTCCGCCAAAAGCCCGCAAGCGTAAATTCGCCTCAAATTTCGGCGCTTTTAAGCGAAAATTTTATACAATCGTTACTCAAAAAAGGAAAAATCATGAAAACGCGTATAATCACCGGCGTCGCTCTATTTGCGGCGGTTTTTGTCATCTTTTTCGTCGATAGTTATCTGTTAAATTTCGCCATTTTAGGCTTCGTGCTTTACACGGCCTTTGGCGAAGCCGTGAGGCTCTACGGCCTACAAGGAAGCTCTCTTGCTCTCGTGGCGGTTATTTTTTACCTGCTCACGCCTTTTTCAAACCCCGTATTTATCGCTATTTTAGCGGTCTTGCTCGTGGTTAGTTTTCTCGCGCATTTTAAGAGCGAAAATCTAACGCCCGCGCTGCCGTTTTTGTATCCGATGACGCCGATTTTTCTCATCTGGATGCTTTATTCGCAGTACGGCGTAGGCTACTTGGCGTGGCTGATTTTAACGGTCGTGGCGTGCGATAGCGGGGCGTTTTTCGTCGGTAAATTTTGCGGCAAACACGCCTTTAGCGAGACTTCGCCGAACAAAACATGGGAGGGCGTCGCAGGCGGTATCGCCGTGGCTACGGTCTTTGGCGCGGGCTTTGGCTGGGTGCTGACCGATAGCTTTTGGCATAGCCTCATCACGGCGTTTTTGGTTGCGGTTTTTGGCGTTTGGGGCGATCTTTTCGAGAGCTACTTAAAGCGCCGCGCGGGCGTCAAGGATAGCGGCACGCTGCTACCGGGTCACGGCGGTATGCTTGACCGCGTCGACGGCTATCTTTTCGGCGTCGCGGCGATACTCTGGACGCTATCGTGGTAGTGCTGGGCTCGACGGGCTCGATCGGGACGAATACTTTAAATCTAGCCCGTAAATTCGGCCTTAGCGTCGAGGCGCTGAGCTGCGCGTCAAACTACGAGCTTTTAAACGAGCAAATCGCCGAATTTAAACCCAAATTCGTCTGTATCGCCGAGCCTAAATTTGCTAAATTCGTAAAACATAAACGCGTTTTTGCCGGCGCTCAGGGCATCTGCGATATGCTAAAAGAGTGCGAGAGC
Source organism: Campylobacter massiliensis (assembly GCF_014253065.1). Taxonomy (NCBI): domain Bacteria; kingdom Pseudomonadati; phylum Campylobacterota; class Epsilonproteobacteria; order Campylobacterales; family Campylobacteraceae; genus Campylobacter; species Campylobacter massiliensis. Next base: position 1,291,058 of record NZ_JACLZK010000001.1, read on the forward strand.
CAGCGCGTCGTAAACTCTCTAGTGGGTTTTGCGGGTCTTGCTCCTAGCTTAGCCGCACAAAAGCTGGGCAAAAAACTAGCGCTTGCCAATAAAGAAAGCCTCGTCGCGGGCGGCAAATTTTTAAACACGAGTGCGATAAATCCGATAGATAGCGAGCATTTCGGGCTTAAATTTTTGCTCGCGAACAAAACCCCGGTCGCTAGGCTCGTCATCACGGCCTCGGGCGGCGCCTTTTACAAAACCCCGCTAAAATCCCTAAAAGACGCCCGTGCCGCAGACGCGCTAAAGCACCCGAACTGGAGCATGGGCGCAAAGATCACGATCGACAGCGCGACGATGGCGAACAAGCTTTTTGAGGTGCTGGAGGCCTTTTGGCTCTACGGCGTGCGGGATATCGAGGCGCTCATCGAGCGCACGTCCACGGTGCACGCGCTGGTGGAGTTTGCCGACGGCTCGACTACGGCGCATCTATCCAAAACCGATATGATTTTAGCCATCGCGCATGCGATTTTGGGCGAGGACGGAGCGCTAAATTTGAGCGCCGCCGATGCGAAAAACGGGCAAATCGTGCCGAATTTAGACCTAAAAACATTGAAAAATATAAAATTCGGCGAGATAAATTTGAAAAAATATCCTATCTTTTCGCTAAAAGACCAAGCTTTGCAAAGCCCGGATCTTGGCGTTGCGATAAACGCCGCAAACGAAGTCGCCGTGTATAAGTTTTTGCGCCGCGAATGCGGATTTTTAGATATCTCGCGAACGGTTTTAGCCGCGGCAAAGAGGTTTGAAAACGAGAAGATAGAGAGCGAGAGTAAGATTTTTGAAGTGGATTTAGAAGTGAGAGCGTGGGCGGAAAAGTCGCTTAAATAGCGACTCGTCTTTTGGGCGTCTTTGAATGAGCTAGAAATTTTCTCCCTCGATGAACTATATATTCTATCTTCGGTCGAAAATTTTCTTCGCAACATTCAAATCCATCTCAAAACAAGCGTAGCGTTTTTGCGAAGTAAAATGTTTCTATAAAATCCTTCGCCTTGATTTTTTACGCTCAAATTTGAAGTCAAATTTGGTTAAATTTTTAAAATTTTACCCACCGAGATCCGCACCCTGAAAATATCAACTTTGAACTCAGAACCCCGCGACGCTTTGCGCGAGCAAAGCCATGTCGCCACCTCTAACGTGCAGTGGGGTTGGTGGGGGTTTGGGGGCGGAAGGGGCGACGCTTCGTAAGTAGAAACCCCTTCCACCACCCAAGAAAAAGAGAAAGGCGGATACAAAGGGGAGCTCTTTTGCTTCAGCTACGCTTCGCCTTGTGCTTAGCCGCACTTTGTTTGCTACTGTTAGGACGCACTCTCTTTGAGAGCTGCTGGCAGAGCGTAATTCAAGCCCCTTTCCCCTTAACAAGAAAGATTAAATTGCACAAAAACTCTAACTTATAACGCTAAATTTAACCAAGCTAAATTTGGCACCTTAAAGGTGCGGGTCTCGGCGAGTAAATTTAAAATTAGCTCGAAAAATTTGCTTAAAACGGCGCATTTTCGTCGCCGTAATCCTTGCCAATATGTTATAATTTTGCGAATTTTAAAATCGCTTTGTGTTTAAATTTGGCTGCAAAACAAGACAAATGCCGTAAATTTCAAGAGTCGCAAAATAAAAAGAGGAAAATATGGAAAAATACGAAGGCTACAATCTCAGGTTCAAAGACGCTCTGGTCGGCGTACAGTTTTTATTCGTCGCGTTTGGCGCGCTCGTGCTCGTGCCGATATTAACGGGACTTGATACGTCCGTGGCGCTGTTTACCGCGGGTATCGGCACGCTGCTGTTTCAGCTAATCACGCGCAAAAACGTCCCGCCGATCTTTCTCGCGTCTAGCTTTGCCTTTATCGCGCCGCTTAGCTTTGGTGTGAAGGAGTGGGGCATCGCCGCGACGATGGGCGGGGTGATCGCGGCGGGGCTTTTTTACGTGGTTTTGAGCCTGCTTATTAGGCTTAAAGGCGAGGGATTTTTGCATAAAATTTTACCGCCCGTGGTCGTCGGCCCCGTCATCATGACGATCGGCCTCATCCTCTCGCCCGCAGCCGTAAATATGGTCATGGGCAAGGGCAAAGAGGCGCTTTACACGCAGGGGCAGTCGCTTACCATCGCGCTTATCTCGCTCTCGGCCGTTATCGCCATTATGATGTTTGGCCGCGGCATGCTGCGCCTCGTGCCGATACTTTGCGGCATCGCAGCCGGATACTGCGCGTCGCTGTTTGTTGGGATAGTGGATTTTACGCCGATTCTAAATGCGCCTTGGTTTGCGCTGCCAAATTTCACCGCGCCGGTTTTTAAGCTCGAAGCCGTGATCTACATGGTGCCTATCGCTATCGCGCCCGCGATCGAGCACATCGGCGATATGCTCGCGATCAGCAACGTAACGAAGGAAAATTTTCTCAAAAACCCTGGGCTTAAAAGCACTCTTCTAGGTGACGGACTCGCGACGTCGCTAGCAGGCTGCTTCGGCGGACCGCCAAACACCACTTACTCAGAGGTCACGGGTGCGGTCAGCATCACGAAGGCTTACAATCCCGCCATTATGACCTTTGCCGCGCTTACGGCGATACTGCTAGCCTTCGTGGGCAAGCTCGGCGCCGCGCTCTCTACAATCCCCGCTCCCGTCATCGGCGGCATTATGCTGCTGCTTTTCGGTATCATCGCTAGCGTGGGTATGGAAACGCTCATAAAAAATAGCGTGGATCTGGCCGAGCCGCGCAATATGATCATCGTCGCGCTCATCTTTGTCTGCGCGATCGGCGGCATGGTGCTGGACTTTGGCGCGATGAGCTTTAGCGGCGTGGGGCTTGGCGCGCTCATCGGCATCACGCTAAATTTGGTTCTGCCAAAGACCAAGCATTTTGACGGGTATTAAGTTAAATTTGCGCGGAGCTTGCATCGTTTCGCGCAAATGCGGGTAAATTTGAGCTGAGGCTTTGCTGTCAAATTTACCCGCGGCTTTTCGTCGTCAAATTTACCGCACTCTAAATTTTAAAATTTCCCCGCAAACGCTTTTAAATTTCTAACGTTTTAAACTAGCAAGATATATAATTGCCTTATGAAAAAGGCGAATAATTTAAGCAAATTTGATAAAAAGGCGCTAAGGCTGCTCTTTGCGGTACTTTTCGTGCCGCTATTCGTCTCGCTCGTTTTTATCTATGAACTATCGGTGTATGATAGCTCGCGCGAGCTGCCCGCGGACGCGCAAAAGATCGGTGGCAGTGATTACTACGACATCGGCGGCAAAATTTATCTACGCTCTTGGAACCTCGCCCCTTACGAGCTGGAGGGCGGCGCGGACGCGGCGAGCTTTCGCGCGCTTGATACCGGCAGATACTCCTACGCAAACGTCGGCATGGACGCTAGTAGCGTATTTTGCGGCGCTCGCAAGATGACGGGGCTAGATCCCGCGCGCACGCAAAAGATCGGCTCTCGCTACTACAGCGACGGGCGCGTTAGCTACTTCTGCTCGGACGTCACGCAGCGCACGGGCGGCGCGATAAGCTATATTTACAAGGTATTTTTCCATGCGTTCGGGCTCTCAAAATGGCCGCAGGAGTACAACTACCCCTACGCTAGACTTGATACTAGCGCGCCTATCTCGCCGCTGACCGAGAGCCCTTACGTCGCAACCGACGGCGAGCGGGTCTTTTATGAGGGTAAAATTTTAGCGGGTGCGGATGCAAAAAATCTAAAACAGATAAGGCTAAAAATCATACACGAAGACGGCCCCGGCTCGCCCGCGCACTTTCGCCCGGTCGATCGGTGGCTGAGCGACGGACGCAGCGTCTATGCGGACGGCGAGAGGCTAAATTTCACGCCTAGCGAGCAGATGTATCTCGTGGAGCCAAACGCCGGCATAGAGTTTCTTTATGATCCGAAGGCGGGCGCGGTGCTGATGAACGGCGAGAGATTTGAGGCTGCAAACGAGCCCTATACGCCGCTAAATTTTCAGAGCGGGCATCAGGAATACATGCTGTTTGCGAGCAAAAACGGCATATTTTATCTAAGCAAGGATAAAATTTTAAATCGTCCGCGCGGTAGTGGCGCCGAGGGCCGGCTCAAAGACGCGCTTTGGTACGTGTATTATAAATTTGGCGCAGACGCCAGCTGGCTAAGCGCGCTAAAAAGGGCGGGCGACAATCCGTTTAAAGGCGCCGTGCGGCAGATCTCGGAAAAGCTTTTTAAAGACGACGCGGGATTTTACTATCTAAATTTCTACTCGCATAGCGTTTACGTCACGGGCCGCAGCGGCAGGCATCTGGATAAGCGGACAAATTTCATCGATCTACGAAAGATCACGCTAGACGTGCATGGCGAGGAGGTGATGGCGCAGATCGCGGACGAGGCGGCGCGAAACCCCGAAATGTCGCAGCAGGTCTTTACCGCGCAGGACGTGGAGTATGAAAACGGCGCGGCCTTTTATATGTATTGCCTCGCGGCGGTTTTATTGCTCGGAGCTTGGATTTATAGCTGCCTTAGAAAGCGCAGCTTGCGCCGCGGTTAAATTTACCTCAAATTTGCTCTAAATTTACGGCCTTTTTTACCGATTTATTACGATTTCTAGTTAAAATCGCAGTGAAAAAAAATCAAAAGGAAATCCAATGGAAAACAAAATCATGGATAGCGTCAGAGGCGGCTTTTGGACGAAGCCCGTCATTATTTTCGTCTTGCTTTTGCTGCTACTTATCCCGCTAGGCTTCATCAGCTCGATGATCTCTGACCGTGCCTACGTCAAGCGCACCGCCGAGGAGTCCATCATGCAGCCCGTCGGCGGCACGCTTAGGATCGAGGGCGTTTTGATCTCGGTACCGTATAAAAAACAAGCGGCGATCTACAACGAAAACGGCGTACCTACGGTATCGCAGACCACCGAGCAAATCATGATAGCGCCGCAGTCCTATGAGCTATCGACCCGGCTAGATCCGCAGTATCTAAAGCGCGGTATCTTTAGCGTGCCCGTTTTTAACGGCGAAGTCGCGCTAAAAGCAAAATTTGCGCCGCTAAATTTCGAGCAGCTAAATATCGCGGAAAGCGACGTTTTGCTAAGCGAGGCGACGCTGATTTTGGGCGTAGGCAGCAAAAAGACCTTTACCGCATTTCCCGCGCTAAAAGCAAACGGACAGGATCTCGCGCAGTCTTTTGCCCCGCCTAAATACTCGCCCTTTGGGCAAAGCGTTCACTACAGGCTACCCGCAAATTTAGCAAGTGGCGGCTTTGAGCTAGCGGGCACGCTATCTATGCAGGGCGGACAGAGCGTGAGTTTCGTTCCCGTCGGGCAGGATAATAAATTTGACGTAAAATCCTCGTGGAGCTCGCCGTCTTTTAGCGGCGGCTGGCTGCCTAAATCACGCGAAGTTACTAGCAGTGGCTTTAACGCGCAGTGGGAGATCTCGGGCCTTAGCACCGGCGTCCCGCAGGCGTGGATCATGGACGGCAGGCGCGAGATGGGGCTAGAGAGCGTCGAGGCTAGCTTCATCAGCCCCGTAAACAACTACTCGCTCATCGCGCGCTGCGTGACGTACGCGATCTTGTTTTTAGCGGTGCCGTTTTTGGCAATCTTTTTGTGCGAAATTTACAGCCGCGCCCGCATCCATCCGATCCAGTACCTACTCATCGGAGCAGCCGACGTGCTGTTTTACCTGCTCGTGCTCTCGTTTTCGGAGCATATTAGCTTTTTAGCTAGCTATCTCGTTGCGGCCGCAGCCGTGTGCGCGACGATACTTTTCTACGGCTCGGCGATCTTTCGGGCTCGCAAATGGGGCGTATTTATCGCGCTCGTACACGGGGTTAGCTACTGCTTACTCTACGGTATCTTGCAGTCCGAGGACTACGCGCTTTTGATGGGCAGCGTGATGATATTTGCGGTGATAGCGTTGGTGATGTATCTGACCAGGAAGATAGACTGGTACGAAAACGGGCTGAAAATTTAGCTTTTTTGGCTCGTCTCGCGAGTGCTTTTAAATGATTTCGTAAATTTCGCCCTGCGACAGACTACATGTCTAGTCTTGGGACGAAATTTACTTCAAAACATTTAAAATCCTCTCACGATACTTCGCCTTGACTTTTTCTATTCAAATTTGCAAATTTATAAATTTAATTCCATCAAAATTTACAAAATCTGCGACGCTTTGCGTCAGCAAAGCAATGTCGCCACCTCTAACGTGCAGTGGGGATGGTGGGGGTTTGGAGGCGGAAGGGGCGACGCTTCGTAAGTAGAAACCCCTTCCGCCTCCCAAGAAAAAGAGAAAGGTGGATACAAAAGGAAGCTCTTTTGCTTCAGCTACGCTTCGCAACTGCTGGCAGAGCGTAATTCAAGCCCCTTCCCTCTTAACAAGAAAAAAAGATACTTTCAAGCATTGTATCAAATTTAAAAACCAAATTTAGCACCTTAAAGATGCAGGTCTCGGCAGGTAAAATTTAAAATTTATCCGAATTTAACGCTATAATCACGCTCGTTTTAAAAACGCACAAATTTAAAGGATAAAAATGAAAAATTTTCTCGCGCTATTTTTAGCGCTTAGTTTTGCCGCTTCGTCGCAGGCGTTCGGCGGCGAAAAGCCAAGCTCGGCGAAGCAAAACGCTCAAATTTTACCCCCGAGCGAGCTAAAATTTACCTCGCGCCCAAAGCTAAAAGGCAAGCAAACGGGCGAGCTTGAGATGAGGTTTAGCTACGACGTAGAAAGGACGGGCGAGTACGATCCGGAAAGCCGCCTCGAGCTAAACAACGTCTATGAGCGCATCTATACTCCGGACGGCGAGACGCTGTTTTACGGCAGGCTATACGGCTACATCAAGCCGCCCTTGCATCATCCGCAAAAGCAGATCGTAAAATTTATCAAAAGCGGCCAAGAGCGCTGGATCGAGATAGATTTTTATCATGCGGACGGTATGCATAGCGGCACGCTACAGCTGTGCTTGTGGGACGATATAAACATCGAAGTCAAGGAGGCTTTTGACGAAGGCAACGTCGCCGGACTATACAAATCAAGCAATAAATTCGACGTGATGCTGGGTATCTTTTCGGACAACAACAACTTCTCCTACTCTAGTAGCGGCAAACCGCGCCAAAAGCACTTTATCACGGTGCGCTCGGGCCCCAAGGAGGATTACTACGAAAACTACGACGAAAACGGCGCGATCGACAACACGAGCTACCAAAAGGACACGGTATTTATCTGGATAAAGACTTTTTATCCAAACGGCAGACTAAAGTCGCTCAACGACTACGAAAATAAGATCGAGCGGGAGTATGATGAGAGAGGGAAAATAATAAGAGACGAGAAATTTTGAGTTTTACGGCCCCGTCTTTTTGGTTTATACGTCGTTGGATTTAAATTTTACTCGGTCACTACCGACTAGGTAGCTCCCGTCGTAAAATTTAAATCCGCCTCGTCTAAACGCAAAAATACTTCGCCTTATCATTTTATGCTCAAATTTGACATTAAATTTATAAATTTGAGTCGCCTAGACCCGCATCTTGAAAATGTCAAATTTGGGTTAGTCGCAAATTTACGGCAAGCGATTTGCGCGCGTATTTTGCCGCCTTTGCTAGGAAGCGGGCCGAATTTATAACCGCAAAAGCAAAAAGCGGTAAAATGCGCTAAAAAAGGAAAATCAATAAAATGAGCGAAAATTTACAACATGGCAGTGCGGGCGGGCTGATTTTGGGTATAGAAAGCAGCTGCGACGACAGCTCGGTGGCGCTGCTCGACATAGAAACGCTGGAGCTAAAATTTCACAAAAAAATCTCGCAGGATGCCGAGCACTGCGCATTTGGCGGAGTGGTACCGGAGCTGGCCGCCAGGCTTCACACCGCCGCGCTGCCTAAAATTTTAGAGCAGATCAAAGCAGAACTACCCAGCGTAAAAGCCGTCGCCGTCACAAATGAGCCGGGGCTCTCCGTGAGCCTGGTGGGCGGAGTCGCGATGGCAAAGGCGCTCGCCTCGTCGCTGCGCGTGCCGCTAATCGCCGTAAATCACCTCGCCGGGCACGTGTATTCGCTATTTTTGTCGCAGGAGGCGCGGCTGCCCGCGGGCGTTCTGCTAGTTAGCGGCGGGCACACGATGGTGCTAGATATCGGCGCGGACGGGGCCGTGAGCGTGCTGGCGGCTACGATGGATGATAGCTTTGGCGAGAGCTTTGACAAGGTCGCAAAGATGCTGGGGCTGGGGTATCCGGGCGGCGTAGCGGTCGAAAAGGCGGCACAGGGGGGGCGCGAGAGGTTTAAATTTACTGTGCCGCTACTTGGCGATGCGCGCACGGCGTATAGCTTCTCGGGGCTCAAAAATCAGGTCCGAGTCGAAACCCAAAAGCTCGCCGAAAGCGGAAATCTCGGCGCACAGGACGTTGCCGACATCTGTTTTGCCTTTGAAAATACGGCTTGCAAGCATATTTTAAACAAGCTGGAAAAGATCTTTGCCCAGCGTAAATTTGAGCGTTTTGGCGTCGTGGGCGGAGCGAGCGCGAACCTAAATCTGCGCTCCCGTTTGCAAGCTCTGTGCGATAAATACGGCTGTGAGCTCATCTGCGCGCCGCTGGAGTTTTGCTCCGATAACGCCGCGATGATCGCGCGCGCCGGACGCGAAAAATACCTGCGCGGCGAGTTTGCGGGGCTTGATCTGCAGGCTAGTCCTAGAAGCGAGCTAAAGAGGATTTAGATTCGGCTTTTGGCTGAAATTTGCTTTTTGGCTCAAATTCGGCGATTATTACCCCAAATTTAGCTTTTTGTGGCGCTGTTGCGAGCGAGCGAGTATAAAGCACGGCAAATCTAAATTTGGCATGATGAGCTAAAAGCACCAAATTTATAGAATCTAAAATCGTTTCGCTAAAAAAATACCGCGACAATCGCCGCAAACGCTAAGACTGAATAAATTAAGATTTTGTCTATGCTTATATTTGTGCCGATTTTTCGCTCGTAAAATATGCTTAATTTGTATTCCGAGCTCTTAAGCGTGCGCCATGCCGCAAAAATCGCCATCACCAAAAGTAACGAGCAAAATTCTCGCGACGGCAAGCTTCTAAAATCCTCCAAAAATAAAATGGTCGCAAGAAGCGTCGCCAAGCAAAATAGCATAAAAAATATCCAGCTCAAAGCGAAGAAAAATACGGCGTCCATCCTGCAATCTATGCCGTGATTTTTATATGCTGCGACCCTAAAGCCGATATAAACGGCAAGCAATGCGCAAGATAGTATCGTGAGCGGGTTAAATAGCACAGAAAGCGTCATTTGGCTCGTCTCTGCGCCCAAGATAGACGCCATGGGCGCAAAAGTAACGAAGGCGCAAAAGTAAAAAAAGATAAATAAAATTCTAGCCTGGAAAATGACGCTAAGAACTGATTTTATGATTTTTAACAATTTTTTCCTTTAAACGTTTGGCGACTTAGGGCTTGAAATTTGACTACGATTTTAGCTAAATTTTAAATGAAATTTATCGACTCTCGTCTAGCTGGTCTTAAATTCGGCGTTGCTATACAATGTACTTACTTGAGCCGTTTAAATTTGAAATGCGGTGAGTCGCCTTTTGGTTTATAAATTTAGCTCTTTTATCGCTCGTAAGATTTCATCCTCTCGGGCTAAAAAATCCTTTGCGATGACGATAAATTCGTTATTTTTTAGCGAGGCGGCGTCGTAGATCGGCGCTTTGAGCGTCGCTAGATCGATCATCTTTGCTCCCGTGCCCGCAGCGATCATCTCGCCAGCGGCGTTGTCCCAGATAGAGCTTGGCGAGTAGCGCATGTATGCGCCCGCAAGATTTTCGGCGATGCGGCAGTATTTGATCGCCGAGCTTAGCCGCGCGATGTCAAAATTTAGAGCAGTCGCGAGCTTGCCCGCCGTTACGTTTTTGCCGCGTTTGCCGCTGATTATCGTTTGCGGCGCTCTCTCGTTTACGGCTAGAGTTTGCGGGATAAATGAGCCGTTTTTATAAGGCTCTTTTTGCGTTCGTCCGCCCTTTGCCGCGCTATAAATTTCGCCGGTAACGGGCACGTAGATAACGCCGAGGGCAGGGCGACCGTCCTCTATGAGCGCGATGCAGACGCAAAACTCGCCGCTACCGCCGATAAAATCCTTCGTGCCGTCTAGCGGATCGATGAGCCAAAACGTCCGCGCGGACTCGCCCAAAATCTTTTCCTCCGAGCAGATCGGGATTTGTGAGCTTTTTAGCGTTTCAAATATCGCGGCGTTTGCCGCAAGATCGGCCGAGGTCACGGGCGAATGATCGGTTTTTAAATTTACCTCAAAATCCCGGCCGTTTTTATTGCGCGCGCTTTCGTGCAAGGTTGAACGAGCTGCTAAAATCTCGTCGTCAAAGCCCTTGTGGGCGTAAAATTTCATTATCTCGTCGCCTGCTTTTGTAGCCGCAAGTTTGGCTAAGAGTAATAGTTCGTTTAAATTTTGCATTTTTGTTTCTTTTAAAAAGGCTTGTCTTTTGAGTGCTTTTTGTGGAGTTTGCTAAAATTTTGCTCGGCAGACTACATGTCTAGCCTACGCAAAATTTTCGCTGCACAACCCCAAAAATCATCTCAAAATACTTCGCCTTATTATTTTATATTCAAATTCGAGTCAAATTTGTAAATTCAGGCTTCAAATTCCGCTCGCCCAGACCTGCACCTTGAAAATACAAATTTTACCTTAGCTTAAAGAGTTAAGGCACCGTATTTTTTCGTCAGACGAGGCAGTGGCGAACGAGGCAAGGGAGCGTATATATAATACGTGATTGAAGCCGACTGAGCCACTAACGACGTATGGCGGAAAAAGACAAGCCGCCAAATTTAAAATTATTTCGGCGTTCTGTTCGTCTCTCCGACGTACAGCTGCCTTGGACGTACGATCTTGATACTCTCCTGCTCTTTTAGCTCTATCCATTGGCTAATCCAGCCGGGGATCCTACCGATGACGAAAATAACCGCAAACATATCGTTTGGTATACTAAGCGCCTTTAAAATCAGCCCCGAGTAAAAATCGACGTTCGGGTAGAGGTTGCGCGAGATGAAATACTCGTCGTTTAGCGCGATCTCTTCGATCTTTTTGGCGATTTTTAGAAGCTCGGTGTTTATGCCGATCTCGTCAAACAGCTGGTCGCACATAGATTTTAGCACCTTTGCGCGCGGATCGAAGTTTTTATACACGCGGTGACCAAAGCCCATTAGCCTAAACGGATCGTTTTTGTCTTTGGCGCGGGCGATGTATTTATCGACATTTTCTACCGAGCCGATCTGCTCTAGCTGGCGGATGACGCCTTCGTTCGCGCCGCCGTGAGCCCAGCCCCATAGCGCTCCTATACCCGCAGCGATACACGCATACGGGTGCGCGTGCGTCGAGCCCACCGTGCGTACGGTCGTCGTGGAGGCGTTTTGCTCGTGATCGGCGTGCAGCATAAAGACCGTATCAAGCGCCTTGACCTCGATCGGGCGCAAATTTACGTGCTCGTACGGGTAGCTCCTCATCATGTATAGGAAATTTTCCGTAAAGCCGCGGTCTAAATTTGGATAAATGATCGGCAATCCGCGCGAAAATCTATAAGAAAACGCCGCGATGGTCGGGATTTTGGCGATTATTCGCATCGCCATCTCGTGGTACTCCTCGGGCTTGTCCATGTTTAGGTGGTCGGAGTAAAACGCAGAAAGCGCCGAGACTGCCGCCTGCAGGATCGCCATCGGGTGCGCCTTATCCGGAAATGCGTCAAAGAGCTTCATCATGCCCTCGTGGATGAAACTGCGTTTTTTAAGCTCGAGTTTAAAGGCATCGTACTGCTGATCGTTGGGTAGCTCCCTGTTTAGCAGTAGATACGCCACGTCGATGAAAGTCTTGTGCTCGGCAAGATAGGCGATGTCGTAGCCGCGGTACATCAGCTCACCTTTTAGTCCGTCGATGTAGGTTATCGTGCTTTTGCACATCGCCGTCGAGGTGTAGCCGCGGTCAAACGTAAACATCCCCGTATCGCTAAAAAAGGTCGAGATGTCGATGACGTCGGGCCCCATGGTGCCATGAAGTATCGGAAAGTCGTAGCTTTTGCCGTTTCTGTTGTCGGTTAACGTAACCGTATCGCTCATCTTAGCTCCTTTGTAAATTTGATTTTACGCTCATTAAAATTTTAATACATATGGTGACTATTATAGCTTGAGTTAGGCTTGCTAGTATGAAAGAGAAGTAAAAATTTTCATTTATGCCGCCTGATTTGTAGGCTATGGTAGCAACGGCGATGAGAAGCGTTAGTGGCATCGAGTGCGAGAGCGCGAAAAGGACGGTGTTTTTTAGCCCGAGGATGTTTAAAAACACCGTGCTAGCCGCTAGTCTAAAGCCTATCATGACGCCCGTTATCAGCATCGCATCGCGCACGACCCCGTCTATCATAAAAGCGTTAAGCTTAAACGTCGAGCCGATGTGGACGAAAAAGGTCGGCACCAAAAAGCCGAATCCAAAGCTAGCAAGCTTGTGCGGAAGGTCTTTTTTGTGATCGAAAAACGTCGCGATAAAAGTCCCCGCCACAAACGCGCCGAAAGCTATCTCTAAATTTAAATAAAGCATAAGCGCGATGATGCCGAAAAACAGCGCCATACACAGGCGGATGTCTTTTTCCGAGTTGTCGTAGTGCGGCATCAGGATGACGCGCAGCTGCGGATACCACCAAAACAGCACGTTTAGCGTCTTGTACCCGATCACCGCCGCGGCTAAAAATCCGCTCAGATATATGACCGAAAATGCTAGCTCGCTACCCGCGCCAAATTTCATATACGCGCCGACGAAGGTTAACAGCGTGATACTCACGACTTCGCCGATCGAGCCGATGAGCATGCCGATATTTAGCCACTCCTCGTTTTTGCCGTACTCCTTAAACAGCGTAAATATCATGCCCACGGCCATCAGCGGCACGATGAGGATAAAAAGGCGGTTTAGATCAAACGAAAACGTCAGTAGCGCCGAGAGCAGGTAGAGTATCGCCAGATAGATGACGCCCGTTTTTAGGATCTTTTTATCTATCGTGAAAAATAGCTTGAGATCGACCTCCGTGCCCGCTAAAAACATGAGATAGAAAAAGCCTACTTCGCTCACGATTTTAAACATCTCGTTGTGCCCGATAAAGCCGAAATACCCCGCCATCGAACCCAAAATAATCTCCACGGGCGCGATAGGGATGCGTAAAATTTTAGAAAAATACGGCGACGTAAAGATGATAAAAGCTAGCGCGATGAGGATACCTAGTCCGTTTGCCTGCAAGAAAGTCCTTTGTAAATGGGGGATTATAGCCTAAGGTTTTTTATTCTTTGATAAATTTGACCCTCTGCGGCTTGTCTTTTTGCCCTATACTTCGTTACTTTTAAATTTGGCTCGGTCATTACCGACGAGGTAACTCCCGTCGCCAAATTTGAAAAGCGCCTTGTCTAGAGCAAAAATACTTTGCCTTGATTTTTCTTTAAACGGCTCGTCTCGCGAGCGCTTTTAAATGATTTCGTAAATTTCGCCCTGCGACAGACTATATGTCTAGTCTTGGGACGAAATTTACTTCAAAACATTTAAAATCATCTCACGATACTTCGCCTTATTGTTTTACGTTCAAATTTGAAGTCAAATTTACAAATTTTACCCACTGAGACCCGCATCCTAAAAATGCAAATTTAAAACACGCGACGCGATAGCGTCAAATCTAAATCTGCGCATAGCGCAGCAACTTCTCACGTCGTAGGGGATAGGGGATTGTTAAGGGGGAAGGGAGCGACCTCGTAATTCAAGCCCCTTCCCCCTTAACAAGAAAGATTAAATTTAATGCACAACATCAAATTTAACAAAACCAAATTTAGCACCTTAAAGGTGCGAGTCTAGGTGCGTAAAATTTAGAATTTCAGCGAATAGTGGTGCCTAGATAACAAAACCCGAGGCAAACAAAAACGCTAAAAAACACGTTTAAAAATGCGGCTAAATTTTGTCCCGAGCTCAAAAGGCGCACCGTCTCATAGCTAAACGTCGAAAACGTCGTAAAACCGCCGAGCGCGCCGACGACTAGAAAGAGCCTTAAATTTTCGCTCAAATTTAACGAGAGTAGTACGCCGATCAAAAAGCTACCAAGAGCATTGACGCAAAGAGTAGCAAGCGGAGAATCGGGGCAAAATTTAGCGACCGCGCCGCTCAAAACGGCTCTACAAACCGCCCCCAAAAATCCGCCGCACCCGATTAAGAGCAAATTTTGCATTAGTGGCAAAGCGTCGCAAAGCTAAATCCGCGCGCCTTAAACTCGGCGATATCGCGGCTGGCGACCTCGCCCTTGGTCGTGAGGTAGTCGCCGATAACGACGGCAGAGACACCGTGATCAAAAATTTCGTATTGGCGTTCGCCTAAAATTTTCTCGCGACCGCCTGCGATCATCACGCGAGCGTTAGGCAGCGCGGCAACGGTGTCGTCGATGATTTTTAGCGCCTCGTCCGCTGTCATAGGCGGCCGTTTGACGCGTAGCGCGTCATTTGGGATAAAGAAATTTATCGGGCTAGAAAACGGATCAAGCTCTTTTAGGCTAGCTTGCAGGCTCGCGCGGTCAGCCTCGCTCTCGCCAAGCCCGTAAATGCCGCCGGTGCAGAGCATTAGACCTGCTTCTTTGGCGTCGATGTTGGTCTGCCAGCGCTCGTCCCAGCTATGCGTCGAGCAAATTTGCGGGAAAAACTCGCGCGATGTCTCGAGGTTGTGGTTGTAGCTAAACACGCCCGCGCTTTTTAGCTCTTTTAGCTGCGGTAGCGTTGCCATGCCGTTGCAAGCGATCAGCATGAGGTTTGGGACTTCTTTATTTACGGCGCGCGCGAGGCGGGCGATCTCCTCGGTCTTTTTGTCCGTGAGTCTTGCGCCGCTGGTGACTAGGCAAAAGCCCAGCGCGTGGTTCGCCGCCGCGATCTTGGCCTCGGTGACTACTTGCTCGACGCTTTTCATTTTGTATTTTTCGATGCCGGCATTTATGCCCGCGCTTTGCATGCAGTAGCCGCAGTCTTCGGAGCAGTTGCCCGAACTGACCGAACAAATAGCACACAACATAATAGTTTTCATTAGATTATTCCTTTTTTAGCGGCTTGTCTCGCGAGCGCTTTTCCGAGATTTTGCAAAATTTTCGCTCCGCAGGCTATATGCCTAGCGCACGCTCAATTTTGCTTCAAAACTCGAAAAATCATCTCGCGATACTTCGCCTTGTCGTTTTTATGTTAAATTTAAAATTTCTGAGTTGCAATCGATAAGGCGGCGTATTTTTTGCGTTTAGACGAGGCGCTTTAAAATTTGGCGACGGGAGTTACCGTGCGGGTAATGACCGAGCCGAATTTTAAAGCAACGAAGTATAAACCAAAAAGACAAGCCGCCGCTATTGCTCCGCGATTTGTACCTTTTTCTTACACTTCACGCACTCGTGAAACGTCCCCTTTTTGAGCTCTTTTTTGATCATATCGCCGCCGCATTCGTCGCATTTTTTGGCGACTGGCTCGTAGTTTGAGACGAAGTCGCATTTTGGATAGTTTGCGCAGCCGTAAAATTTACCCCTGCGGCTGATGCGCTCGACGATATCGCCGCCGCATTTTGGACACGGTACGTCGATCTTTTTGAGCTCTTTTTTCGGTTTTGCCGCAGTTTCGCCTTCCTGCGCGCCTTGCTCAGCTTTTGCGATATTGCGCGAGTATTTGCATTTCGGGAAGTTTCCGCACGCGATAAACTCGCCGTAGCGTCCCTTTCGCAGCAGTAGTTCGCCGCCGCACTCGGGGCATTTTTCTCCGATCGGAGTGGCGACCTTTTGGCTTTTTATGCCCGTTTTGCCGGCCGAAATTTTATCCATAAACGGATGATAAAAATCGCTCAAAAGCTTTTGCCAGTCGGCTTTGTCTTCTGCGACGTGATCGAGCTTTTCTTCCATATTTGAGGTAAATTCGCTATCTACGATGTCGCTAAAATGCTCCTCCAAAACGCCCATCATCGTAAAGGCGATCTCGTTTGGCACGAGCTGTTTTTTCTCGACTTTGACGTAGTCGCGAGAGGTCAGCAGCGAGATGGTCGGCGCGTAGGTGCTAGGGCGCCCGATGCCTAGGCTTTCTAGCTTTTTAACGAGTCCGGCCTCCGAGTAGCGAGACGGCGGCTCAGTGAAGTGCTGCGAGCTTTTGATGCTTTGCAGACTCGTCTCGTCGCCGATTTTTAGATCGGGTAAAATTTTATCCTTATCCATATCGCCGTAAACGCGGTAAAAGCCGTCAAATAGCACCTTACGGCCGCTTATCTTAAACTCGCCCTTTTCGCCCGCGACGAATACGTTTTGCGTTTGGCTAATGCTAGCGCTCATCTGGCAGGCCAAAAAGCGGTTGTAGATGAGCGTGTAGAGGCGTAGCGCGTCTTTTTCGAGATATTGCGCGGCGATAGCGGGCGTGAAGCTGAGGTTCGTCGGGCGGATCGCCTCGTGGGCTTCTTGCGCACCTTTGCTCTTGGTTGCGTAAATTTTAGCCTTGGCAGGCAGGTAGCGTTCACCGTACTCTTTTTCGATCATCTCTCGCGCGGCTGCGACGGCTTCTTTGGCGAGATTTAGGCTGTCCGTTCTCATGTACGTTATCGCGCCCATGAAGCCCTGATGCGTCTGCACGCCTTCGTATAAATTTTGCGCGATCATCATCGTTTTTTTCGGGCTAAAGCCTAGGCGGTTGCTCGCGCTTTGTTGTAGCGTCGAGGTCATAAAAGGCGGCGCGGGCTCGGTTTTGCGCTCTTTGGCTTCGATCTCGCGGACGCTAAATTTATCGCTTTTTAGATTTTCCACGATAAATTTGGCTCTATCGCCGTTTGTTATCGTTAGCTTTTCTATCTTTTGCGCTTCAAATTTAACTAGCTCGGCGTCAAGGTCTTTTTTGAAAACAGCGTCGATACTGTGGTATTCGATCGGTTTAAAGTCGCGTATCTCGCGCTCTCTATCTACGATGATTTTTAGCGCGGCGCTTTGTACGCGTCCTGCGCTTAGCCCTTTTTGGATTTTTAAATTTAATAGCGGCGAAAGCTTGTAGCCCACGATTCGGTCCAGCAGGCGGCGTGCTTGCTGAGCGTTTACGCTATCCATATTTATTGTGCGCGGGTTTTTTAAAGCGGCTTCAATGGCGCTTTTGGTTATCTCGTGAAACACGATGCGAGGCAGGCTCTCGGGCTTTTTGCCGATAGCTGCGGCGATGTGGTAGGCGATGGCCTCTCCTTCGCGGTCCTCATCGGTCGCGAGGTAGATTTGATCGGCGCTTTTGGCTAGTTCTTTGATCTCTTTTACTATTGCGGAGTGATCGGCGCTTATTTTGTACTCGGGAGTAAATTTTTCGCCCTCGATCTTGATGCCAAATGCCGTCTTTGGCAGATCCCTGATATGGCCTTTTGATGCGATGACGTCGTAGTCGCTTCCGAGGAAATTTTTTATCGTTTTGGCTTTCGCGGGAGATTCCACGATGATTAAGCTTTTCATTAATATAGCCTTTTTATTTTTTTGCGGTAATTGTAGCAAAAATTTTGGCCTAAAAAGAAATTTGAAAATTTTTTCATTTACCCCTAAAGTTTTTTTGATTTCGTCCGATATAGTTTTCGTGCGACAAGAAGTCGTAACTAAACTTTAAAAGGATTTACAATGAGTTTTCGTATTAACACTAACGTAAACGCACTCAACACACACGCAAACGCAGTCGGTAATAACCGCAACCTTTCTCTTTCTTTGGGTAAACTTAGCTCAGGTTTGAGAATTCAAACAGCAGCGGACGACGCTTCCGGTCTATCTATCGCTGATAGCCTTCGCTCTCAAGCTTCTGCCCTTGGTCAAGCTATCGCTAACGGTAACGACGCTATCGGTATCATCCAAGTAGCCGACAAAGCTATGGATGAGCAGCTAAAAATTCTTGATACTATCAAGGTAAAAGCTACTCAATCAGCTCAAGATGGTCAAACTACTCAGTCTCGTCAAGCGCTTCAAGCAGACATCGTTCGTCTAATGGAAGAGCTAGACAACATCGGCAATACGACGTCTTTCAACGGTCAGCAGTTACTAAACGGAACGTTCTCTAATAAAGAGTTCCAAATCGGCGCTTATTCAAACCAAACAGTTAAGGCTTCTATCGGCGCTACAACGTCAGATAAGATCGGTCTAACAAGATTTGAGAGCTCAAAACTTTTAACTGGATTTGCTAAAGTTGATCTTAAGTTCTTAAATGTTGACGGAGTAAACGATGTTAAAGTAGCGCAAGCGACTGTTTCATCTGGTCTTGGTAACGGACTAGGAGCTTTGGCAGAAAATATCAACAAGGTTTCAGATAAGACCGGCGTTAGGGCTACGTTTGATGTTACTTGGGTAGCATCTAAAGCAATAAGCGGCGGTCTAGTTAAATCTCTTACTATCAACGGCGTTAAGATAGGCGACCTTGAAGTAAAAGCAAATGATTCAAACGGTGCTTTGGTAAACGCTATCAATGCCGTGAAAGATCAAACTGGAGTTGAAGCGTCAGTAAATACCGAAGGTAAAATGGTTTTAACAAGCAGACAAGGTCGTGCTATTGAGATCAAAGGTAAAGATATTAGTGCTGGTCTTGGCGGAAAAGGTGTTAAGGCGAACGGTTCTTCTTTAACTGCTGGCTTCGTTGGTAGATTAAATTTGGTTCGTCTAGACGGACGCGATATTAAGATGAGCGGTGCACTACTTTCTAAGGCATTTAGTGATAAAGGCGGTGCGCAACAATCTGTATCATTGAGAGATGTAAGAGGTCAAATAGATAAAAACTTGGCTACCGCTATGGGCTTCCAAAGAATGAGTAAAAATATAAGCTCTAACCAATCAGCAGGCGTTATGACTCTACGTGGCGCGATGGCTGTTATGGATATCGCTGAGTCAGCTCAAAAAACTCTTGATCAGATCCGCTCAGACCTAGGTTCTGTTCAAAATCAGCTTGTTGCAACCGTAAACAACATCACGGTTACTCAAGTAAACGTAAAATCAGCCGAATCTCAAATCAGAGACGTTGATTTTGCTGCCGAGTCGGCAAACTTCTCTAAGTTTAACATCCTTGCTCAGTCAGGAAGTTATGCTATGAGCCAAGCTAACTCTGTTCAGCAAAACGTTCTAAGACTACTTCAGTAGTATGAAACATTTCTAGTAAAGTAAGGTCGTTTTAGGCTTTACTAAACCATATATCTTGAGATTACTACAGTAGTCGAAAGTTTTCTATATGAGATAAATCTATCTCATATAGTTGTTTTTTGTTGAGTGTGCTTATAATACGCAAACAAAAGTCCTAGATTGTTTATTAATCTAGGACTTATTCTACTTTTACTATATTCGTTTTATTATTTCAAAAAATTTTTATTTAAAAACAAATTAACTAGCTCAATATTTTAAGCGTTTTAAGGCAAGTAATTAAACAAAGAGATGGTCAAATTTGGCTATAAGATTTTCTTGCCTCTCTGGAAATACAATAAAACAAACAAGTGCGACACGCAGGTTGCCGTGTCTAGAAAATCTTAAATGTAGTTTACCAAGAAAAGTCGCTACTAAAAAATTTAGTTACAAAGGTTTGCCTTTTTAGAGCCTAAAAAGACAATTTAAAATCTTCTTTAGCTTCCCCTATCTCATTTTTAGTTATGAGATTTCGTTTTTTTAATTCCCTAACCAAATTTTTAGATGCTTTTTTTGTAACTTCTATTTCGGCATTTAGTCCGCCTGCAGCTGAAAATAGCCAGTATTTATGCATTTCTATCCACTCGATCAATTTATTTACTTTTTGCATTACCGTATCGCTTGGAGCTACAGAAATTTTAGCAAGTTCTAGTTCTTGGTGATAAATAGATATGGACACGATATTTTCAATGAAAGGTTTAAATTTGGCTCTGGAGATAGTTTCTTTTGCTTTATCTATCTTGTTAGAAATTTCAACTAATTGTGGGAAAAGTTCCTTGGTTATTTTATTTTCGTCTCTTAGCTTTATAATCTCGTCTATTTTAGGCACGATATCTAAGAATACTGTTTCTATTATTCGCTTAGCCTCGCTCTCGATACTGAGCTTTTTTACTATAAATTTATATGCTTTTACTAGATTCTTATTAACATCATCATCTTTTACGGGTTTGATATGTGGTAGTTTTTTTGGTTTTTTGTTTTCACAAAGCTTCTTTAGCGTTTCTAAAAATGGCTTTTCTATGCTGCCTTCTATTCTTGCGCCGCCCTCGGTGCAGTTGTATGTCGTTATGTCCTTTTTATTTGATTGTTCGATGTCGGCTTCAAATTGATTTCTAAATTTATCCCAAATATATGTTGTTCGCACTTCGCCCTCTCCGCCATAGGCTTTGATATAGAGGTATTCGTCTGCTTGAGCAAATGCGTGTCCTGTTGCGTGAGACTTGCCGTCTGGGGCAAAGGCTAAGTCTTGTCCGATCAAAATAATGTTTTTATGCCCTAATACGTAAGCCAGCTGATAGGCTTGGTTTGCTGTAGAATGCCCAAGCCCTAAGTAGCCGTATTTTCTTAGCTTAAACGCCGTTTCGTTTTGTTGAGGCCTCATGGTGAGAACTAGACGGCGCGGTAGGATATTTTTTATAGTCTGTTTGTGGGTTAATGAAGCGACTATAAAATAAATATCTTCGTCAAATTTTTTGTTTTTATGTTTAAAAAAGCTAGACGTCGCCTCTACGCGTTCGATAGAAGTCACATAGTCTGGTTTAATTTTATGCTTTAGTAATATTGGGTAAGAGGCATCAAGACTGATAACGGTAACGTAAGGAGCAAATTTTTTGAGCGTATCAAGTTGCTTATCTAGACTAGGGCCTGTTGAGACGATTACTGCCGTATCCATTGATTTGTAGCGTTTTTTTACAAGATCTACATAGGAGTAGTTTGTGATCATCGTCGGCAAATTTTCTATATGCTGTCTAACGCCTATTAGATTATCGTCGATACTATTGCCGTGACCTGCAACCATTTGAGATATAGCCTTGGTAAATTCTTGATTTATTTTCATGCAATCTTCGCTAAAATCGTCGTAAAAATGCGAGTGTATATGGAGGTCATAAATTTTGGCGTATGACGCAAATTTGTGATTGCAGATCAGATAATAAAACTGCGTATATGTGGCAAATTCAGAGAAAAATAGCGTTAATCGCTCGCTCGCGAGTTCTTGCGATAAATCGACTAAATTTAGCGTTGCGTAAATGATTTCTATTTCAGGTTCGACGACGACGATTTTTTGATGGGTTTCGTTTTTTAAGAGCGCTTTATATAGTACCCCGTTGCCTAGTCCGTAAAAATACATAATTGGATAGCGTTTATACTCTTTTTCGACGGAGTCCAGTGTTTCTTGTACGTCTTTAACTGGATTTTCATAGACGTATTTTAGGGTTTTGTTATTTATGATATTTATATCGATGGGGTCTTTGCCGATAAAGATGTCATAATCCTTCATTTCTTCCATTCCCCAAAGGCGTGCGGCTAAAATTTCATCCTGCTGAAAGAGGGCATTAAGGTTGCGTTTAAAGACTGGATTTTGCGGTCCCTCCGTGTTTGTCATCTCTTGTTTTTTTACATCTTGTTTAGTTTTTTTTGTGCTTTGATGGTTTAAATTTAACTTTTTATCCGCTTCTTTTGCCATTTTCTCTCCTTTTTATAGATCTTTTTTTCTATTCTCTCGCTAAATTTTATCTCTCTTTTTGCTTTTTTGCCTAGTAATTCGGGTAAAAATTTAGGGTGTAAGCCGTACCCCGGGCGTACGCTTTTTACGTTTTTTTCACTAAAAATTTCGCCCTTTTTGATATCCGTGCAAGCGTAAAGCGAGCGGGAAAAGCGGCGATTTTGCACGGCTTTTTCGTCTAGCTCGTAGTTTACTTTACCAAGCAGCGCTTCGGCGTCTCGCACGGCTTTTACCATTTGGCTAAACTCCCGCTCGTCCAAGCTAAAGGCCTCATCGACGCTGCGAACGCTTTTATCTAAGATAAAGTGCTTTTCTACGATACGAGCGCCCAGGCTCATGGCGACTACGGGCGCCACGATGCCTAGCGTATGGTCTGAAAAGCCGACCTCTACGCCAAATTTACGCTTCATATCTGCTATCGTGCGTAGATTCATCCCGTCAAGCGGAGCGGGGTAACTAGACGTACATTTTAAAAGCGCGATCCGCTCGTTTCCCGCATCTTTGCAAATTTGCACGACGTCGGCGATTTCTTGCTCGGTCGCGATGCCCGTGGAGATTATGATCGGTTTGCCTTTGAGCGCGACGTACCGCACAAAATCATAGTCCGTCACCTCAAAACTTGCTATCTTGTAAGCGGGCGGGTTAAATTTCTCTAAAAAGTCCGCGTCGTCTCTGCAAAACGGGCTTGAAAAGCAGATGAGCCCTTCGTCCCGCGCCGCGGCAAAAAGCCGCTCGTGCCACTCGCGCGGCGTCAGAGCTTGCTTGTAGAGCTCATATAAATTCGCTCCGTCCCACAGCCCGCCTTTTATCATGAAATCCTCGCCGCGCGAATCTAGCGTGAGGCTATCTGGCGTGTATGTTTGTAGCTTTATGGCGTCGGCTCCCGCGCGTTTGGCTGCTTTTATCGTGTCAAGCGCCGTTTGCAGGCTGCCCGAGTGATTTGCCGAGAGTTCGGCGATGATAAAAACCTTTTTGTCCGTGTCGAAATTTGCTATTTTCATAAATTTTCCTAACTTTTAGCCATTATATCAAGTTTGCGTAAAGATAGCGACATATAGCTCATTTGCTCGTCGCGCCCGTAAATTTCAAAGCCGAATTTACGGTATAGCGCGATCGCTTTTTCGTTTTCGTTGTAGGCGCACGATTTTAGCTCGCCGACTTTAAGCGTTTTGGCGGCGTATTCTACGATTGTTTGCATTAGGATTTTGCCTTTGCCTTTTAGCTGGGGATTTGCGTAAATGCCAAATTCGCACGAGTCCGCCGCGATATCCACGAAATCGATCACGCCGATATAGTCGCTATCCTCTTTTACTAAAAAATATCTTTTTGTTTCGTCGTTTTTTAAATTTGAGATAAAGTTTCTGTGCTCTTGCTCGCTCACGCTTTTGTTTTTCATGTATTTTGCGACTCGCTCGTCGTTTCGCCAACGTAAAATCATCAAAATTTGCTCGTCCGTTAGATCGGTGAAATTTATAAGTTCAAGCATATTTCGTCCACCTCGTAGATCTCGCGCCCGTTTGCCGCTAGCCACTGCGCCATCTCGTTTTGATTATCCGCGACGCGCACGGCTTTAAATTTCGCGCCCAAAACCAGCGCTTCGTTTACGAGCGAGCTAGCCGAAATCACTAAAATTTCGCTTTCGTTCATCAGTCGCGCAACCTCGTTTGAGTTTATAAAAAGGCTAAAATTCGGCTCGCTATCCGCCAAATTTTGCAAATTTGCCAAATTTACGTTCGCGCTCGTCGTGATAGTGGCTACTTTTTTGTTTTTGGCGAGCAAATTTGAGGCGATTTTGGCGGTCAAATTTAGCGCGTCCGTGCCGCCTAGCGCGATGAAATAGTCGAATTTTTTCTCGCGTTTGATTTTTGCTTCGTCGTAAAACTCGCTCCTAACTAGCGGCGAAAAAACCAGCTCGCAGTTTGCGGGCACTAGATTTACGTATTTTTGGGGCTGGGCGTAGATATTTACGTTTAGCAAGTAGTCGCAAAAATGCTCTTTGTAGTTGTCGTCAAAGCTTAAAATTTTGATGTTCGTTTGTTCTTTGATTAGCTTTTCGTCCGCCGCGCTGATGCCGTAATGATCGATCACTAGAAGCTCAAATTTATGCTGTTTTATCAAATTTACTAGTTCACCTATATCGGCGCTTTTTAGCGTAAAAACGGGGTAGGGTATCTCGTCTGCTAGGCTGCCCTGCATGTCGATGCAAGCAAAGCTAGCGTCTTTAAAATTTTGCGCCAAAATGAGATCGCGCCTAACGTGCCCGTGTCCGATTTTCGAGCCGCTATCTGCGCGAATGAGGGTTTTTAGGTTTGAAATTTCGCTAAAATTCATCAAGTTTTTCCGCCAAATTTAAAATCCTAAGCGTCAAGCACACGGCGGCGATGAGGTAAACTGCGCCGGCGGAGGCGAAAAACAGGATCTGAATCTCATTTAGCCCGCGGTAGCTGGCCGCTAGATAGAAAATGTGCAAGATCCCCGCAACCGCAAAGATTTGCATGAGCGTTCTTGCTACCGATATTTTGGCTTTTAGGTAATCTTTTTGCATTTGTCCTCAGTCGTAATTTATCCGGTAAAGCTTCTGCGCAAACTCAAAATCCTCAGGCGTATCGATATCGCAGACTAAATTTCGCGGAAGCAAAAACGCCCTTGAGTGCGGCGCAAAGATCGGTTTTTTCTCCAGCCACGCCTCGCGCCTACCGAAATAAAACGCGCCTGCGTCGTGATAAGCTCGCTCTAGATCTTGCGAGCGAGTTAGCGCAAACTGCGGGTAAAACATACTTGCGGCGCCGTCCTTGCTAAGCCTAATCGCACGCTGGATGGGGAAGCTAAACTCGGTCGTGGAAAATAAAAACTCGCACTCCGCTTTCTTAAATTTGCCGTATGCCTCGCGTAAAATTTCTCCCGTGATAAGCGGCGCGGTCGCGTATAGGCAGCAAACGTGCGAGTATTCGCCGCCTAGCCTTCTCGCCGCGTCCGCTACGGCATCGCTACTGGTGGCGTAGTCGTCGCTTAGCGAGGCATCTCTCATAAACGGGACCTGCGCGCCGAATTTTACTGCGACGTCTGCTATCAGGGCATCGTCGGTGCTCACTATAACGCGCTCAAAAACGCCCGAATTTAGCGCCGCCTCGATGCTGTAAGCTATCAGCGGCTTGCCTAAAAAATCTTTAACGTTTTTGCGCGGTATGCGCTTGCTGCCGCCGCGAGCCGGGATGACGCAAAGGGCGCAGTTTTGGTTATATCTCATCAAATTTACCGCCCTAAACCCTGCAGCCTTGCGGCGCGTCAAAACCCTTTAAAACCTCAAAAAGCGCGTCTGCGACGAAATTTGCGTCCTCTGGGCTCATGCACTGATGGCACGGGATACTAAGCTCGGCCGCGTAAAAATCATCGGCGCTAGGCACCGAGATATCGCCGTAGCGCTCGCGGTAAAAGCTAAATTTATAAGTCGGCTTATAGTGTACCTGCACGCCGATGCCGCGCGCGTGAAGGGCGGCGAAAATGTCCTCTTTGGCGCACCAAAACTGGCGAAAGAGCAAGACAGGGTAGAGGTGGCGCGAGCTAACGACGTCGCCAGGTAACTTCACGGTGCTAAAATACGGGTTTTTATCAAATTTTTCGTCGTAAAATTTGGCGATTTTCTCGCGCGCCGCAATGGTTTCGTCTAGCCTTTTTAGCTGATTTAGCCCTAGCGCGCAGGCGACGTCTGGCAGGCGGTAGTTGTAGCCAAGCACGCTCTGGTCGCTATCCCATAGGCGTTTTTTAGTTATGCCGTGCGAGCGGTAAAGACGTGTCAGTCTCGCGATCTCGTCGTCGTTGGTTGCTAGCGCGCCGCCCTCAAAGGTCGTTAGCGGCTTAACTGGGTGAAAGCTAAAAATGCTAACGTCCGCTTTTGCGCCGACTTTTACGCCGCTTAGCCTGCTGCCCAGCGCGTGCGAAGCGTCGTCAAGCACCTTTATGCCGCGCTCTTTGGCTAGTTTTAGGATGGCGTCTAAATTTACGGGATTGCCGCCGAAATCAACCGCGGTTATGACTTTCGTTTTAGGCGTGATGAGGCTTGCTAGCGCGTTTTCGTCGATATTTCCATCAAATTTGACTGGCGCGAATTTAACCTCCGCTCCCGCCATTAGCGCCGCATTTGCCGTCGCCGCAAACGTGATGGGCGTCGTTACGACCTCGTCGCCCTCTCTCACGCCTAGCGCCAGATATGCGACGTGAAGTGCGCTCGTCGCCGAGTTCATCGCTACGACGTGCTTTACGTTGACGTATTTTGCGATCGCCTGTTCAAATTCGCCGACCTTGTCGCCGCCGGTTAGGATATCGTCTTTTAGGGCGCTCACGACGGCAGCGATGTCGGAGTCGGTGATTTGTTGTCTGCTGTAGGGTATCATTTTTATCCTTTTTGCGCTTTCGGCTTGTCTTTTTCCGCTATACGTCGTTAAATTTAAAATTTTCTCGGTCACGTATTTTATATACGCTCCCTCGCAAATTTTAAATTTGCCTCATCTAACGAAAAAATACTTCGCCTCGTTTTTTATAAATTTTATACGCTTAACTCACATTTCAGTCAAATTTATTTACTAGCCTCGATCATCTCTAAAAGCCCGTCTTTACCTAGCCAAATTTTATTTTTATCCGAGCTGTACTCGAAATTTTCCTCCACGAGATGCCCTTTTTCGCCCAGCGCGTTTATGCTAAAATCATCGTCTTTGCTTGTAAATTTGATCGACGGACTGATCACGTAGTGGTCCTCAAACTCGTACGTTAGGTGCGCGTCGTCCTTGCCGACCATGACCTCGTGCATCTTTTCGCCAGGGCGGATGCCGATTATTTTTACGCCAAGACGTGGCGCCATGGAGCGAGCAAGCTCTATCATCGTCATCGACGGGATTTTTGGGATGAAAATTTCGCCGCCTTTCATGCGCTCAAAGTTTTTAAGTACGAAATTTACGCCTTGTTCAAGCGTGATCCAAAACCGCGTCATATCCGCGTGCGTGATAGGTAGCTCTTTTACGCCTTCTGCGATCAGCTTCTTAAACAGCGGTACGACCGAGCCGCGCGATCCCACGACGTTGCCGTAGCGAACGACGCTAAAGCGTGTTTTTTTGCTACCCGCTATGTTGTTTGCCGCGACAAAAAGTTTATCGCTGGCAAGCTTGGTCGCGCCGTATAAATTTACGGGGTTGCACGCCTTATCGGTTGAGAGTGCGATGACCTTGCTCACGCCGCACTCTAGCGCCGCGTCGATGACGTTTTGCGCGCCATTGATGTTGGTTTTTATGCACTCCATCGGGTTGTATTCTGCGATTGGCACGTGCTTCATAGCTGCTGCGTGGATGACGTAGTCGATGCCGTTCATCGCGGTCATCAGGCGCTTTTCGTCGCGCACGTCGCCGATGAAAAATCGCATCGCCGGGTCTTTAAAAACCTGCGCCATCTCGTATTGTTTTAGCTCGTCGCGAGAGTAGATGACTAGCCTTTTGGGTTTAAATTTGGAGAGTAAAATTTCGGTGTATTTTTTGCCGAATGACCCGGTGCCGCCGGTGATGAGAATGGATTTTCCGTTAAACATTTATTTTTGCCTTTCGCGGCTCGTTTTTTGCCGTACGTCTTAAATTTAAATTCGCTTGGCCGCGTATTTTGCATACGCTCCTTCGCAAATTTTTAAATTTGTCTCGCCTAGCTAAAACGATTCGCCGTTTATTTAAATTTTATGCAGTCGGAGCAAAAACTGTGCCTTAAATTTGATTCAAAATTTAGCTCATTAAATTTGTTTAGGTGCGGTATTTTTGCTTTTACTTCAAAATCCTAGGCAGAGTAATACCCTCCTGCGCCTGATACTTCCCTTTTTTGTCCGCATATGTCACTTCGCACGGCTCGTCCCCCTCGATAAATAGCACCTGCGCGATGCCTTCGTTCGCGTAAATTTTAGCCGGTAGCGGCGTCGTATTTGATATCTCGATCGTGATGTGCCCCTTAAATCCCGGCTCAAAAGGCGTGACGTTTACGATGATGCCACATCTTGCGTAGGTGCTTTTGCCTAGGCAGATAGCTAGCACGTTATCGGGCATGTTAAAGTACTCGATAGTGCGCGCTAGAGCGAATGAATTTGGCGGTACGATGCACACGTCGCCTTTAAAATCTACCACGTTTTTCTCGTCGAAATTTTTCGGGTCCACGACGGTGCCGCCGATGTTCGTAAAGATTTTAAACTCATTTCCGACTCGTATATCATACCCGTAGCTAGACACTCCGTAGCTCACCACGCCGCGTCCGACTTGCTCCTCGGCAAACGGCACTATCATCGCCTTTTCGTGCGACATTTTGCGTATCCAGGCGTCAGATTTTAGCCCCATTTTTTACCTTTATTTTAAATTTACGCGATTATAACATAATTTAAATTTACGTAAAATTTGAGCGAAGTTCTACGCTAAATTTTATCAAATTTGAATATTTTGCTAGTAAATTTTCTTATTTTTTATAATTAATTTTTAAATTAAAGCTTAGTATAATAACATATTTTAAATTCTCTTAAACGAAAGGAAAATAATGCATTCAAACACGTCGCGTAAATTTGAAAATTTACGCAGTAACAAGGGCTCAAATTTGCCTCTTTCGGCGCTCACCTGCTTGCTACTAGCCGCAAGCGGAGCTTATGCTTACACCGAGGCCGGCGTATCCGGAAACACTTCTAGCTGGGAGAGTGCGGAGTATAAAAAAGACTGGGGACTAGTCTCTATGAACGCCTCCACGGCTTACGCGTTAGGCTTTAACGGTAGCGGAACGAAGATCGGCGTCATGGACTCTGGCGTACTTTTGAGCCATCCCGAGTTTCAAGACGGTAGGATTCATACAGTAAAAACTATCGGTAACTATGCTAAAAACGGCATGAGATACCCTGATGCCGCGCTAGGAAACGGCCCGATAGATAAAAATCAGCCAGTAAAAGACGGTAAGCGAAATTTTAATAAAAACGACAACGGCGTGTTTAAAAAAGGCGAAGCTTTTAACGACGACGGTAGTTGGGTAAGGGGCGTAAACGATGCCCACGGCACCCACGTGGGCGGTACGATGGCGGCTAGCAGAGACGGTAGCGGCATGCACGGCGTGGCGTTTGGCGCACAACTATACTCCGCAAATACCGGCGGCAACGACAACATGACGTATGGACCAAACCAAGACTACAACTATTTTTTAAAAGGCTACACTGCCTTGGCCGACGCGGGCGCAAAGGTGATAAACAATAGCTGGGGGTCGAATAGGCGCGTAAATTCGTCCTTTGCGGGCGCGCTGGGATATAAGCCTACTTATGGCTGGAGGGCTGTGCCTGAATACGACGTGGAATTTTACGACGTGACGGTAGCCAATCAAACTACCGCAGCAAAAGACCATATAAATTTAAAAGATATGAACGAGGCCAAAAAGGCTTATTATCAGTTCGTAACTAGCGGCGAAAAAAGCTTCTTGGATGCGGCTTACGAAGTAGCGGTAAAAAGAGGCGTTATCCAGGTATTTACGGCTGGAAATAGGAGCCTAATGGCCGAGTCTTTCACGCGTGCGGCTCTGCCTTATTTTAGACCGGACGCCGAGGAGTACTGGATCAACGTCACGGGTCAAACCGGCGCGGATGGCTATCCTAATGATTCTAATGAATACATAAGAGGACATAAGGCGTCCTCGGATATTCAGGAATTTAACCTTGCCGGACACTCGAAGTGGTGGACGATCGCAGCTCCGGCCGAAGAGATTTATTCCGCATACGTCGAGCTTACCGACAATGCAACATACGGCAAAGCTATATATAAATCATCAGGCGGTACTTCTATGGCCGCTCCTCACGTTAGCGGAGCCTTGGGCGTCATAATGCAGCGCTATCCGTATATGAGCATGCCACAGGTTAGAGAAACGATGCTAACTACGGCTAGACAAAGGACGCTAAGAGCCGGTCACGGTGCAGGCGGCATGCTAGAGCGTTGGGGTAGCGACGGAGAAGGCGTACCTAGCAATGTCTGGGGTTGGGGTATACTCGACCTCGGTAAAGCGATGTTTGGTCCTGGGCAGTTCTTAGGAAACTTCGACGTCACGATGGATCAAAACGATATCTGGACAAACAACATCTCAGACGTCGCCATCAAATTTAGAAAAACCGAGGATGATAGCGACGCTGCGGCTTGGGCGGCTAGAAAAGCGGCTCTTAACGCCAAGTCAAATTTGAGCGCAGAAGAAAAAGCCGAGATGACCTTTGAAACCGCAAGAGAGCAGGCTAGGGTCGCAAGGGCGGCCGAGGGCTATGAAGGCTCGCTAACTAAAAGAGGAGACGGCGCTTTGACTCTTGTAGGAGACAATAGCTTTACCGGAGCGGTAAATATATACGGCGGTAAAATTTCAGCCCTAAATCAATCAATCTCTTCTTCAAGAAGCATAAACGTCCATAACGGCGGCGAGTTTGAGGTTTTAAATGCTCTTACTTACCAAACTCCAAGCGCGGGCGGTTTCGTGAGCACGACCAAGGCAAGCGACGCTACGCAAGTTAACGCCGTTATAAACGCAGGCGGCGCATTTGTAGTTAACGACGGCGCTCATAATCTAAATTTAACATTTAAAGAGGGCTCTTTATTAAAGGCTGCACTGCTATCAAACGCCGAGCTTGCAAATTTGGCGGCAAATCCGACTCTAAAGAAAACCATAAATGCGAGCGGAAACTTCGCGGGCGTAAATTTAGCTAACGTCGAGGATAGCTATGCGTTCTTTAAAACCACTAAAGAAACTGTTAGCGGCTCAAATTTAGCTCTTTCTTTGCAAAAAGGCAAAAGCATGGAGGAGGTAGCCTCTACTAGCGCCGAGAAGTCATTTGCGAGATTGGTCGAGGCAAATCCTAGCAGCGCTATTTATTCGTCTATGCTAGGAGCCGCTCATAGCGTAGCGGCGGCATACTTCGGCGCGTTTTCAAACGATCTAGACTTTAAAGCGCAAAACAACTCCGCCGTAGACTCGTTTATGTTAGCAAATTCTGTTAAAAACAAAAACGGCGCTAAAAGAGCCGATATCGACACGGGAGTCGAGCTTTGGTTACTTAGCAGTGCAAGCAGGGTGACTTCTGACAATAACGCCGGCGGCAGACTGGGCACGAACGCATTTACAAATTTAGTAGGCGTTGATTTTCTAGTAGGCGATAGCTCAAAAGCAGGCGTATTCGTAGGGCTTGGCAAAACAAACCACAAGCTAGGCGATAGCAAGGCGGTAAAAAGTAAAGACGCGCATGCGGGTATCTACGGCGATATAGGACTTGATCCTATCAAAATCAGCCTAGGCGCTATCTACTCGAAATTTGATCAAGAAAAAAGAGTCGTTAACTCATACGCTCCTTTGGCCTATGAGTATAAAGACGCTGACGCGTCCGCTATCAGCGCATTTGCCCAGATCGCCTATACGGGGCTAAGCTATGAAAACGGCTTTAGCCTAGAGCCTTATGCGGGACTAACCTATATCCGCTTTAAAAACGACGATGTAGCAAATTCTTTGGTGCAGATCAGAAACGAGGATAGAGATTTGCAAGTCGCAAGCGTGGGCGTAAAACCTAGTATCGCATTTACTATGGACGGCGTAGGCCTAGTCGCAAAAGCCGATGTAGCCTACAACCGCTTCCTAGGCGATAAAACTCCGAGCGCTCATATGAATGTAACCGGCCTTGGCGCAACTAAACTAGAGGGCGAAAAGCTAAAAGATCTAGCCACTACCGAGCTTGGTATCGAGGCTGCATTTACCAGAAATTTTAGAGTCGGCCTTAGCTATGTTGGAGCATACGGCAGCAACGTAAAATCAAACGGCGTAAACGCCAAATTTAGTTGGGCGTTTTAATCTTTCGGATTAAAAGCTTAAATTTGCCTAGAGTGAGCTAAATTTACTTAGCTCGCTACGGGTTTAAATTTGACTTTGTAAATTTGCCGCATTTTGGAGATAGAAATTTGTCTCGAAAATGCGGCTTAGAAAATTAAGCGGATAGATACGACTTGCGCCGTTGCTTACAAGATCTCCTGTTATTCTAGTAACTGCGTCTTAAAAAACTACAAATGCGGTTTGGCAAAGCAAGAGAAGTCGTGATTAGCGTCCCGTTAATCAGCAAGAAACCGACCGCGGATCTAACGCTAGTAGCCTTTTTCGTTTAGCTTTCTGTAATTATCACATCCTAACTGAAGTCCTAAATCACAAGCCTTGCCATAATATTGTTTTGCAGTGGAAAAATTTTGCCTTACACCTTGACCGTTTTCGTATACTAAGCCTAAGCCTAAGCAGCCCCCAACATTTCCCCCATCACAAGCTTTTTGATATAGCTCAGCAGCTTTTTGGTAATTTTGTTTTACACCTTGACCGTTTTTGTATAAAACCCCTAAGTTAAAGCAACCCCTAAGCTCTCCCCCTTCACAAACTTTTTGATATAGTTCAGCAGCTTTTTGGTAATCTTGTTTTACACCTTGACCTTTTTGGTATAAAACCCCTAAGTTAAAGCAACCCCTAAGCTCTCCCCCTTCACAAACTTTTTGATATAGTTCAGCAGCTTTTTGGTAATCTTGTTTTACACCTTGACCTTTTTGGTATAAAACCCCTAAGTTAAAGCAACCCCTAAGCTCTCCCCCTTCACAAACTTTTTGATATAGTTCAGCAGCTTTTTGGTAATTTTGTTTTACACCTTGACCTTTTTGGTATAAAACCCCTAAGTTAAAGCAACCCCCAGCCTCTCCACTATCACAAACTTTTTGATATAGCTCAGCAGCTTTTTGGTAATTTTGTTTTACACCTTGACCGTCTTCGTATAAAATTCCTAAGTTAAAGCAACCCCCAGCCTCTCCACTATCACAAACTTTTTGATATAGCTCAGCAGCTTTTTGGTAATTTTGTTTTACACCTTGACCGTATTCGTATAAAAACCCTAAGTTAGAGCAACCCCCAGCCTCTCCACTATCACAAGCTTTTTGATATAGCTCAGCAGCTTTTTGGTAGTCACCTTTATAGTAAGCTTCGTTTCCCAATTCAGTAAGATCTTTGGAAAATCCAACAGAAAACAAAATGACGAGTAAAACAAAAACTCTTTTCATCTCTACTCCTTTATATATAAAATATTTAAATTGTATTTTGTCTTTTTTGGGCTTAGATTGTTATTAATTATTTTGGCTCGAGATAAACTAAGCGGATTTTAACCGCGACGGTATCATATCTAAATGCTACTTTGCTATGTTTTGCCTACAAGAACGCGATTTTCATCGAAACCTGCCGGCGCTTATATCGGCATTAAATTTTGCCGAATAAATTTAAAAACCCTGTTTATTATTTTATGCGGATGTAAATAATACCAAAATCTTTTTCTTATACTTTAAATATGATTTATCAAGAAAATTTAATAAATAATAAGCTTTACGGGGGTACAATTTCATTTACCAAACACCTTCAAAAGGAGCAAAAATGAAAATCAAGTCTTTGGCGCTTATGCTTTTAGGCGTTAGCGCTTATGCGCATTTTGGTATGGTCGTACCGTCAAATTCGACCGTGGACGATGAGAAAGAGGCAAATTTGCAGATCACTTACAAATTTACCCATCCTTTTGAGGGCGATATGATGAACCTAGCCCTTCCAAACGAGGCGGGCGTTTTTATAAACGGTAAAAAAGAGGCGATAAAAGACCTAAAAGAGCTTAAAGAGGATAAATTTAGCTACTTTACGGCTAGCTACGACGTAAAAGAGCCTGGCATCTATCAGTTTTATATGGATCCAAAGCCCTATTTCGAGCCTGCGGAGGATAAATTTATAAGGCATATAACAAAAACCGTCGTCGATGCCTACGGCTACGGCGAGGGCTGGGATAAACCGGCCGGGCTAAAAGCCGAGATAGTGCCGCTAACGCGTCCATATGGGCTTTATAAGGGAAATTTGTTTTCAGGCGTGGTTTACTATAAAGGAAAACGCGCTAAAAACGTAACCGTCGAGGTAGAGTACTATAACGCTAAAGGGCTAAAAGCTCCGTCCGATGCGCACGTGACGCAGGTCGTAAACACTAACGAGCAGGGCGAATTTAGCTTTGCGATGCCGCTTGAGGGCTGGTGGGGATTTGCCGCGCTGATAGACGACGATCAAAAGATAAAACACGAGGGCAAAGAGTATCCCGTGGAGCTTGGAGCCGTCATCTGGGTGCAAACCAAAGAGTATAAATAAATGCACATTAGCGAAGGCGTTTTAAAACCCGAGATCATCGTGCCTTGCTCGGTCATTTGCGTAGTTTTGGTGTATAGCTTGATTTACAAGCTAAAAACGAGCGAGATACCCAAGGTAGCGGCCGTCAGCGCGATGTTTTTTATGGCGTCTTTTATCCACGTGCCCATCGGCGTCACGTCGATACATCTCGTGCTAAGCGGCCTTGCGGGGGCGTTTTTGGGTGCAAACGCGGTTTTGGCTATTTTTATCGCGCTGTTTTTTCAGGCTTTGCTTTTTGGTTACGGCGGCCTGAGCGCGCTTGGCGTAAATTTGCTCATCATCGCTTCTCCCGCGCTTCTTAGCCCATATCTTTTAAAGCTATCTTTTAAGCGCTATAGGCCCTTTTTCTGGTTTTTGATTGGGTTTTTGCCTATACTTTGCTCCTCGGTTTTGCTCTCTTTGACGCTTGTTTTAAACGGTAAAGAATTTACGCCCGTGGCCGCGCTTGTTTTTACTTCAAATTTAGCCCTTATGGCGCTTGAGGGGATCATCTCGCTTTTTGCGCTTTCTTTTATTTATAGGGTCAAAAAGGATCTTTTGATTTGCTAAAAATATTTTTGATCGTGCTTTTTGCAAGCTTCCTAAACGCGCACTCTCTAAAAGGCTTTGCAAAGCAAGATGGCGAATTTATCGAGATAAAAAGCTACTTTTACGGAAATTCCCCTTGTAAAAACTGCCCCGTATCTTTTATAAAAGACGGCACCCGGATAGGAGGCGCGCAAACAGATGAAAACGGCTTTGCTAGAGCCAAAATCCCCGCAGATGAATTTGAAATCCTGATCGACGGCGGACTGGCGCATGAAAAAAGGATCAAATTTACCGCAAACAAAGACGAGCTAAAAAGCGCCGGAAGTAACGCGTCAAACGATGTATCAAAGGTCAAATTTGACGAAAGCGAGGAGGATTTTTGGGCTTACGCGCTTAAATTTATCCTTGCGTTTTTGGGAATCGGGCTGTTTTTCGGCGGAATTTATCTAGTAAAAAGAGGCAAATGAACCTATCCGTTTTGCTCATTTGCTTTACTTTTTTTAGTTTCAGAGTCTCGCTTTCAAGCGCTACGGACGCTATTTTTATCGCGCCCGTGATCTTTTTAGCGATTTTAAATTTTAAAAATCTTTTTGAAATTTTAAAATCCGTTTTTAAACTAAATATTTTTATAATCTTAGTCGTTTTAAGCCTCGTTCTTTACGAAGAATACGCGCTTGCAAAGCTGATATTTATAAGGTCGAATTTGATCATACTTTTTGGGCGGCTGGCTTTTTATAGGAGCGATTATTTTAGTATCGCGCTTGCGGTTTCGTCGCTAAATTTGGGCGATAAGCTAACGGCGATTTTTTATTTTAGCGCTAAATTTACGGCCGATCTTAAAACGATATTTTTAAGACTAAAAAAGACTCTAAAAGTTCGCGGATTTGAGCCTAAAACCTCGCTTTTTACCTATAAAATTTACGCAAATTTAGTCGCTATGCTTTTTTTGGAAGCGTTTTATAAGGCCAGCGTTCTTGAAAAAACCTTTGTTTGTAGAGGCTTTGAGGGTAAACTTTACGGAGCTAAAGGCCTCAAAATAGGCGCAAAAGACGCCGTTATAATCGCTTTGACGGCGTGTTGCTATATTTTTAGTTTAGGAGTCCTGATATGAGCTGCACGATAAGCCTAAAAAACGTCTGCGCCAAAATAGGCGAAAGAACGCTTTTTGAAAATCTAAATTTAAACGCGACGCACAAGGACAAAATCGCCCTCATAGGCCCAAACGGCTGCGGTAAAAGCACGTTGCTAGAGATAATGGCGGGGCTCAAATCGCCTTGCGGCGGCTATATCGAGCTTTTTCACCATAAAATTTCAAACCTTGATGAGTACAAGCAGTTTCGCCGCGACATGGGCTATCTTTTTCAAGAAAGCAACGATTGTTTCATCTGCCCTAGCGTACTTGATGACGTGATGTTTTCGCTACTTAGCCGCGGCGAGGACAAAGAGCCGGCTAGGGCAAAAGCCGAGAAAATTTTACGCGAGCTTGAAATTTGGCACCTAAAAGACGAGATAGTGTTTAACCTCTCCGGAGGCGAGAAAAAGCTCGTCGCGCTAGCGGGGATACTGGTAGCTAAGCCTAAAATTTTACTACTTGACGAGCCTACGACCGCGCTTGATGCACAGATGCAAGCAAGGATAGCCGCTATCTTAAAATCCCTCGACGTCACGCAGATAATCGTCTCTCACGACAAGGAATTTATAAGCGACGTAGCAAGCGTAATGTACCGCCTGACAAAAAACGGACTAGAGCCGATATAAAATATCCTTATTTATACTTCTTTAAAAAAGCTCCGAAAACAGCAAAATTTATCAATGTATAATAATATATTTCATAAAATTACTAAATTTTATTACAAAGGAGAATTTTATGAAAAAATTACTACTTATTTCTATCGCGGCCGCGGTCGCATTCGGCGGCGAAAATTTGCTCGTGGGCGCTGGCGGCGGATACAAAAAACCCGTCACTGAAGTGATAGAAAATCTCAAAAAAGACGGCGTGCTGATCGAGGGCGCGTTTGCAAATTTGGGCCAGATAACCATCCAGGCAAAAGAGGGCAAGATGGCTGCGATCGTGGGCGACGAGGCGTTTTTAAAGAAAACGGACCTTGATATAAAGGCCTATGAGCGCATCGGCAAGGGTGCTTTGGTGCTAGTCACGCCAAAAGGCAAGCAGATAAAAGACGTATCTGAGCTAAAAAATCTCGCCAAAATCGCGATGCCCGACGCCAAAAAAGCGATCTACGGCGTGAGAACGACGGAGTTTTTGAAAAACTCGGGACTAGAGGCCGATCTAGCGCCTAAAATGCTACCCGTTGCAGGCGTACCGCAAGTAGTCGCCTACGTCACTAACGGCGAAGTAGACGCGGGCTTTATCAACTCGACCGAGGCCGTGGCTAGAGAGGGCGAGTTTGGCAGCGTGATTTACATCGACGAGGCGCTTTATAGTCCCGTTTTCATCTCTGCGGCAAAACTCCCCGCGTGCGAAGGTAACGAGGCGTGCGCTAAATTTATAGACGAGATAAAAACTCCTCGCTCGAAGGAAATTTTCGCTAAATTCGGGCTAAAATAATTTAAATTAATGGCTTTTGGCTCGGTTAAATTTACCGTCAAATTTCTGCTTTACGGGAGCAAAATTTGACGATTTTAACCGCTCGAATTTGACGTCGAATTTAACAAAAACGCTAAAATTTACTCGCTAGATTTCGTTTGGGCAAAAAGTGAATTTTAACTCAAAAAAGGAAAAATTTGCAGGAACTTACCTGGCTCGTTCATCCGCTGCTTTTAAGCGCCAAAACGCTTGCCGCAACCTTTGTATTGCTCCTATTTTTGGGGCTTGGCGCGGCTTATTTTTTGGCGTTTTACCGCGGCAGGTTTAAGGCCGTTTTGGAAGCGGCCGTGATGTTTCCGCTCATTTTTCCGCCGATTGCTACGGGATTTTTGCTACTTTACGTCTTGGGGCGAAACGGCGTGATCGGCAAGGCGCTAAATTTACAGATCGTTTTTAGCTTTTCAGCCCTCGTTATCGCTTCGTTTTTAGCGGGCTTGCCGCTGTTTGTAAAGCCCGTTCAAAGCGCGCTTGAAAGCCTGCCTAAAAGCCTAATCGAAGCAGGTCAAAGCCTAGGCAAAAATCGCTTTGAGATCGCCGTTTTTATCCTCGTCCCAAACGTCTTTAAAAGCGTTGTTTCGGCGCTCGTTTTGGCTCTGGCTCGCGGCCTTGGCGAGGTTGGCATCACTCTGATGCTAGGCGGAAACATCGTAGGCAAAACCGACACCGTTTCGCTTGCGATCTATAATGCGGTTTACGACGGCGAAAACGGCCGCGCGCTCATTTTGAGCGTGATTTTGGTCGTGCTTAGCTTGGCGCTTTTCGGATTTATAAATTTTCTCGAGCGAACCAAAAAATAGACTGGCGTCGTAAATTTGCTATTTTAAACGTTTAAAGAGGCAAATGCCCCGAATTTACCCCGAGCGTAAAAACAAAATACGCCTTTACGAGCATAAATTCATTATTTTTTTGCTACAATAAGAAGTTTTGAACTTTAACTATTTAGGAGAAATTTCTATGAAAAAAGAAGACATAAAAGAGCTGATCGAGTTTTTTAACGAGATGGATATGAACCGCATAAAAGTAAAAAGCGGGGATTTTGAGGTCGAGCTTGAAAAATTCGCCGACTGCTGCGAGCTGCCAAAGCCCGTCGTCCAAGCTCCCGCCCCGACTCCGACTCCGGTAAACGTTGTGGTAAGCTCAGAGGTCAAAGCTCCTGCTAATTCTCCAAAAGACAGCATAAAATCGCCTATGGTCGGTACTTTCTACACTGCTCCGAGCCCTGGTGCGGCGCCGTTTGTAAAGGTCGGTCAGCGCGTGAGAAAAGGCGACGTCGTGGGTATCATAGAAGCTATGAAGATAATGAACGAGATCGAGGCCGAATTTGACTGCCAGATCACCGAACTGCTCGTATCAGACGGTCAGCCAGTCGAGTTTGGCTTGCCGCTATTTGGCGTGGAGAAAATTTGATGGAAATAAAAAGAATTTTAATCGCAAATCGCGGCGAAATCGCGCTGCGAGCATTGCGAACGATAAAGGAAATGGGCAAAGAAGCCGTCGTGGTCTACTCCACGGCCGATAAAGACGCGCTCTACGTCAAATACGCCGACGTGGCGATCTGCATCGGCAAGGAGCGCTCAAGCGACAGCTACCTAAATATCCCGGCCATAATCAGCGCGGCCGAGATCAGCGAAGCTGACGCGATATTTCCGGGCTACGGATTTCTCAGCGAAAATCAAAATTTCGTCGAAATTTGCTCGCACCACAAGCTAAAATTTATCGGTCCTAGCGTAGCCGCGATGGCGCTAATGAGCGATAAAAGCAAAGCAAAGCAGATGATGCAGCGCGCTGGCGTACCCGTGATCCCGGGCTCTGACGGCGCCGTAGCCGATACGAAGTCGGCCAAAGAGTTAGCTAAAAAAATCGGCTATCCGGTCATCCTAAAAGCCGCAGCCGGCGGCGGCGGACGCGGTATGCGCGTAGTCGAGCGCGAAGAGGACATCGAAAAGGCGTTTTGGTCGGCCGAGAGCGAAGCGATGAGCGCGTTTGGCGACGGAACGATGTATATGGAAAAATACATCCTAAACCCGCGCCACATCGAGGTTCAGGTCATCGGCGACAGCCACGGCAACGTCCTACACATCGGCGAACGCGACTGCTCTATGCAGCGCCGCCACCAAAAGCTGATCGAGGAGAGTCCTGCGATACTACTAGACGACGACACTCGCGCCAGACTGCACGAAACGGCGATCCGCGCGGCAAAAGCGATTGACTACGAGGGAGCGGGAACGTTTGAGTTTTTGGTCGATAAGGATCTAAATTTCTACTTCATCGAGATGAATACGCGCCTGCAAGTCGAGCACTGCGTGAGCGAGATGGTAAGCGGCCTAGACATCATCGAGCTAATGATAAAAGTAGCCCAGGGCGAGGCGCTACCGCCGCAAGAAAGCATCACTCTAAAAGGCCACGCCATCGAGTGCCGCATCACGGCCGAGGATCCAAACACGTTTACGCCAAGTCCCGGCAAGATAACAAAATACGTCTGCCCAGGCGGCCGAAACGTGCGCATGGACAGCCACATCTATCAGGACTACTCGATCCCGCCGTACTACGACAGCATGATCGGCAAGCTCATCGTCTGGGACACCGATAGAAACAGAGCCATCCACAAGATGAAGGTCGCGCTCGAGCAGCTCATCATCGGCGGCATCAAGACCACGCGCGACTTCCACATCGCGATGATGGAAAACCAAGACTTCATCGACAACAACTACGATACCAACTACCTCTCTCGCCGCTAAATTTGCGGCCAGAGCGAGGCGGTTTGCGCACCGAAGCGAGTTTAAATTTGCTTCGGTGCGACTATTTTACATTTAAATTTATCGGCAAAACCCGTGCCACTTTACTCTTACTTAAAATATCAAATTTATAAAGCTCTTATCCGTGCAGCGTTAATATCACAAACTAGATCAAATTTGACGTCTTAAAGGTGCGGGTTTGGCGGGCTAGCCAGTAAAATACGGGCGTCAAATTTAAAAACTAGCCGCGCAAATTTTAGTATAATACCCCAAAATTTAACTAGGCAAAAGCGATGATAAACGACGAATTTTACATGTCTCTAGCCATAAAAAAGGCTTGGGAGTTTCAAATTTTAACCTACCCAAATCCCGCCGTCGGTTGCGCGGTTTTAGATGCCGGCGGCAGGCTACTCTCGGTCGCCACGCATAAAAAGGCAGGCTTTTTGCACGCCGAGCCAAGCGCGATTCTCTTGGCGCTCTGCCAAAAGTGCGAGGCGTTTTTGAGCAATTTTTTACGCGAGTATCATGCGGCCTTGGGCGTCAAATTTGAAAACGCCGCAGAGCTTGAAAATGCGGACTTGGAGCCAAATTTCACGTATGAATACATCCTGCAAAATCACGGCGATATGTTAAAAGGCGCCAAGGCCTACGTGACGCTCGAGCCCTGCGCTCACCGCGGCAAAACTCCGCCTTGCGCCGAGCTTTTAAGGCAGCTAAAATTTGCCGAAGTCGTTATCGCTAGAGGCGATGAAAACGCCGTGGCTAGTGGCGGCGCGCATATCTTGCAAAGCGGCGGCGTAGCGGTCAAATTTGACGTACTACGGCAGCAGGCGGACGATCTGGTTGAGCCGTTTCTAGCGTGGCAGAGGGGGAATTTTAGCTTTTTCAAGCTCGCTCTTAGCGCAAATGGCGTCGCAGTCGGCACCGCGCAGAGCAAAATCATCTCAAATCTAGCCAGCCGCACCCACTCTCACCGCCTTCGCAGCGCGGCCGAGCTGCTAGTTATCGGAGGCGCCACCGTCCGTGCCGATCGCCCGAGGCTCGATACCAGGCTGATAGAGGGCGGCAAAAACCCAAACGTGATGATCTACTCGCGCGAGTGCGAGTTTGACGCGTCTATACTGCTTTTTGGCGTGGCGGGCAGGAGTGTGCGCGTAACAAGCGATATAAATGAAGCTTTCGCGCCGCGCTTAACGATGTTTGAGGGCGGCGAAAACGCGCTAAAAACCCTAGACGAACGCGTAAAATGGCTGCTACTCTACCGCTCGAGCGAGCTTTTGGATGCGCCAGCGGTAAGGCTAAATTTAAAGCTCAAGCCGCTATTTCACGGCGAGCTTGACGGCGACGTTTACGGGTGGTATAAATTTGAGCGGGATTTGGGCTAGATCGCGTCAAATTTAGCCAAATGATTTTGTAAATTTAAAGGAGATAAATGAAAGAGATAACGCTAAACGGAGCGAAATTTCAGGTCGCGGCAAACACGATGGATGAGCTAAAAAACGAGGCTCTTGGCGATAAAAACGGCGAGATATATAAATTTCTAGCTAAATTTAACGCGAGCGAGCCTGATATCTTTATCCTAGATGGCTTTGCGACGAAGGAAAATTTGGAGCTAAAAGATGGCTCAAACGTCGTATTTATCAGGCGCGGCGCGATGCCTGGGCGAGAAGTGCTAAAAGCCATGATCGCCTCCAGAAACAGCCCCGAGCTAAACGCGGCGCTAGCTAGCGGCTGCGTGGGCGTGGCGGGACTTGGCGGCCTTGGCTCAAATATCGCGCTAAGCCTAGCCCGCACGGGAGTCGCTAAGCTCGTGCTGGCCGACTTTGACGTCGTGGAGCCTAGCAACCTAAACCGCCAGCAGTACTTCGTCCGCCACATCGGTATGAAAAAAACCGACGCGCTAAAAGAGCTCATCGCTGAGGTAAATCCATTCGTCGAGGTCGTGACGCACGACGTGACGCTAGACGCAAGCAACGTCGCCGAGATTTTCGCGCCGTGCGGCGTCATCTGCGAGGCCTTTGACAACGTCGCGGGCAAGGCGATGATGGTAAACGAGGCGGGCGCGAGCCTGCGGGATAAAAAGATCGTCGGCGCGTCGGGCATGGCGGGGTACTTTAGCTCAAACCTCATAAAAACGGTCAAATTCGCGCGAAACGTCTATCTGTGCGGCGATCTGCAAAATGCTGCGGGCGTAGGGCAGGGGCTCATGGCCGCGCGCGTGGCGATCTGCGCAAATCACGAGGCAAACCTTGCTATCAGGCTTTTGATGGGGCTTGAGGAGGTTTAAATTTGTCGGCGGCGACCTTTTAGCTTGCGCTCAAATTTAGCTTTAGCGTGTTTTTGATTGCGTTAAATTTGAGTAAATTTCGTTGCGACAAAGTCAATGGCTTGCGTTTTGTAGCATCAAATTTAGCTAGCAAATCGGTTATTTGTAGTATAAAATTTTGTAAATTTGGTCTAATTTATATAAAATTTGACTAAATTTACTAGCCTGATTTCTTGGCTAGTTGTTTGCGTTTAGCGGACTTTACCGAAGTTTGTTTAAAATTTTATCGTGAGATTCAATCCAAATGAGCGCGCGCCTAAGAAGAAGTCAAATTTTACCTACGCTACTTCATCTTCGGACGAAACGAGCGTTTTACGTCAAAGCCCTTGCCGGCGATTTTTACCTCGTTTGGGACCATGCCTATGGAGGCTTGGGCGTTCTTTTGGGCGGATAAAAATCAACTAAACTCTGCCAGACGAAATCAGCGTCCAGATAAAGCCCCATCGCGCTAAGCTGCGGATTGATCGCTACGAGAGATATCTTTTATCGGATTTTCGTGAAAATCTAGAGGCTATTTCACGCAGTTTAAAACGCACTCCCGCGTAGCTTAGTCGTCGTTTTTTTCAAAAATACGAAACGATATAGGCGCGAAACTTATCGTCAAACGTCAAAACCTTACGATCAAAACGCAACTCTTTAGTCGCTTTGTCTTCCTTTTTAAATCTAAACTTGTGTAAATTTTACCCTAGCGGCGAAAATATGAACCAAGTTTTTGCCGATAAAAATCACGGAGTGTAGCAGACGCGGCAGATCCTCGCCCGCATAAAAATCAGTACTAAGCTTGCCGTCCTTGCTTGCGTGCACTTTGTAGTGCTAAAAATGGCTTATCAGCCTCGCTAAGGCTCCATAGCTCGTCCGCGCTTACGAGAGCCGAGTTTCTGCGGTCGTAGACTAGCATCTCGTCAAGGCCGTATTTTGATACCATAAAGTCGTAGTTGTCTTTAAATTTCGAGATTATTTTCACGGTGCGCCTTTAAATTTACCTCGCCTTAGCTTCAAAAAACGCCGAGATAAGCGAGTTTGCGCCTTGATTTATAAATTTTTGTATCGCTTTTTCGTAGACGGACGGCTTTGCCCAGACGGGCTTGGCCACGCCGCTTAGCTTTTCTAGCTCGGCGCGCGCGGAATAATAATCGCTCACCTCGTCTATAAGCCCGAGTTTTGCGGCATCGCCGGCGAGAAATACCCGCGCGTTTGCCCACTCTTTGCTTTTGTTTGCGTCTAGATTTCTATCGGCCGCCACGTCGCTTACGAACATCTCGTAGCTGGCGTTTACGAGCTCTTGCAGCTGCTCGCGTTCGATTTTGCTCCACGGGCGTAGAAACGTCCCCGCCTCTTTATACTCGCCCGCCTTTACGACTTGCTGCGAGACGCCGATTTTAGCCGCTAGCTCGCTGGCGTCGGCGCCTTGCATTATCACGCCGATCGATCCGATAAATGCGCCCGGATTTGCCAAAATCCTGTCCGCACCCGCACCTGCGTAATAGCTGCCGCTCGTCATCGACCCGCCCGCATACGCGACCACGGGCTTTGCGGCGCGTAGATTTTTGACCGCGAGATGTAGCTCGACGCTAGGCGCCAGCGCGCCGCCCGGGCTATCGATATAAAGCAGTACGCCCTTGATGTTGCCGTCCTTGCGTGCGGCCTCGATCTTTTCTAGCGCTTCGCCCGCATCCATGATCGCGCCCGATAGGTTGATCTGGGTTAGGTTGGGCGGATTTACGCTCTCGCCTTTGCCGCTAAAAAATATCAAAAATACGATGAGTAAAAACAGCATCGCCTTAAAATAGGTGTTTATGAACCTAAAAATCGCCGCGATCGGCGCGAAAATAAACCTTAAAAATCCCATTTTTTTCCTTTAATTCATTTAAAATCGGGGCGCATTTTACCATTTAAATTTATAAATTTAGCTAGCGGGCCGGATTTGGGGCGGGCGTCAAATTTGAGTTTAAATTTGGTATTTTATTTTGCCACTCCAGGGTCTAAGCCGTACAATTCGGCTTCAAATTTTACTCTAAATTTACATTCGCGCCGCCGACAAATAGCCGCTTGCAGCCCCTCGCGTGAAAAACGAGCATGAGCGGTAGCTGCGCCGCGTCGGCGTCTGCAAAACCGCCGTAGAGAGCGAGGTCGGCTAGCTTACCCGTTTTTATCTCGCCTGCGTCCAAATTTAGCGCCTTTGCCGCGTTTTTTGTCGATGCTAGAAGCAAGATTTTAGCAAGATCTAGCGGATCAAATTCGGCGTGAATGAGCAAATTTGCCCGCAGCTCGTCAAGGAAATTTAGGCTCATATTTGAGCTAAGGCCGTCCGTGCCGATATTTATGCTCACTCTGGCATCCAGCGCGGCGCGTAAATTTAGCGTGCGTTTGCTAAGCAGCCTGTTTGAAACCGCGCAGTGCGTGAGGCTATGAAGCTCGCGGTCAAAGCCCGAAAGATCATCCGCCCAAACGCA
Source organism: Campylobacter massiliensis (assembly GCF_014253065.1). Classification (NCBI taxonomy): domain Bacteria; kingdom Pseudomonadati; phylum Campylobacterota; class Epsilonproteobacteria; order Campylobacterales; family Campylobacteraceae; genus Campylobacter; species Campylobacter massiliensis. The sequence continues at coordinate 1,335,620 of NZ_JACLZK010000001.1, forward strand.
GTGCGTAAAGAGCGTGCGAACGCCCGTAAACATCGCTATAAACGAGCTTGGCGTATAAAGCGGACGCGCGGCGGGGTTAAATTTGCCCAGCCACTCTTTAAAGCCGCCAGCGCCTTGCTCTAGCCAGTTTTTTTCGTGTTCGCTCTCCATAAAATGCGTCGAGACGACCAGCTCCCGCTTGCGAGCTAAATTTAGCGCAGCGGCGGCTAAAACAGGGTGCGTAGAGTAGGGCGAATGTACCGAAACCGCGGGCGTAAAAAGCGGGCTTTTGCGCTTTTGCGACGCTTCAAAGCGGGCGGTGAAATTTGCCAAGCTTTGCTCCAGCGCAGCTTCGTTCGTGCCTAAAATTTCGTTAAAAAACACGACCCTGCCGCCGCAGTTCGCGCACGCGTCCAAATCCCCGCCAAAGCTAGAAACCGCTCCGAAGCTCGCCACGCCGCTACGCTGCATGGTTTTTATCGCAGCGGCGATGACGGCCTCGTTTGCCGCCTGCGAGAGCGCGCCGCGAGAGGCGATGACCGAGCTAAGCCACTCTAAAAAATCGCCGTAAATGAGGCTGGTTTTGTTCGCGCTAAACTCCAGATGCACGTGCGGGTTGATAAAGGCCGGCGCCAAAACGGCGTCCGGATACTCGAAAAACTGCGCGCCCTCGTATCTTTTGCGCAGCTCCTCGGCCTCTGCAACCGCCTGGATACGCTCATCAAAAGCAACCGCCACATCCTCTAAAACGGTAAAATTTTCGTCGCATAGCATTGTAAATTTTGGTTTAACGATGATCATTTTTAAGCTCCTATTTTTCGTGATTGTAGCGAAAATTTAGCTTAAAAAATGTATAATCAAGGCTAAATTTAAATCTTTTAAAAGGCTAAAAATGGAAACAAAATCTAAACTAATGGTCATCCAAGGCCCAAATATCAACATGCTGGGCACGCGCGAGACCGATATCTACGGCTCGATGAAGATGGAGGATATCCACGGACAGATGAAGCTTTTTGCCGAGCAAAACGGCATCGAGATCGAGTTTTTTCAGAGCAATTTCGAGGGCGAACTAGTGGATAAGATCCAAGAGTGCTTCGGCGAATTTGACGGCATCATCATAAACCCTGCCGCCTACACGCACACATCTATCGCGATCCGCGACGCTATCGCAGCCGTCGGACTTCCGGTCATCGAGGTGCATATCAGCAACATCCACCGCCGTGAAGAATTCCGCCAAAAAAGCCTCATAGCGCCGGTAACTGCGGGACAGATCGTTGGCTTTGGGCCTGTGGGCTACCACCTAGCTATGATCGCAATGTTGCAAATTTTCGAGCAGATAAAAGCTTTAAGGGCCGTGAGAGAAAAAGCGGAGTAAGATAGGGCGAAGTTGAAAAATTTTATCCTAAAGGACGAAAACGCCGTTTACCACGAGTGCGGATACAGCTGCGACAACGCGATATTTTTGAGTCTTGCGGGGCGCAAATTTTTCCTCACCGACGCGCGTTATAGCATCGAGGCGCGCGAGCTTTGCAAAGATACCGAAGTGATCGAGGTCGAGCGAAATTTGATAAAAGACGCACGACTGTTTTTACGAAAGGCAGGCGTTGCTGAGCTTGGCTATAACCCGTACGATTTTAGCGCGGGCGAGTGGGAAGCCCTAAACAAGGGGCTTGGGATAAGATTTAAGGCGCGGGCGAATTTTTCGCAAATTTCGCGCATAATAAAATCAGAGGATGAGATAAAAATTTTAAAACGCGCGGCGCAGCTTGGCGCGGAAAGATTTGACGAATTTGCCGCCTTCGTGCGCGAAAACGGCGAAGGGATGAGCGAAGAGGAGCTGTTTTTTAACGCCGAGCTCATCTTTAAGAAAAAGGGCGAGCTAGCGCTTAGCTTTTCGCCTATCGTCGCGATCAACGAAAACGCCGCTAAAGCGCACGCTCTGCCGAGCAAAAAGCGTTTGCGGCAGGGCGATTTGCTCCTGCTTGACGCGGGGGTTAAATTTAACCGCTACTGCTCCGATAGGACGCGTACGGCGTGCTTTGACGAAAATTTTAACTTCGGCAAAGAGCAAAATTTTAAAAACGCCAAACGGCAAGAAATTTACGAAATCGTAAAAGAGGCTCAGGCTCTTGCTATCGCGGCGGTTATGCCCGGCAAAAAGGCGCGCGAGATCGACGCTGCGGCTAGAGATTTTATCGCCGCTCAGGGCTACGGCGAGGCGTTTTTTCACAGCACCGGACACGGCGTCGGAGTCGATATCCACGAGCTTCCGTTTATCTCAAAGCGCGGAGATACCGTGCTAAAACAGGGCATGGTATTTAGCGTGGAGCCCGGGATTTACTTACCCGGCGAGTTTGGCGTGCGCATCGAGGACGTCGTGGTCGTGCGCGAAAACGGGGCTGAAATTTTATGAGAGTAGCGGGGGCGAGACGGTTTGATAAATGCCTCTTTTTCCCGAAGGTTTTTGATTTTAGACCTGGTTTTAAAAATAGCGTTATTTTAGGGCTTGGCGGTAATATCGGCGACGTGAAAAAGCGCTTTAATCGACTGCATTTTAAACTTAGCCGTGACAGCAGGTTTCACGTCGTCGAAAACTCGGCCATCCTCATCAACGAGGCGTTTGGGTTTAAGGAGCAGGCTGATTTCACAAATGCCGTAACGCTCGTGCAAACAAGCCTTGCCGCGAGGCAAATTTTAAAAATAACGGCAAATTTAGAGAGGCGTTTGGGGCGCGTGCGAAGCTTTAAAAACGCGCCTAGAACGCTTGATATAGATATTTTGTATTTTAGCGGACGAAACAGAAACGACGCGCGGCTGGTGCTACCGCATCCTGGCGCAAAAAGCAGAGCTAGCGTGATTTTGCCGCTTGGGACGATGAAGTGCGTTAGCAAAAGCGGAGTGAAATTTTAAAATTTAGCGGCCGCAAAGCCTAAATTTGAAGCGGGAACGAAAAATGCATAGCCTTTGCCGCGACGATTTTGACTAGAGGCGGCTAAATTTAGCGAGAAACGAAGGAGAAGATTTGGCGACGAAGTTTTATACGTTTACCGGCGAGAGCAGTATGGAAGCGCTAAAAAAGGCGCAGGCTCAGTGCGGTGAGAGGGCGATCTTGGTAACGACGAAGCAAATTCAGCCAAAGACGATAAACAAAAAGCCGCTTTATGAAATTTTAGTTAGCGTCGAAGAGGACGCGAGCGAGCAGAAAAAAAATCAGCCCCAAAAGCAAAATTTAAAGGGCTACGAGGAGTTTTTGCGCGCTCAAACGCCCAAAGATGAAAGACCGCAAAAGATCATTTTAGACGAGCGCGAGCTTTTTAGGGCCGAGCAGCAAAACGCCAAAGCGGCGGTAAATTTTACCCAAAATTCCGCAAGAACCGCGCCGGGGAATCAAAACTACAAAACCGCTCAAAACAGCGGCGAGGACATACTCCTAAACATCTCAAAAGCCGCAAAAGAGATAAGCCAGATAGCAAATATCGAAACCGCGCCGGGCCGCCAGGATCAAATTTACGACAAAAAGATCGACGACGTCGCAAGGCAGGTAAGCGCACTTAGCGAAAAAGTAAATATGATAGCCGATATGTTCTGGGAGGAGCGTGCAAGCGCCAGAAACAACCTAATCATACCGTCGGAGTTTGCCGGCATCTACAAAGATGCCAAAAATAGCGGGATGAAAGAGGAACACCTAGAGCAGATAATGAAAATAACCGCGGAAAATATGTCGCCTCAGATGAAGGCTAATCCGACTGCGGTGAGGAGATATTTTAGCTCGCTGCTTAGAAAGATGCTGCCGTGCAGGAGCGAAGAGGATAATAGAAAACAAAAGATCATGATGCTAGTGGGACCCACCGGAGTGGGTAAAACCACGACTCTAGCCAAGCTTGCGGCGAGGTTTGCCTACGGCGAGGGCAGACGCGCGAAAACGGGCATCATCACGCTTGATACCTACCGTATCGGCGCGGTCGAGCAGCTGTTTCAATACGCAAAAATGATGAAACTACCGATCCTTGACGTTATCGAGGTCGAGGACTTTAAAAACGCGTTAAAGCAGCTAAATCACTGCGAAGTGATCCTCATAGACACCACGGGCAGCTCGCAGTACGATAAAGAAAAGCTAGCTAGGCTCGAGATGTTTTTAAAACATAGCGACGCGCAAATAGACGTAAATTTAGTGCTTTCCGCAGGCTCAAAGATCGATGATATGCTCGAAATTTACAACGGTTTTAGCTTCCTTGATATCGACACTCTGATCATCACCAAATTTGACGAAACCAAAATTTTCGGTAACGTTTTTTCGCTAGTTTACGAGATAAATAAACCCGTTAGCTTCTTTTGCCTAGGACAAGAGGTGCCCGACGACATCATGGTCGCTAAGAGCGAGTTTTTAGTCGATTGCCTCTTGCAAGGGTTTAATAAGGATAAAAAATGAACACTCAAGCCGAGAAACTAAAAGATATAGTAGCCTCTAGATCCAATACGAAAAACACGCGCTTCATCGCCGTAACTAGCGGCAAAGGCGGCGTGGGCAAGAGCACCATAAGCGCAAATTTGGCAAATATCCTAGCTAGAAACGGCTACAAAGTCGCGCTTTTTGACGCGGATATAGGACTGGCGAATTTAGACGTCATCTTAAACGTGCGCATTAGTAAAAATTTGCTCCACGTGCTAAAAGGCGAGTGCTTGCTAAAAGATATCTTGATCGAGGTAAAACCGAATTTGACGTTGATTCCCGGCGAGAGCGGAGACGAGATACTTAAATTTAACAACCAATTTTTATACGAGCGTTTTTTCGAGGAGTCCTCGAGCCTTGACGATCTTGATTTTATCATCATCGACACGGGTGCGGGCATCGGCGGAAATACACAGCTATTTTTAGAGGCCGCAGACGAGGTCATCGTCGTGACCGTGCCCGACCCCGCCGCGATAACCGACGCCTACGCCGTTATCAAAATCACCTCTAAAAATAAAGACAATCTGCTTATGCTTTTTAACATGGTTAGGAGCGAAAAGGAGGCGGTTAGGATATTTGAGCATGTGCGCAAGGTAGCCAGGGCAAATATCGAAAATCCGTTAAATTTGGAGTTTTTGGGCGCTATCAGCGAGGACAAAAACGTCTCTCGCAGCATAAAACAGCGCACGCTTTTTACCGACGATAGCAGATACGATGCCGCGAGCATGGAGCTTGAGCAGGTGGCGTCGAAGCTACTTTATAGATTGGAACAAAAAGTGCTTAATCCAAGTACGAACAACAGCTTCAGCGGCTTTTTTAGGCGGCTAATGGAGCAATTTTAAATTTAGGATTTTACTTTGAGAGCGGAAAATTTTATAGCATTTTTTACGGTTTGCGGATTTTTTATCGGCGCGACTTTTTCGGCGTTAAAGCTGAACGACCCGATAGATATGCTGGTTTATACGTTTCTCATTACGTTTTTTTTCTATCTTTTGGTACACGTGGTTATTATAAATTATTTAGACGCTAAAGCGTCGCTAAAAAGGCGGTTCGATAAGGAACTATACGAGCAAAGGGCCGATTATCTAATCGGCGAACTAGCGCTTAGAGAAAAACGAATAGATAATCTCTTAAGCAAGCTCGCAAACGAAAATATACTGATAAAACAAACGTTAAATAAGAGCAACGAAAGTAATGCAAAAGCCGCTTAATCCATACGCCCAGACGATAAAAAAAGAACAAGACGACATCGTACTAGCCTACATGCCCGCTCTTCGCGCGATGGCTTTTAGGCTAAAGGAGCGCTTGCCCGCTCATATCGACGTTAGCGACCTGATAGGCGCCGGGCTTGAGGAGATGGTAAAGCTCTCCAGAAAATACGACAAAGAGCAAAACGACTCTTTTTGGGGATATGCGCAAAAGCGAGTTTACGGCGCGATGCTTGATTTTTTACGCGGGCTTGACGTGGTTAGCCGCTCGGACCGCACTTTGGTAAAGTCTATCGAGACTTTAGTGGATGAGTATTTTAATAAATTTGAGCACGAGCCAGACGATGCGTATATCGCAGGAAAGCTTGGCGTCGATATAGAAAAAGTAAGCGAAGCAAGAAACGTGAGCGCGGTCGTCGCCGTCCTAAATATCGACGATCAAATGGAGCTAATGAGCGAAGAAAATACGCTCGAGCGGATCGAAAAAGAGGACTTGATAGAAAAGATAGCTCAAATTTTAAACGAATTTGAGGAGCGCGATCAGCTCATCGTGCAGCTTTATTATTACGAGGAGCTGAGCCTAAAGGAGATCAGCGAGATTTTGGGCATCACGGAGAGCAGGATATCGCAGATCCATAAGCGCTTGATGGATAAAATAAGAAAAAAGCTTGAGGGCAAATAATGGCGGACATTTTAAGTCAAGAAGAGATAGACGCGCTACTAGAAGTCGTAGACGACGAAGAGGCGAGCGGGTCGATCGGCGAGGGCGGTAAGGAAGAGCAGCGCCAGGTAATAATCTATGATTTTAAACGCCCAAACCGCGTCAGCAAGGAACAACTGCGCGCGATAAAGGGCATACACGACAAGCTTGCGAGAAATTTGGCTTCTCAAATTTCAAGCGTTATGAGAAGTATCGTGGAGATCCGCCTGCACAGCGTCGATCAGATGACCTACGGCGAGTTTTTGATGAGTTTGCCGAGCCCTACTAGCTTTAACGTCTTTTCGATCAAGCCGCTTGACGGCAACTGCGTTTTGGAGATAAACCCGAGCATCGCATTTCCCATGATAGATCGCTTGTTGGGCGGTAACGGCGAGGGTTTTGAGGCTAGCAGAGAGCTAACCGATATCGAGGTAAATTTGCTCGATGCGATCCTGAGGATGATGATGCAGCGCCTAAAAGAGAGCTGGGCGATGATCACCGATATGTACCCAAACGTCGAGGCTAAAGAGAGTAGCCCAAACGTCGTGCAAATCGTCAGCCAAAACGAGATCGTGATAATGGTCGTCATGGAGATCATTGTAGGCAACTCAAGCGGTATGATAAATATCTGCTACCCGGTCATCTACCTAGAGCCGATCTTGAGCCGCCTAGCCAACCGCGACATAATGCTTGGCGAAACGAGCGCGAAAAAGAGCCGAAACAAAGAGCTAAAAACGCTAATCGGGCGCGCCGAGGTGCTGTATGAGGCGATACTGGGCAAAAGCGTCGTTAGCGTAAACGAGTTTTTAAATTTAAAAGAGGGCGACATACTGCGCCTTGACCGCTCGGCAAACGACAAGGCTATCGTCACGATCGATAAAAAAGAGGTATTTTTGGCCGAGGTCGGACTACATAGATTTAGAAAATCTATCCGCATAGAAGAGCTAATCAGAAGCGACAAAGACGAAATCAAAAACATCCTCGAACAGTACGAAGAAGAGCGCAAAGCCAAGCTCATGAGCTACGAGCAAGAAGACGAAGAGGATGAGGATAATATATTAGGCGAGGGTGAAGATGATGAATGATTTTTTGAAAATTTTCGTAAACGAAGTAAAGGCTACGATCGAGGGACTAACGGGCAGGACGCCTGAGATAGGTGAGAGAAACGAATACGACGCGCCCAAGCAAGAAGGCATAAAACCGCCTCTAGCCGTAGCAAACGTGACCGTCGGCGGCGATACGACGGCAAAGATGATGCTAGTAGCTACGCCCGTGCTAATGAGCGCGATCGGCGAGTGGATGCTCGGAGAAGAAGAGATCTCGCGCAACGAAAATTTAAGCGAGGACGAGCTAGACGCCGCAAAAGAGGTATTTTCAAATATCCTCGGCGCATTTTCTACGAGCCTTGGCGCGCAAAAAGGCATGCCGAAGCTAAATTTCGAGGTCGCGAAGGTAAATTTCCTCGACGAGAGCGCAAATTTAGACGTAAATACGTTTGAAAAAATCTACATCTACTCCGTTAAAATCGGCGACATCAGCGAGCATATCGCTATCGTGCTTGATTTTGCTCTGGTTAAGTTTTTTAACAAAGATCAAAAAGAGCCTGCCCAGCAAGCAGCTCCCGCAAAAAGCGATCTAAGCGCCGAAGAAATGCGAAATATCGGACTCATCATGGACGTGCGCCTGCCGCTTCACGTACGCATCGGCTCAAAAAGAATGCTACTAAAAGACGTGCTCACGATGGATATAGGCTCGGTCATTGAGCTAAACCAGCTCGCAAACGACCCGCTAGAAATTCTAATCAGCGACAAGGTCGTAGCCCTAGGCGAGGTCGTCATCGTAGACGGCAACTTCGGCATCCAGATCACTCAGATCGGTACTAAAAAAGAGCGCTTAGAGCAGCTTAGATAAGGTTAAATTTAGAAATAAGAGGCTAAATTTAGCCTCGCTTTATCTCGGGTGCGCTTTTTCTCAAATTTAACGGCATTTTGCTCAAATTTGAGCGCGAAACTACGGCGCGTAAATTTAACCCCGCAAGCGCAAATTTAACCGCAAAGAGAAATAATGGATGAAATTTTAAACGATCTGGCCAAATTTAGGGATTTTGCGACCTATAAAAATCCTAGCGTCACGTTTTTCGGCTCGGCTAGATTTGATGAAAATAGCAAATACTGTAAAATGGCTTTTAGCCTCGCAAAGGAGCTTGCCGACGGCGGTTTTGCTGTCGTTAGCGGCGGCGGGCCGGGCGTGATGGAGGCGGCGAACAAAGGAGCGTACGAGAGCGGCAAAAGTCCGTCCGTGGGCCTAAACATCGTGCTTCCGTTCGAGCAAGTGACGAACAGATACGCCACGAGCAATTTTGTCTTTTCAAATTTATCCGCTCGCAAATTTGCCCTCATCGAACGCTCTAGCGCGTTTTTGGTGTTTCCTGGCGGCTTTGGGACGCTTGACGAGCTGTTTGAGATCCTAGTGCTCGCGCAAATCGGCGCCAAAAAAGCTAAAATTTTCCTCATCGGAAGCGAGTTTTGGAGCAAGCTTGATGATTTCATCAAAACCACGTTGATACGCGAAAAAGCCGTTAGCGAGGAGGATCTGTCGCTTTATACGATCAGTGACGATCTAGACGCGGTAAGGGACGAGCTTTTAGGGATTTTGGACTAGGCGAGCTTTTATAAATTTTAGGGACTAGGCGATGTTTGACAGGATGCGAGATAGGATCTCTTTTGCGCTGATTTGCCTTGTTTTTATCGCTATTTTCGGCTATATTTCCGTCAAATTTGACGGCGCGCGTGTCCCTTTGCTAATTTTAACCGCCGTGGTTTTAGTAGTTGCGATCGCGGCGCACACGATACACGAAAATTTAAAGCTAGATAAAGATCTAAAAGAGGGCGAAGCTCAAGATAAATAGCCGTAAACAGCTTGGCGTCTAGTTAAATTTGGTCGGTAAATTTGCCATTACTTATACTTGGCGTTCGGCGTTAAATTTTGATTTTTACGCTTTGGTTTTTTGAGCGGATTTGCCGATATGCTCGCCTTTTACTTCAAATTCGGTAAATTTGACTGCGTCATCGCTGTTTGCAAATTCTGCGTTGCCGTCTCGGCGGGTAAAATTCAGAGCCGAGTAAGGCGCAAAAGCTAAATGCCCGCTTAGCTCGCTATCCTTGACTCGCAAATTTATAGCCTATTAAGCTAATTTTTATATAATCGCACCGAATTATACGAATTTGTCTTATTGTGGGGCTAGGGCTAGATTTGTAAATTTTAAAGCCGAATTTAAAATACAAAACTTTAGGGTGCGGTATTTTTAGATGATTTTTGCGGCTGTGCCGTCAATTTTCGGCGTAGATAGAACACATAGTTCATCGAGCCGAAAATTTACAAGCTCCGCAAAAAGCGCTAAAAAGACAAGCCCTCGCAATAGGAAAGAAAAAATGAAAATACTAATGGCCATGAGCGGCGGCGTCGACTCCACCATGAGCGCCAAAATGCTACTCGAAGCGGGTCACGAGGTCGTGGGCTGCTATATGAAACTACACAAAAAGCCAGGCTATCACGAGCAAAACATCGGCAAAGTAGCCCGCGCGTGCGAGTATCTGGGCATAAACTATCACGTGATCGACCTGCAAGACGAGTTTGACAGATACGTCTATACGCCGTTTGTCGGCGCTTATAAAGAGGGCCGCACGCCAAATCCCTGTGCGCTTTGCAACCGCTTTATAAAATTCGGCGAGCTGTTAAAATTCGCCAAAAGTATCGGCTGCGAAAAGCTGGCCACCGGCCACTACATCCGCGTTCAAGACGGCCTCATCAGAGTCGCCGCCGATCCTAGCAAAGACCAGAGCTACTTCGTCGCGCAGGTGCCAAAAGAGATAATCGCCGATATGATTTTCCCGCTCGGAGATAAATTTAAAAAAGATATAAAAGAGCTGGCAAAATCTCTGCCGAGCTTTCGCGAGTACGGCGAGCAGGCCGAGAGTAGCGAGATTTGCTTCGTCGAGGATACCTATATCGAGGTGCTAAACAAGCACTACGAGACCGACCTGCCGGGCGACGTGGTCGATAGCGCGGGCAGGGTGATCGGGCGACATAACGGCTATATGCACTACACGATCGGCAAGAGGCGCGGATTTGAGGTGTTTGGGGCGCACGAGCCGCATTTCGTGCTAGCTATCGACGCGGCAAATAACCGCATCGTCGTAGGTAGCAAAGAGGAGCTCGAGCGCGGCAAGATCGCGGTAAATAGCCTAAATTTGTTCATAGACGAGAGCGAGTTTGACTGCGACGTCAAGGTTCGCTACCGCAGTATCGGGCTAAACGCGCACGTAAAAGTGCTAGACGGCGGCACAGCCGAGGTCGAGCTAAAACAGAGCGCGTTTGGCGTGGCTAGCGGACAGCTCGCGGTATTTTACAGAGGCGAGCTGGTTATCGGTAGCGGATTTATACTGTAAATTTTATCTTAAATTTTGATCGCTTCGGGCGGTCAAATTTATCAAATTTAGATCGGCGTTTGAGGGCAAAGGCTGGTCAAATTTACCTGCATTTGATCAAATTTAAGTTACCGCCCGCCGTGCAAAATCCTCAAATTTTCTTTATTTTGCAGTCTGCTTTCATGCTTCAAATTTAGCCTAAAATCGCTAAAATATACAAAAATAATCAAAGGACGCAAGATGAATCCAAAAGAGATCGCCGAGGAGCTCATCATAAAAATGATCAACGCCGCCGATCGCAAGCAAACCCAGCGCGTGCGCGAGTGCTTCGCCGACGTCGTATTCGTCGATCACTCGAGCCTAAACGGCATGCGCGGCGCGCTCGTGAGCGCGGACGAGTTCGTGACGTCGTGGCAGCAGTTGCTCGAGGACGCGCAGACCTACGCTTCGCTTAGCAACTTTGAGCTATTGCCCGCGCAGGAGGGCATCAGCGCCGAGTGCCACGCGCACATGGTTTACACGGCGCCCGGCATCGAGCCGTGGGAGATATTTGGGCGTCAGATTTTTGAGATATTTAGGGTTTCGGGCGAATACAAGATCACTTCGTTTCAGTTCGCCGCCGCCGTACAAAGGGGCAACAAAAACTTCCTAAAAGAGCTGCAAGCGCGTAAAAAACGCTCGAAACTCGGTCAAATTTACGATAAATTTAGCGGGAAAAAGTGAAATTTGATTTATGCGCGCGAGGCTTTGAACTGTAAATTTACGCCCAAATTTATCGGCAAAACCCGCACCGCAAAATGCTAATTTAGTTGCAAAAACCACAAGCCTGCTAAGCCGTCAAATTTGCCTCTTGCCTAAAAATATCAAGGTTCAAATTTAACTCGCCTATGATAGATAAAAGTTCTGAAATTTCCTTTTTGATCCCCGCAGCATCCTCGAGACTAGGCGGTAGCGAAAAGAGCGTCGTCTCAAATTTATTTTTCGCTCCGTTTAAAAATAGGTAAAATTTATCGTCCATAAAAGCCGCACTTACGCCCATCTCTGCGGCGTATTTTATCTTTAGCTCGCGTAAGCGCTTCATAAACGCGGGCGTCAAAAGATATCTTGCTTCGACCTTGTCGTCCGTAAAAACCCTAAATTCATCGTTAAAAAGAGTATCATCCATCTGCTCTTTTTCGCCTAAAAATTTAGTATTTAGAGTGCGGCTTGCCACTATCGTTTGCCCGCTAAATTTCTTGTGAAACTCGCAGACTAAAACCGAGCCACTAAAGGCTTGGGCATTGCTATATATTGTATAGAAAGCCGTAGCGACAAAAAGGACTGCGGCTATTTCCGGAGAGCAGCCGGTGCCGGCGACGATAGTTCCGCCCGGTATCCTTATTGCTTCGCTTAAGCTAAATTTAACGCCGTTATAAATGCCGCTGATTTGATCTTCGGCGCGGAATTTATTTTGCGCATATATGCCTATCTTTTTAAATTCCTCACGGCTAATCCCTGCCGACGGTTCATAACTAAAAGCCTGGTTTATATCCGAAATAATGGTACGAATATAAACATCTTTGTAAAATTCCTCGTAAACCCATAATGGTTCAATTACATTAGACCAAGTTGTCACCCATGAGACGATAAAAATTGGAATATAACCGATGATGATAAATATTACGCCTAATTCGCTTCTAAAAATTTTTTCCGCTACGAAAATCCCGCTAAGCGGCAATATGGCTATAAAAAAGATCCCCAAAAATAGATACTTTGCAAATGCCAGCCTGCACTCTTTTTGCTTTTTTGCGGTTGCCTCTATCGCTTCGTTTATGTTCAAATTTTGCCTCTTTTGGAATTTTACGTTTAGAGCGAATTTTAACAAATTTTACGCCGTGAAGGTGCGGGTTTGGCGGACAAGCAGCTAAATTTAAAGAAAAATCGGTCAAATTTGACCGAAAATAAAAGAATTTAAGCCGAATCAAATCGGCTTAAAAATTTGAGTTTAGCGCAGATATTTGACGTTAGCTTTGGCGCGGAGTTTGTTGAAGTATTCGCCGATGACGCGGTCTTGCTCGAGTTTATAAAGCGCGTTCATCGCCTCGTCTCTGACCTCGTCAAATTCAGGCATCGTTTGCCCCTTTTTAGATGCTACGTAAAACATCTCAAAGCCCTCTGGAGTCTGGAAAATTTGCGTGAAAGTGCCGTCGGGGGTCTGCTGAAATATCGTTCGTAGTTGAGGCGGGATCTGCTCGCTTTTTAGATCCAGCACGTCCATGTGCACGCTGTGGTTGGCGTTCATCGGAGAGCTGTGTCTGGCGGCCTCTAAAAGCTGCATCGAAGGCGCCACGTATCTAGTCACGCTCACGTCGGTAAAGTGCGCGAAAAGGTCGCGATTTTGCTCGAAATACGCTCTCGCGGCGTTTTCTGAGATGTTGATTTTAGCCTCGGCAAATATGCTTTGATATAGCTTTTCTTGTTTTATGCTTTTTGCCACGTCGTCTTTAAACTGCGAGTAGTCGCCACCCTTTGATAGCACGGCCGAGCGCAGGTCGGAGACGTTCATGCCGCTCTCGCTTGCGATCTTTTGCAGCCTTTGATTTAGCTCGTAGTCGCTGGCTTCGATTTTTAGGTTTTTGATCTGCGCAGTTTCTAGTCTATCGCGGATCAGTAAATTTAGCGCGTTTGCTTCGTTTGTTTGCAGCTGCGCGGCGGCTTTGCGCACTTCGTTTACGGTGATGGGTTCGTTTTCGATGATGACGGCTATGCCGTTTGAGATCTGGCTCGCGTTAGCCATACAAAAACTGAGAAAAAACGCGGCGAATGAGATCTTTTTTAACATATAAAACCTTTGTTTAAGTCTAAAGTAAATATAATTTGAGCATTATAACATTTTAAATTTAAGCGCAAGCTATAAAGGTAAAATTTAATGCAAAATTCACAAATAGTAACTAGATTTGCCCCCTCTCCGACCGGATATCTGCATATCGGCGGGCTTAGGACGGCGCTTTATAACTACTTATACGCTAGAGCAAACGGCGGCAAATTTCTGCTGCGCATCGAAGATACCGATCTAAAACGCAACTCCGAGGAGGCCACGCAAGCGATAAAAGAGGCCTTTGCCTGGTGCGGACTGGATCACGACGGCGAGGTGACGTATCAGTCGCGTAGATTCGACGTTTATAAAGAGTACGTACAGAAGCTGCTAGCCGAGGGCAAAGCCTACAAATGCTACATGAGCAAAGACGAGCTAGACGCTCTGCGCGCCGAGCAAGAAGCGAGAAAAGAGAGACCCAAATACGACAATCGCTACCGCGAATTTACGGGTACTCCGCCTGCGGGAGTCGAGCCCGTCATCCGTATCAAAGCGCCTCTAAGCGGCGAGATCGTGATCAACGACGGCATCAAAGGCGAGGTTAAATTTAGAGTCGAGGATATCCTGGATGATTTTATCATCGCGCGCTCCGACGGCACGCCTACCTATAACTTCACCGTCGTGATAGACGATGCGCTGATGGGCGTAACGGACGTCATCCGCGGCGACGATCATCTATCAAACACCCCGAAGCAAATCGTACTCTACGATGCGCTGGGCTTTAAAGCGCCGAAATTTTACCACGTCGCGATGATAAACGGCGAGGACGGCAGCAAACTAAGCAAACGCCACGGCGCGACCGACGTGATGGAGTATAAGCGCATGGGTTATCTGCCCGAGGCTCTTTTAAATTTCCTCGTTCGCCTAGGCTGGAGCCACGGAAACGACGAAATTTTCGGTATGGACGATATGCTAAAGTACTTCGATCCGCACGATATAAACAAGAGCTCAAGCACCTATAACGCAAGCAAGCTAGAGTGGCTAAACGCCCACTACATCAAGACTCTGCCGTACGAGAGGCTAGCAAGCGAGATGCTTGAATTTGATATAGATTTTAAAGCGATGCCAAAGGGCGAAGTGCTGTTAAATTCATTGCGAGAACGCTCGAAAACGCTAGTTGAAATGAGTCAGAGCGCAAGAACGATCATAAACGCTCCAAGCGCATACGACGAGAAAGCGTATACTAAATTTATCACGCCCGAAAGCAAGGAAAATTTGGCTAAATTTGCCGAAATTTTAGGCAAAAATTTAGACGCCAAGGGCTACGAGGAGATGACGGCTAAATTTTTAGAAACAAACGGCTTAAAGCTAAAAGACCTAGCTCAGGCGCTTCGCGTCGCGCTAACGGGAAATAGCGTAAGTCCGGGGATATTTGAGGTGCTCGAAGTTTTGGGCGCAGACGAGACGAAAAAACGAATAAAAAATATTTTAAAGGAGAACAAATGACACACGTAACTAACGAAGAGGCGCTCGCGTATCATGAGGGCGGCAAGATAGAGATAAAAGTAAAAACCCCATGCGCCACGGCTAGAGACCTATCTATGGCGTACACGCCGGGCGTTGCGGTACCGTGCAAGCAGATCGAGGCCGACAACGAACTAGCCTACAAATACACAAACAAGGCAAATTTAGTAGCCGTCATCACCGACGGTACAGCCGTGCTCGGTCTAGGCGACATCGGCGCGGTAGCGGGCAAGCCCGTGATGGAAGGCAAGGCAGTTTTGTTTAAAAAATTTGCAAACGTAGACGCCTTTGACATCGAGCTAGACGAGCACGATCCAGATAAGATCGTAGAGATCTGCAAAGCCTTAGCTCCTACTTTCGGCGGTATAAATTTAGAAGATATCCGCGCTCCGAAGTGCTTTGAGATCGAGCGCAAGCTACAAGAAGCAGTCGATATCCCGGTCATGCACGACGATCAGCACGGCACGGCGATGATAACAAGCGCGGGCATAATAAACGCGATGGAGATCTCCGGAAAAGACATCTCTAAAATCAAAATCGTAGTTAGCGGCGCGGGCGCTGCAGGTATCGCATGCGCGAAGATGTACAAGGCTCTGGGCGCCAAGCACATCGTGATGATCGACAGTAAAGGCGTCATACACAAAGGCCGCACCGATCTAACTCCGGAAAAGGTCGAATTTGCCCTTGAAACCGCAGATAGAACGCTAGCAGATGCTATGAAGGGCGCGGATATGTTCCTAGGCCTTTCAAAACCAGGCGTCGTGACCAAGGAAATGGTCGCCTCTATGAACGATGAGCCGATTATTTTCGCGCTTGCCAACCCTACTCCGGAAATCTTCCCTGAAGACGTCGCTAGCGTGCGAAACGACGTGATGATGGGAACCGGCCGCAGCGACTATCCGAACCAGGTAAATAACGTTCTTGGCTTTCCGTTTATATTCCGCGGCGCGCTAGACGTCAGAGCTAAAAAAATCACCGAAAATATGAAAATGGCTGCGGCCCGCGCGCTTGCAAATTTGGCCAAAGAGCCCGTGCCTGCGGAGGTTTGCGCGGCGTTTGGCGTAAAAGAGCTAAAATTCGGCAAAGACTACATCATACCAAAACCGTTTGACAAACGCGTCCTAACGGCGGTCGCTCCTGCGGTAGCGCAAGCAGCGGTCGACGACGGCGTAGCTAGAGTGAAGGATTTTGACGTCAAAGCCTATACCGAAAAGCTAGCAAAGGGTCTGTAAATGAAAAACGTCAGGCTCATCTCTCATCCGCTCATCGAGCACAAACTAGCGATTTTAAGGGATAAAAACACTGAGCCGTTTCAGTTTAGGATGCTCGTGGACGAGATCAGCCACCTGATGATATTTGAGGCGACTAGGGATCTGGCGTTGCGCGACGTGAGCGTGCAGACTCCGGTCGCCCAGGCCCAGGCCAAAAAGCTCGCGACAAAGGTGATGATTTGCCCTATTTTGCGAGCGGCTCTGGGTATGCTAGATAGCGTATTTACGATCATTCCCGATGCTAGCGTGGGCTTTTTGGGCTTTCAGCGAAACGAAAAGACCGCGGAGGCTGAGTTTTTCTACGCCAAGCTGCCTCGCGACGCCAAAAACCGCCTAGCCATCATCATCGATCCGATGTTCGCTACCGGCGGTACGGCTATCGACGCGGTTAAGTTTTTACGCGAGAACGGCATAAAGCAGATCAAATTTATCTCCATCATCGCAGCTCCAGAAGGTTTAAAGCGCTTTAGCGAAGTTTACCCGGACGTCGAGGTCTATACGGCTGCGATCGACGAGCGACTAAACGAGAAAAACTACATCGTGCCGGGTCTTGGCGACGCGGGCGATAGGGTGTTTAATACGCTTTAAATTTGACAAACCGGGACGGCACATTTAGCTTGCTCCAAATTTGACCGAATTTGACTGCGATCTATGCGGTTGGATTCGGCTTTTGCCGAGTCAAATTTGACGCAAAATTACTCTCATCTTTACGGCGCGAAATCATCAAATTTGGATTTTGTCCGTACAAATTTGACGGCAAATTTAACCCCGAAGCAAGCACTTCAAATTTATTCCAAAAGGTCTTTTTTGAACAAACAACTACTTAGAAACGTCATCTTGCCGCTGGCTGTTTTGTTACTCGCGGCGCTGTTTAAATTTATTATCCCAGATAGCAGCTCAACCGCCCCGAAACAAAATCAGCCGCAAAGCGAATTTATAGGCGGCAGCGCAGAGAAAAATGTAGCCACCACGCCTTCCGCAAACGTCGTAAAGGACGGCACTTACACCTCAAAAGACGAGGTTGCGGCGTATATTTATAAATTCGGCGGGTTGCCGCGAAATTTCATCACCAAAAAAGATGCGATCGCGCTCGGATGGGACGCTAAAAGCGGCAATCTATGGCAAGTCACTGACAAAAAAAGTATCGGCGGCGACCGCTTTTCAAATAGAGAAAAAAGGTTACCCGAAGCTAGCGGGCGCAAGTGGTTTGAGTGCGATATCGGATACCGTGGAGGACGACGCGGAGCCGAGCGTATCGTGTTTTCTAGCGACGGGCTGATCTACTACACGCCCGATCATTATGAGAACTTTTATCTACTTTTTGAGCGGAGGCGGCAGTGAAAATCATAACTCTAAACGGCGCGAAAATGCGCGAGAAAACGGCGGCCTTTGAGTATCTGGCGCGAAAATTCGGCCTAGGCCCCGAGATAAAAAACCTCGACGCGCTTTACGACGCGCTCGGCGAGATAAACGAACCTACGCAAATCAAACTAAAAAATCACTCCTCTCTTGCCGCGCTAGGGGGTTATGCAGACGATCTGATCGCCGTTTTTACCGACCTTACGGAGGAAAACGAGCGGGTCAAATTTGAGATTTTGTCTTGAGTTTTTGCCTTTCGTGCGGTAAATTTTAGGTCAAATTTGCGGGTTTAGGCGCCGCAGCTTTTAAAATTTAACTATCTAAAGTTCGTATGCTCTAAATTTGAGAGTATGTTACTGTGACGCGGATGCGCGAACGCTAGTCAAATTTACCCCGCACGGAGCCCCGCCCGTAATAAAACACGCAAAAGCCGACAATCTAAACCAAATTACTCCGCATTTACTTCCGTATATTTTACGCGCCGTTGCCGCTAGCCTTAACCCGTTTTTAGGCTTTTGATGATATAATTTCTCAAAAATAAGACTTTTGCGGTTTGAGGCGAGTTTAAAAAAATAGCAAATTTAATCAGCTTAAATTTAACGTCCCAAAAGCGCAAATGCTCTAAAATTTATCAAAAAAGGAGCCAAAATGAAAACATTAGTAGTTTTATCTCACCCAAATTTCGCCGCTTCTCGCCTAAACAAGGCGCTGGCAAACGCCGCTAAAAGTGCTGGCGCCGAGGTTCGCCACCTAGAGGGACTATACGGCACCGACGCCCTTAAAATCGACGTCGCAGCGGAGCAGGAGGCGTTTTTGCGCGCCGATCGCATCGTGTTTTTATTTCCGATGATGGGCTTTAACGTACCGTCAATGCTAAAGGCCTACATCGACTACGTGCTAAGCCGCGGCTTTGCCTACGGACAGGGTGCGAAGATCGCGGGCAAACAGCTGCAAATCGCCGTGAGCACGGGCGGCGGGCTAGGCGAATACTCCAAACACGGCGCGATCAAATTTAGCCTAAACGAGATTTTGCTGCCGCTTCAGTGCTGCGCGGACTTTTGTGAGCTCGTTTACGGGCGCATCTTTGCTAGCTGCGGCGTGGAGCCGGGCGTGCCCGATAGCGCGATAGAGGCGCATGCGGCGAGATTTACGAAGCTCTTAAACGACGAGCTTGAAGAGCACGAATACCAAATTTAACGAAGCAAAACAGCCCAGCCTTGAGCCCAAATTTGCACCGCTAGCGGCGATTTCCTATGCGGAGTCGCCGCTTTTCAAATTTAGCCTTAAAAGATAGCTTCGGAACTAAAGCTAGATGGGAAGCTCGGCGCGTTTTGGCGGTTTTTCATCGTCGCCTTTTGGGAATGAGCTTTCTGAGTGACCGAGACCCGCACCTTTTTGTTGCTTTGCTTTGGAGTGGGCGCATTTTGCGGCGCGAATCGGTTAAATTTGCGCTATCGTAGCAAGGCTCACAAGCCGCGTCTTTTTGACCAGGACTATGATTTGGATTTTACGAAAATTTATTTTTACAGACTTGGTTTTTGGTTTTAAATTTAGCACGTTTCGCCGCGTTTTAAAACGGCGCAAATCCTTATAAATTCGGAGTTTTTATGATTTTTGGCAAGATTGATTATCTAAATTTGCTTCCTTTTCACGTATTTTTAAAGCGCTCGCGCCTAAGCTCTCAGGATAAAAAAATCATCGAATTTAAAAAAGGGGTGCCTAGCAAACTAAACCGCGATCTACGCTGCCGTAGGATCGACGCCGCCGTGATATCAAGCATCGAAAGCCGCAAAAAGCGCTATAAAAAGGTGAGCCTGGGCATCGTAGCTAAGGGCGGCGTCAAAAGCGTGCTCGTGCGAAAGGGCACCGCCGCGCGCCCGGATCCAGCGTCTGCGAGCTCAAACGCGCTAGCCGGAGTGCTGGGGCTTGAGGGCGAGGTACTCATCGGCGACCGCGCGCTAAAGGCGTATCTGCGGGAGGGCGAGGAGGCGTTTTACGACCTGGGGCGGGCATGGCGCGAGCGGACGGGCTTGCCGTTTGTTTTCGGGCGATTTTCCTGCGTGAAGGGGCGCGGCGCGTATGAGCGGCTGGCGCGCGAGTTTTTGCGAGCAAATGTCAAAATCCCAAACTACATCCTCGCCAAATACGCCCAAACTAGGGGCATCAGCGCGGATGATATCAAATGGTATCTCAAATTTATCAGCTACGAAATCGGCGCGAAAGAGCAAAAGGCGCTGCGGATATTTTTCAAAGAAGCGCGAAAAAACGGACGCACGGCGAAGCTTTTGGCGCAAGGCGAGCGGTAAGCGCAAATTTACTCTAACGCGCCGCTTTTAAATTTGCCTTTTTATCTCAGGCGGTTTT
Organism: Campylobacter massiliensis; assembly: GCF_014253065.1. NCBI lineage: Bacteria > Pseudomonadati > Campylobacterota > Epsilonproteobacteria > Campylobacterales > Campylobacteraceae > Campylobacter > Campylobacter massiliensis. Next base: position 1,355,696 of record NZ_JACLZK010000001.1, read on the forward strand.
CGCGGTCGCTTCAAATGCCGCAGTTTAAAGCCTAACCGCCGCGCAACGCTAAGTTTTAACCTCGCTAAGCGGCGATCGCGTTTTTTAGAAGCTAGCAAGATCCCGTCAAATTTGAAATTTGACGACCAAATTTACGGCTAATCTCGTCAAATTTAGCCCACTTAAATTTTAAATTTACGCCGCCGCTAGCTCAAATTTTATTCGGCCGAATTTATATTTTGGCTTCGTCTTTGCGGCTCGATTATTTTACTTCAAATTTGAGTTTGAGTCTGATTTACTTTGGTTGCTATCTACGTAAATCACCTTGGTCGGGTCGTTCTTGGTTTTATATATAAACCATCTTATTTCATATTGCCTTTTTTCTTCATTTGCCCATTTTACAAAAGATTCGGTATCTTTAAACGTAGAATTTTCATCTGAACAATGTTGCTTATAGTAGTCTATCTCTTTATCAAATTCTTCTATCATTTTCGGGTCTATCG